>NZ_AUEX01000009.1:0-164999 GCF_000426205.1 Acidovorax sp. JHL-9
TGCCTTGCTGTTCCACCTGCTGTCCAAGCTGTACGAGCGCACCAGCGTTGTGATCACCACCAACCTGAGCTTCAGCGAATGGGCCAGTGTGTTCGGGGACGCGAAGATGACCACGGCACTGCTGGACCGGCTCACGCATCACTGCCATATTCTGGAAACCGGCAATGACAGCTTCCGGTTCAAGAACAGCTCTGCACAGCAACCACCACAGACCACCAAGAAGGAGATGACAGTCAAGAACTTATCCACAACGTGAATATCAAGTTCACGAACCAGGGTGGGTCAGATCGAGATGGAAATGGTGGGTTACGGTTGCATGGAAATCAACAGACTGCATGCGCCCTTGAGTTTCTTGAGGTGTACGGCAGTTAGGCGGAGTCGTTATACTTCTTTCTTTGCTGGTGCCGATGGCAGCGTAAGTGAGTGCTCACTACCACTCATAATCCTTTGGTCGTCGGTTCAAGTCCGCCACGCCCTACCAAGACAGATAAGGAAACCCTGCTATCTAAAAAGTAGCGGGGTTTTTTCTTTTCCGGTACTTGTCGGCCATCTGTAGGCAAGTTGCCCAAATGCAGCGCCAGCACCGGCAACGAAATAGTTCCTCGGTGGGGCCTTCAATGGTCTGGCCAGAGTGCACACTCACCCCAGATTCCAGCAGCAAACCAACGGGCAGTGGGGGAATGGCTCTCTGTTGAAGGCGAGCCGCGGCGTGCGGGCTTGTGTGCATGATTTGGCTGGAGAGCAGCAGCTTCGGAGAGAGATCGAGGAAACCCTTCATCTAACGCAAGCAGCTGGCGATCCCATCTTGATGGGGCACATCCCTCTGCGCAAGATCGTGTCCACGACACCCATCGTGCACACGATGCTCAAAGACTCGCCATCCCCTCGCTCCGGGGCGGTTCATCACAGGTTGTGCAGTGGCAACGCAGTTTTGTAGCGCACCTGCTTGAGTGCAAAACTGGAGCGGATTTTCTCTACCTGGGCAATGGGCGAGAGCTGTTCCAGGATGAAGCTCTCCAGCGTGGGCATGTCAGGCACTGCCACACGCAACAGGTAGTCGGCATCCCCCGTCATGAGGTAGCACTCCATTACCTCATCACGGATGGTGATGCGTTCTTCAAATTCCTGCAGAGTCTGGCGGCTCTGCTGCTTGAGGCTGATGGAGATGAACACGTTCAGATGCAGCCCCAGCTGTTGCGCGTCGAGCAACGCCACGTATTGCCGGATCAACCCCCGTGCTTCCAGCGCCCGCACGCGGGCCAGGCAGGGAGAGGGCGACAAGTGAACCCGGCGGGCCAACTCGACATTGGACAGGCTGGCGTCAGCCTGAAGCTCGGACAGAATCTTCAGATCGGTAGCATCGAAGTGATTTGTGCTTTGCCTCATGGTATTGGCGGTGTTTTATGCCTTTTTTCTATTTTATGCATCGCAATTCAATATCAACTGCCTGCCATTGATCCCTACAGTCGTGATCTTCTCAGGAGACCCTTGTCATGAACGATATGACCCAGCAGAGCCATTTCACCCAGCTGACTGCGGCAGACACCAATCCAGCAGAAACCCAGGAGTGGCGCGATGCCTTGCTGTCGCTGGCCGCCACCGAAGGTTCGGCACGCGTGCGGCAGATCCTGGATGAACTTGCCCGCCTGGCACGCGCGCAGCGCATGGGCTGGCAGCCTGAGCTGAACACGCCTTACATCAACACCATCGGGGTTGAGCAGCAGCCGGTGTTCCCCGGCGACCTTGCCATTGAGGAGCGTCTGGCCTCGCTGATGCGCTGGAACGCGCTGGCCATGGTGGTGCGTGCCAACCAGGCCTACGGCGAACTCGGTGGCCACATCGCCAGCTACGCCAGCGCGGCCGATCTGTTCGAGACCGGTTTCAACCACTTCTTCCATGCGCGCAACGCCACGCACGGCGGTGATCTCGTGTTCTTCCAGCCGCACAGCGCGCCCGGTGTGTACGCCCGCGCGTACCTCGAAGGCCGTCTGAGCGAGGCCGATCTGATGCACTACCGCCAGGAGATCACCGCGCCTGAGAGCGGCGCGCGCGGCCTCTCCAGCTACCCGCACCCGTGGCTGATGCCCGACTTCTGGCAGTTCCCCACCGGCTCCATGGGCATCGGCCCGATCAGCTCTATCTACCACGCGCGCTTCATGCGCTACCTCACGCACCGCCAGCTGCTCGATTGCGGCGCGCGCAAGGTCTGGGGCGTGTTCGGTGATGGCGAGATGGACGAGCCCGAGAGCATGAGCGCGCTCACGCTGGCTGCGCGCGAGAAGCTCGACAACCTGGTCTGGGTGGTCAACTGCAACCTGCAGCGCCTGGACGGCCCGGTGCGCGGCAACGGCCGCATCATCGACGAGCTGGAGAAGCTCTTTGCCGGCGCGGGCTGGAATGTGATCAAGCTGGTCTGGGGCAGCGACTGGGACGGCCTGTTTGCCCGCGACACCACCGGTGCCCTGGTGCGCGCCTTTGCCAATACGGTGGACGGGCAAATGCAGACCTTTGCCGCCAAGGATGGCCGCTTCAACCGCGACAACTTCTTTGGCCAGAACCCCGAGCTGGCAGCGCTGGCCCAGGGCATGACCGACGAGCAGATCGACCGCCTCAAGCGCGGTGGTCACGACCTGGTGAAGATCCATGCCGCCTATGCGGCTGCGGCGGCCCACACCGGCCAGCCCACCGTCATCCTGGCGCAAACCAAAAAAGGCTACGGCATGGGCAGCGCGGGCCAGGGCAAGATGACCACGCACAGCCAGAAAAAGCTGGACGAGACCGATCTGATCGAATTTCGCAACCGCTTCAATCTGCCACTCACCGACGAGCAGGCCAAGGGGCTGGAATTCTTCAAGCCCGCAGATGACAGCCCCGAAATGCACTACCTGCGCGAGCGCCGCGCGGCGCTGGGCGGCGCCCTGCCGCAGCGCGAGACCGCGTGCGCCGTGGTGCCGGTACCCGCGATCGACCGCTACGCTCAGTTCGCGCTCAAGGCAGATGGCAAGGAGATGAGCACCACCATGGCCTTCGTGCGCATGCTCGGCACCCTGCTCAAGGACCAGGAGCTGGGCCCGCGCATCGTGCCCATCGTGGCCGACGAGGCGCGCACCTTCGGCATGGCCAACCTGTTCAAGCAGGTCGGCATCTACAGCAGCGTCGGCCAGCGCTATGCGCCCGAAGATATCGGCTCGGTGCTCTCGTACCGCGAGGCGCTGGAAGGCCAGATCCTCGAAGAAGGCATCAGCGAGGCCGGTGCCATCGCCAGCTGGACGGCCGCGGCCACCAGCTACAGCGTACATGGCCTGGCCATGCTGCCGTTCTACATCTACTACTCCATGTTCGGCTTCCAGCGCGTGGGCGACGCCATCTGGGCCGCCGCCGACCAGCGCGCACGCGGCTTCCTGCTGGGGGCCACATCGGGCCGCACCACGTTGAGCGGCGAAGGTCTGCAGCACCAGGACGGCAGCAGCCACCTGGTGGCGGCCACCATTCCCAACTGCAAGGCCTACGACCCGGCGTTTGCGGGAGAGCTGGCCGTGATCATCGACGCGGGCATGCGCGAGATGCTGGTCGAGCAGCAGGACGTGTTCTATTACGTCACGCTCATGAACGAGAACTACGCCAACCCTGACCTGCCCGAAGGCGCGGCCGGGGGCGTGCTGCGCGGTGGCTACCACTTCGGCAGCTACGGGCCACAGGGTGGCGAGCGCGTCACCTTGCTGGGCTCGGGCGCCATCGTCACCGAAGTGGTTCAGGCCGCCCAGCAGCTGGCTGACCACAACATTGGCGTGGACGTGTTCAGCATCACCAGCTGGAGCGAGCTGGCGCGCGATGGCATGGCGCAGGAGGCCCGCGGAGCTGATGCCTACGTGGCGCAATTGCTGGCCGCCAGCGCAGGCCCCATTGTGGCCGCCACCGACTACGTGCGCGCCGTGCCAGAGAGCGTGCGCGCCTTCATGCCGCAGGGCCGGCGCTACAGCACGCTGGGCACCGACGGCTTTGGCCGTAGCGACACGCGCGCGGCGTTGCGCTCTTTCTTCAAGGTCGATGCGGAAAGCATCGTGGCACGCGCCCTGGCCGACATGGGAGTGAATGCATGGGTATCGTAGAAGCGAAGGTGCCCGACATCGGCGACATCGACGAAGTGGCCATCATCGAAGTGCTGGTTCCACCCGGCGACACCATCAAGGCCGAGCAGAGCCTGATCACCGTGGAGTCGGACAGGGCCTCGACCCCAGCTTTCTTGAACAAGAAAATTCATGAATCTGGAGGAGGGCCCCGTCCGGTTGCATTACAATTGCAGCTGTGATTTGAATGATTGAACGCTGGCGCAGCTGATGCTGTGAGTGGTTGTCAAAAATAGTGTGAAGTTCAGATAGATCTGATTTTCATGCTATAATTCAAAGCTTAGCGGCTGTAGCTCAGCTGGATAGAGTACTTGGCTACGAACCAAGGGGTCGTGGGTTCGATTCCTGCCAGCCGCACCAATGTTTAAAGCCTGCAACTGAAAAGTTGCAGGCTTTTTCATTTGCCGATTGCTTTTCTTCTTTCGGGCAAGATGCAGCCATGAGCAAAGCCTTTACCAAGGAAGCGGATGCCGACGACGATGGTGATCTGACTTCACCACCGCTTCCGGTCGGTGGAAAAAACTACATCACCCCGCAAGGTTACGCTCGACTGCGGTCGGAGCTCTTGGCGTTGATCGACACCGAGCGCCCCAAGATCGTGGACATCGTTCACTGGGCTGCCAGCAATGGCGATCGTTCCGAGAACGGGGACTATCTCTATGGCAAGAAGCGGTTGCGCGAAATTGACCGGCGTATCAGGTTTCTGACCAAACGCCTGGAGATCGCGGAGATCGTGGATCCAGCCATCCACCAAGGAGGCGACCAGGTGTTTTTTGGCGCGACCGTTACGTACCTGGAAGATGGCAGTGTGGAGCGTACTGTCACCATCCTGGGGATTGATGAGGCCGATGGCAAACGTGGTCAGGTCAGCTGGATATCCCCGGTAGCGCGTGCGCTCCTGAAGTCCAGGGTGGGTGACGAAATTTCACTGGCCGCACCGAGCGGCTTGCATCGCCTGGAAGTGCTGGGCGTCCGGTACCCCGGCAAACCAGTGCAAAAGGGGATCTGACACTGTATTGCCGATGTTCCGTTGTTTCATCAGGCCTGCGGGATGACGCGAGACGCTCGAATCACGGCCTGTGTGCGCCGCAGGCCCCGCAATGCTGTTTCGAGATGGGCTTGATCCCGCACCGCCACCACGAAGCGCAGATCTGTGGTGTCCAGCGCTGCCTCGTCGTCCATGTCCACGTGGGTGATATCGGCTTCCGAATTGGCGAGTTCTGCGGCCACGCGTGCCAGCACACCTTTGCCGTTGCTTACGGTAACCACCACTCCCGTCTCAAACATGCGAGCGGGTTCGTCTGACCAGTCCACGGCGATAAAGCGTTCGCTGTCCTTGTGCTGCAGCCGTTTGGCTACGC
This sequence comes from Acidovorax sp. JHL-9, assembly GCF_000426205.1. Taxonomy (NCBI): domain Bacteria; kingdom Pseudomonadati; phylum Pseudomonadota; class Betaproteobacteria; order Burkholderiales; family Comamonadaceae; genus Acidovorax; species Acidovorax sp. JHL-9. The sequence goes on from NZ_AUEX01000009.1 coordinate 5,489, forward strand.
TGCAATGCGCATTGTGAACCACCAGACCCTCTCCGCGGCCGAGGTATCCGACAATGCTGTCCCCGGGGACGGGGCGGCAACAGTGTGCGTACTGGACTGAAGCATTTTCGCTGCCATCCAGCGTCACCGCACCCTGAGACAGTGTTTCATGGGATGTATAGCGTTCGCGGGTCATGAGCAGCGCATCGGGCCGGTGTCCATGCTCCGACATCAGAACCATGAGGCGCTTGGCCACAATGCTGGCGATGCGCTTGCCGAGGCCCAGGTCTGTCATCAGCTCATTGCGCGTACGGTTTCCGGTGAAGCGCAGCAACTTGTCCCACATGGGCTGGGTTTCGGCATCCATGGGTGGGAGGCTCACCAGGCCTTCGGCACGCAGGGCCTGGGTCAGCAACTTTTCGCCCAGGCTTTCCGATTCTGTCTGCGCCAGGGTCTTGAGATAGTGACGTATCTTGGACCGTGCACGGCCCGTTCGTACAAACCCGAGCCATGCCGGATTGGGTGTAGAGACGGGGGCCGTGATGATTTCCACCACATCGCCATTTTTCAGCTCGGTGCGCAGCGGCACCAATTCATTGTTGATCTTGCCCGCAGTGGTGCGGTCACCCACGTTGCTATGGATGGCATAGGCGAAGTCGACAACGGTCGCCCCCCGTGGCATGGCCATGATCTGGCTTTTGGGCGTGAAGACATACACGGCATCCGGGAACAGGTCGACCTTGACGTGATCCCAGAACTCGGCGGCATCGCGTGTTTCGTTCTGGATGTCGAGCAGCGATTGAAGCCACTTCGTGCCCAGGCGCTCGGCCGCGTTGCCGTCGCTGTCCTGGGCCTTGTAAAGCCAGTGTGCCGCAACACCTGCCTCCGCAACCACGTGCATTTCGTCAGTGCGCATCTGGAACTCGATGTTCACGCCCGAAGGGCCTACCAGGGTGGTGTGCAGTGACTGGTAGCCATTGAGCTTGGGAATGGCAATGTGGTCTTTGAACTTTCCTGGCACCGGCTTGTACATCTGGTGCAGGATGCCCAGGGCCGTGTAGCAGTCCGTGACGTTGGGAACAATCACCCGAAAGCCATAGATGTCCGTAACCTGTGCAAAGCTCAGATGTTTGAGATCCATCTTCTGGTAGATGGCATACAGTGTTTTCTCGCGCCCTGCCAGGCGAACCGACATGCCAATGCGGGAAAATGCAGCATCCACTTCCGCCTGCACCCTCTGCACCAGGTCACGGCGCCGGTTGCGCGACTTGTTGATCGCCTTGGAGAGGGTGTGATAACGCCACGGATGCAAATGCCGGAAGGAAAGATCCTGCAACTCGCGATACGTCTGGTTCAAGCCCAGCCGGTGGGCGATCGGTGCATAGATCTCCAGCGTTTCAGAAGAAATCCGGCTCCATTTGGTGCGCGGCATGTCGGACAGCGTGCGCATGTTGTGCGTGCGATCTGCCAGCTTGATAAGGATCACGCGAACATCGCGCGCCATGGCCAGCAGCATCTTGCGGAAGGACTCGGCCTGGTTTTCCTCGCGCGTATTGAACTGAAGCTTGTCGAGCTTGGTGAGTCCATCCACGAGTTCGGCCACAGGGGCACCAAAGCGGTCAATCAGATCGGCCTTGGTCACGCCGCAATCTTCCATGGCGTCGTGCAGCAGTGCCGCCATCAATGCCTGGGCGTCCAACTTCCAGCTGGCGCATAACGCAGCCACGGCGATCGGGTGGGTGATATAGGGTTCGCCGCTGTTGCGCAGTTGGCCCAGGTGTGCTTCGTCGGCAAAGCGGTAGGCCTGTCGCACCAGTTCGATGCTGGCGGGGTCCAGGTAATCAAGGCGGTCTGTGAGCGCGGCAAAACTGGCCGCCGCTGCATTGGCGGCTGCCGCTGACGCACTGACCGTGCCCGAGACGGGGTTGTCGTCGGGCCGAATTTGCGTTGCAGAAAATGAATTGAGCACCGCGTTCATGCCTTAAATGTAGCGCGGCAGTGCAGGAGACGCCCATAGCGCAAAAAAAAGCACCGCTGTGCGGTGCTTTTTTTCCAAGGTGCCGGTTGAACAATCAACCGGGAACCTTCTTCAGCATTTCCAGGCCAACCTTGCCTTCGGCGATTTCGCGCAGGGCCGTCACGGCGGGTTTGTTGCGGCTTTCGATGCGCGGGGCATGGCCCTGGCTCAGCATGCGCGCGCGGTATGTGGCGGCGAGCACGAGCTGGAAGCGATTGGGAATCTTTTCCAGACAGTCTTCTACGGTGATGCGTGCCATCGGTGTTCTCCGGGAATCAGGTGATATTGAGCGACTGGAAGGTGTCAGCACGGGCGCGGCGCTGGGCGGCGTACTTGAGTCGCTGGGCGTGAACTACGGCTTTCAGGTCGAAAAGCGCGCGCTCAAACAACTCGTTGATTATAACGAAGTCGAATTTGCTCACCTGGGCCATCTCTATGGCTGCGTTCTTGAGGCGAACTTCAATGACATCCGCCGAATCTTCACCCCGCCGTTCCAGGCGCGAGCGCAACTCTTCCCAGCTCGGCGGCAGGATGAAGACGAGGATGGCGTTGGCAAAAGCTTTCTTGATCTGCAGCGCCCCCTGAAAGTCGATTTCCAGGATCACGTCCGAGCCCTGTGCGATGCGCTCCTCGATGGCCTTCCTGGAGGTGCCATAGCGGTTGCCATGCACCCTGGCCCATTCCACAAAGGCGTTGCCCTGCACCATGGCGTCGAACTCCGGTTCTGACGCAAAAAAGTACTCGCGGCCATGCTTTTCCTGCCCGCGCGGTGCACGGGTGGTGTGCGAAATGGACGGGTGAACGTGGGAGTCGAGTTCGAGAAGTGCCTTGACCAGGCTGGATTTGCCAGCACCGCTGGGAGCCGCCACGACAAAGAGATTTCCAGGGTAATCCATGGGTGATGTTCGCTGGGTGCTATCAAAAAATGAGTATTACTCGATATTTTGCACTTGCTCGCGCATCTGCTCGATCAACACCTTCATGTCGACACTGATGCGGGTGAGGTCCAGGGCTGCCGATTTGGAGCCCAGGGTGTTGGCTTCGCGGTGCAGTTCCTGGATCAGAAAATCCAGGCGTTTGCCGACTTCGCCGCCTTTTTGGAGCAAGCGCTCGATTTCGTCCAGGTGCGAGTTCAGGCGCGTGATTTCTTCTGCGACGTCGATGCGGATGGCAAAGGCCGTGGCCTCGGTGAGCGCGCGGTCGCGTGCCGCTTCGGGCAGGGTGGAGCCGTCGGTCAGGGCCATGGCTTCTTTCCAGCGCTCCATGAAACGCTGGCGTTGCTGCTCGACCAGCAGGGGCACCATGGGCCCCGCCTGCTGCGCCAGGCTGCGCAGCTGGCCGAGCCGGTCGTGCAGCATGGCGGCCAGACGCTCGCCTTCGCGTGCGCGTGCCGCCAGCAATTGTGCGAGGGCCTGCTCCGCCAGGGGGGGCACGGCCTCACTCCAGTCCTCGGGGCCAGCGCCGGCATTGGCGCACAGGCGCAGCGCATCCGCGACAGTCAGGGGCGCCGCCTGGGGCAACCAGGATTTCACGGCATCCTGCAGCGAGTTGATGCGTTGCAGCAGGCGCGGCGCCGGATCCTGGAGGCTGCTGCCATCGTCGTTTTCCAGCGCGGCACGCACTTCCACCTTGCCCCGCTTGAGCTGCGCGGTCAGCAGACTGCGCAAGACAGGTTCCAGGGCGCGCAGTTCGTCGGGAAGACGGAACGACAGGTCCAGAAAGCGGCTGTTGACCGAGCGGATTTCAAGCCCCAGCCGGCGGCCGTGGGGGGCGCGGGTGTCGGTATCAGCGCCAGTGGCAGAGGCGCCATGCTGAGCGCTGGCGTATCCGGTCATGCTGTAAACTGGCATTGGACTTTTTGATGGTTGCTTGCGATCCGGCGATTATCCGGGTTCCGCTCTACACCCGCGTCATCTTCGCAAAATATGTCAAAAATCAAGCCGGCGCCATTGCCTCCCGATACCACCATTGGGGGCTACCGTGTGGTACGCCGGTTGTCCTCCGGTGGTTTTGGCATGGTTTATCTGGCGCTGGATGCCGAAGGCCAGCAGATCGCCATCAAGGAGTATCTGCCATCCTCCCTGGCCACCCGTGCCCCGGGGGAGTTGCTGCCCAGGGTGCCACCCGAAAAGCTGTCGCTCTACCGTCTGGGTCTCAAGAGTTTCTTTGAGGAAGGCCGCGCGCTGGCCCAGATCTCGCACGCCTCGGTGGTCAGCGTGCTCAACTTCTTCCGTGAAAACGAAACCGTTTACATGGTGATGAACTACCTGGAGGGGGCCACCCTGCAGGATTTCATCATCACCGCGCGCGACCTCAAGACGCAGAAGGTGTTTCGCGAGTCCACCATCCGCTCGCTGTTTGACGAGGTGCTGCGCGGCCTGCGCATCGTGCACCAGCACAAGATGCTGCACCTGGATATCAAGCCCGCCAACATTTTCATCACCGACGACAACAAGGCCGTGATGATCGACTTCGGTGCCGCGCGCGAAGTGCTGTCCAAAGAGGGCAACTTCATCCGTCCCATGTACACCCCCGGCTTTGCCGCGCCCGAGATGTACCGGCGCGATTCGTCCATGGGCCCCTGGACCGATATTTATGCGATTGGCGCCTGCATCTACGCCTGCATGCAGGGCTTTCCGCCCAACGAGGCGCCCCAGCGCATCGAGAAAGACCGCCTGTCGCTGGCGCTGACCAAGCTGCGTGGCGTGTATTCGGACAACCTCATCGAGGTAGTGGAGTGGTGCATGGCGCTCGATCCCTTGTCGCGCCCGCAGTCGGTGTTTGCGCTGCAAAAAGAGCTCAGCCGCGAAGGCGAACGTCGCTATACCAAGCTTTCGGTGACCGAGAAAATGCGTCTGCAGCTCGACACCCTGGTGTCCGACACCAAGAAAAATGTGCAAAAAGTGGGTGAAGCCACGGGAATCGGGGCCAAACCCAAATGAAATTCTCTGTATTCCAGATCAGCCGCCGCGGGGGACGCGAGAAGAACGAAGACCGCATGGGTTACTGCTACACGCGCGAAGCGGGCCTGTTCGTGCTGGCCGACGGCATGGGCGGGCACCCCGAGGGCGAGGTGGCTGCGCAGATAGCGCTGCAAACCATTGCGTCCCTGTTCCAGCGACAGGCCAAACCGCAGCTCGACAATGTGCAGGAGTTCCTGTCGTCCGCCCTGCTGGCGGCCCACCACCAGATCCTGCGCTATGCCTCCGACAAAGGCATGCTCGACACGCCGCGCACCACGCTGGTGGCTGCCGTGGTGCAGGCCGGCGCCGCGTCGTGGATCCATTGCGGCGACTCGCGCCTGTACATGGTGCGCGATGGAGAGTTGCTGAGCCGCACGCGCGACCATTCCTACCTCGAATTGCGCAATGCGCCGCCGCCGGGGCTGGACCGCATCAATCGCAACGTGCTGTTCACCTGCCTGGGCTCGCCCACCAAGCCCATTTACGACGTCACCGGCCCCGTTTACCTGGAGCAGGGCGATCGCATCTTGCTGTGCTCGGACGGCCTGTGGGGCTCGCTCAGCGATGAGGACATTGCCACCCAGCTCAGCCAGCAGACGGTGTCGTATGCGGTGCCCGATCTGGTCGAGAACGCTTTGCGCAAGGCCGGCGAGGGCAGTGACAACGTCACCGTGGTGGCATTCGAGTGGGAAACCCCTGACACCTTCGAGTCCACGCAAGGGGTATCGACCGACAGTATCAGCGACGATGTTTTCGCCTCGACCATCCAGGCCGGCCCGCTCGATGGGCTGGTGGATGACCTCGACGATGATGCCATTGAGCGATCCATTGCCGAGATCAACGAAGCCATCCGCCAGTCCGCCGCACGCAAAGCATGACAAGCCCCTGAGCCGCTTCGCGCCGCCCCCTTCTCTCGATTGGCGTGGCAGTTCGGGATAGGGGGTACTGCCAGCGCGGCGGTTGCAGGCCTGGGCCGCGAGCATGGCAGGGGCCTGGGGCCATGCAGGAGGTCTGCCCATTTTTGACACCGGAAACCACATGACCACTTTCAACCGCACCGACGGCCGAGCCGCCGACCAGCTGCGCCCCGTGCGCATCACGCGCCACTACACCATGCATGCCGAGGGCTCGGTGCTGATCGAGTTTGGCAATACCAAGGTGCTGTGCACGGCCTCGGTGGAAGAAAAAGTGCCGCCGCACCAGCGCGGCACCGGCGAGGGCTGGGTGACTGCAGAGTACGGCATGTTGCCCCGCGCCACGCACCGGCGCAGCGACCGCGAGGCGGCCAAGGGCAAGCAGAGCGGTCGCACGCAGGAGATACAGCGCCTGATTGGCCGCTCGCTGCGGGCGGTGTTTGACCTGAAGCTGCTGGGCGAGCGCACCATCCAGCTCGACTGCGATGTGATCCAGGCCGACGGGGGCACGCGCACCGCCGCCATCACCGGCGCCTGGGTGGCGGCGCAGGACGCCGTGAGCCAGCTGCTGGCCAGCGGCAAGATCGCGGCGAGCCCCATCCTGGGGCCGGTGGCCGCCATCTCGGTGGGCATCGTGCAGGGCATGCCGCTGCTGGATCTGGAATATGTGGAGGATGTGGGCTGCGACACCGACATGAACGTGGTCATGACGGGGGCGGGCCACTTCGTGGAAGTGCAGGGAACGGCAGAGGGTGTGGCCTTTACCCGGGCCGAGATGGACCAGCTGCTGGCACTGGCCGACAAGGGCGTTGCCGAACTGGTGAGTCTGCAACAACAATCGCTATTAAAGTAGTAGCTAATTGCGCTTTGCATAAGCGCTATGGGCCATTTTTACTATGAAACTCGTTCTTGCCTCCAACAACCGCGGCAAACTGGTCGAACTGCAGGCCATGCTGGCGCCGCTGGGCATTGAGCTGGTGCGCCAGGCCGACCTGGGCGTGGGTGAGGCCGAAGAGCCGCACCGCACCTTCGTCGAGAACGCGTTGGCCAAGGCGCGGTTTGCCAGCGCGCACACCGGCCTGCCCGCGCTGGCCGACGACGCCGGCTTGTGCGTGGACGCCTTTGGCGGCCTGCCCGGTGTGGACACGGCTTATTACGCCACCCAGTTCGGCTACGAGAAGGGTGACGACACCAACGTGCGCGCCCTGCTGGAGCAGATGCAGGGCCAGGACAACCGCCGCGCCGCCATGGTGAGCACCCTGGTGGCTGTGCGCAGCCCGCAGGACCCCGAGCCCCTGATTGCCGTGGGCCGCGTGGTGGGCGAGATCACGCGCGCGCCGCGTGGCAGCAACGGCTTCGGCTTCGACCCGGTGATGTTCATCCCCGAGTTCGGTCAGACCTTTGCCGAGCTGCCCACCGAAGTCAAGAACGCCCACAGCCACCGCGGCCGTGCGGCGCAGCAGATGCTGGCGCTGATGCGCGAGCGCTGGTTTGTATGAAGTACCCCCCTGAGTCGCTTCGCGCCTTCCCCCCCAAGGAGACACCGCCAGCACGGCGGGGCGGCCCTTGCGCGGCGGTCGCGCGTAGGGCCGCTCATGCCGCAAGCGGCTGCTGCGGCGTGAGCGCTCTGAACCTTTGATGCTTTCAATGGCTATCCCCATCCTTCCTACCACGGATGCCGCCCCCGCCGTGGTGCGCGACATTCAGCACTACATGCGACCGGGGCTGCTGCAGCTCACCAGCCTGCCGCCGCTGGCCTTGTATGTGCACCTGCCCTGGTGTCTGAAAAAGTGCCCCTATTGCGACTTCAACTCGCACGAGTGGCGCGATGCCGGTGGCGTGGGCGCTGCGGGCGCCTTGCCCGAGGCCCGCTACCTCGACGCCCTGGTGGCCGACCTCGAAGCGGCGCTGCCCCTGGTGTGGGGTCGCAGCGTGCACAGCATCTTCATCGGCGGTGGCACGCCCAGCCTGTTTTCACCCCGGTCCATCGACCGGCTGATCGGTGACATCCGCGCGCGCCTGCCGCTGGCCGCCGATTGCGAGATCACCCTGGAGGCCAACCCCGGTACCTTCGAAAAAGACCGGTTCCGCGCCTTTCGCGCGGCGGGTGTCACGCGCCTGTCGGTGGGCGTGCAAAGCTTCAACGATAGGCACCTGCAGGCCCTGGGCCGGGTGCACGACCGCGCCCAGGCCCTGGCCGCCGTGCAGGAGGCGGCCAGCGCTTTCGACACCTTCAACCTCGACATCATGTACGCGCTGCCGGGCCAGACGCTGCCCGAACTGGAGCAGGACATGGCCACGGCGCTGGCGCTGGCGCCGCAGCACATCTCCATCTACCACCTGACCATCGAGCCCAACACCTACTTCGCCAAGTTTCCGCCCGCCATTCCTGCGGACGATGACGCCTACGCCATGCTGGACCGCATCACCGAGATGACGGCGCAAGCCGGGCTGGCACGCTACGAGATTTCGGCCTACGCCCGGCCGGGCCATGCGTGTTTTCACAACACCAACTACTGGCAGTTTGGCGACTACCTGGGGCTGGGCGCGGGTGCGCACAGCAAGCTCAGCTTTGCCCACCGCGTGGTGCGCCAGACGCGCTTTCGCGATCCGCGCCTGTACATGGACAACGCACTGGCGGGCCACGCCCTGGCGCAGGACGAGGAGGTGCGCCGTGCCGACCTGCCGTTCGAGTTCATGCTCAATGCGCTGCGCCTGCGCGAGGGCTTTGCGCTGCAGGACTTTGTGGAACGCACGGGCCTGCCCCTGACCGCCATTGCCAACGCGCTGGAGGAAGCCGAACGCAAGGGCCTGATCACCCGCGACATGGCCCATGTGCGCCCCACCGAGCGTGGATTCGATTTTCTGAACGATCTGCAGGCGTTGTTTTTGGCCGACTGACCGCCTGGCACACCGTCCCATTCTGTGGGATGTGGTTGGCATGAAATTGGCCTCCAGCGCTTGCGTGGCAAGCGCTTTAAGCCATTTCAACGGGAGCAAAAGGGCGATGGCACCCGTGGTGCTTCTGGCGGCGGAGCGTTGTTCAGCCGCAGCGTACCGCCGTGATGCGCCCATTGCTGTCCACCACCAGGTTCAGGCGCTCGGTGTTGAACTCCTGCGTCACCGCCTGGCGCGGGTGCAGCAGGCGTGCCATGGCGGCGCCCGAAGCCACCCGGGCCTGCTCGATCACCGAGGGCGTGCCCTGCTTGCCGATCACCCTCTGGGCGGGCGCCGCATTGCACACACCGCCCCGTGGCCCAGGGCCCACCGAGGCCGGAGGCGCCGCCCCGCCCGGCAAGCCCGAGCAGCCCGCCAGCAAGGCGGCGCACAGGCAGGTGGTCAGGGTGAAGGTTCGGCTTATCTGCATGGTTTTCTCCGGTGGGAATCTGGGGCGTGGCGCGCCGGGTGAGGGGACACCTTATCTTGCGCCAGAGCCTTTGGCTGTCACCACGGGTAACCGTGTTGCTTTGCGGTCTTGGAGACGGTTGCAAGGGGCAATGCGTGCCGTCAACCCAGCAGCTGGTCGAGCGCGCCGGGGCCAATGGGGGGCTCCACCGTCCAGGGCACCACCAGCACCGGGTGGCGGGTGTAGGCGGCCACCCGCTCCATCTGTTTGCGCTCGCTGTCCAGGCGGGCCTGCAGCAGCGGGTCGGCCGTGCCCGTGGCCAGCAGCGATTTGTTGACCACCCAGGCAAAGGGCTCGATGTGGGCCCGGCGCAGGTCGTTCTGCAGCGCAGCGGCCTGGGACACGGGGGTGGCCTCGGGCAGCGTGACCAGAATGATGCGGGTGTAGTCCGCATCCTGCAGGCGCATCAGTGGCGTCACGATGCGGCCTGCGGCCTTGCCCTCGAACTCGCGCACCATCTGGCGGTGGTAGGCGCCGGTGGCGTCCATCAGCAGCAAGGAATGCCCGGTGGGCGCGGTGTCCAGCACCACAAACGCGCTGCGTGCCTGCGCCACCACATGCGAGAAGGCGTGAAAAACCGCCACTTCCTCGGTGCAGGGCGAACGCAGGTCTTCCAGCAGCAGGGCTTTCTCGTCCTCGGTCAGGGTGGCGGCGCGGGCGGCCACGATCTTGTCCACGTATTTCTGCGTTTCGGCCTTGGGGTCGATGCGGCCCACGCGCAGGCCGGGCACTTCGGCGTTGAGCGTGGCGGCCAGGTGCGCAGCCGGGTCGGTCGTCGTCAGGTGCACCGACTTGCCGTGGTGGACCAGGCCCAGCGCAATGGCCGCGGCAAGGGTGGTCTTGCCGACCCCGCCCTTGCCCATGACCATGATCAGGCCGCGCTCGCCCTGCGCAAGCTCGGCCACCAGTTCGGACAGCTTGTGGTGGTCGAGGGTGGGTGCTGACGGGGTGGCTGTGCCCGTCGTTCGCGTGGGCTCGGCGGCCAGCAGCCCGCGCAGTGCGGGCAGGCCCACCGAATCCACGGCCCTGAGGGGAATATGGTCGGCCGCCAGGGGCCGCAGCGCGGCGGGCATCTCGTCAAGTGCCTTGCGCCCCAGCGCTTCGATGGCGGCGGCCATCGGGTCGTCCGGGTGGCTGCGCTGGAATACGGCGTTCACCACCAGCCGCTGGTTCACCAGGCCCAGCGCGCGCAGCTCGTCCGACGACCGGGCGGCCTCTTCGAGCGCGCCTTTCTCGGGCCGGGCCACCAGCACCACGGTGGTCAGCATGGCATCGTTGAGCGCCGCCAGGGCCGCGTTGAAAAGCTGCTCCTGCATCTTCAGGCCCGAGTGCGGCCCCAGGCAGGATGCGCCCCGGTCGTTGCCCTCCAGAAAACCGCTCCAGGCCTTGGGCAGGCTCAGCAGCCGGAGCGTGTGGCCCGTGGGGGCCGTGTCGAACACCACATGGTCATAGGCGGCACCGCCCTGCGACAGGAGGCTGGAGAACTCGTCAAAGGTGGCGATCTCGGTGGTGCAGGCGCCCGACAGTTGTTCGCGCACGGTGGCAATGTCCTGGTCGCTGGCCTGTGGACCCATCTGCTCGACCACGCGGGTGCGGTAATGCACCGCAGCCGCATCGGGGTCGATGTTGAGCACCTGCAGGCCGGGCACGCCCGGCACCGCCACGGGCTGGTTGCTCAGCGTGATACCCAGCATTTCATCGAGGTTGGAGGCCGCGTCGGTGCTGACGAGCAGCACTTTTTTGCCCGCATCGGCCAGCGCGATCGACACCGCCGTGGACACCGAGGTCTTGCCCACGCCGCCCTTGCCGGTGAAGAACAGGTATTTGGTGGGCTGGTCGAGTAGGCGAATGGAGGCGGGCATGGAATTCCTTGGTGGCGCTGAACCGCCGGGCTTGCAGAGGGACAAGATGGTTCACTTTACATTAATTCGATAATCGTTGTATAGTTATAGAATGAACGAAATCGACGCTGTCCGTTCCCTCGCTGCCCTGGCCCAGGAAATGCGCCTGCGGGTGTTTCGTGCGCTGGTCGTTGCCGGCAATGAGGGGCTGACACCCGGTGCGTTGGCCGAGCTGCTGGAGGTGGCGCCCAACACCTTGTCCTTCCATCTCAAGGAGCTCACCCATGCGGACCTGGTCAGCCAGGAGCGCCAGGGCCGCCACCTGATTTACCGCGCCTCGATCACCAGCATGAACGAGCTGCTGGGCTTTCTCACCGAAAACTGCTGCCAGGGCGCGGACTGCCTGGCGCCCCAGGCAAGGTCCTGCGCTTGCTGAAAATCAAGGAGACCCTCATGAAAAGATTCCACGTCCACATCCATGTCGATGACCTCGCCAAGAGCATTGCGTTCTATTCCAGGCTCTTCGCGGCCGAGCCCGCACGCGTTGAAGCCGATTACGCCAAGTGGATGCTGGACGACCCGCGCGTGAACTTTGCCATCTCCACCCGGGGCAACCAGCCGGGGCTGGATCACCTGGGTTTCCAGGTCGACGACGCCGCCGAGCTGGCGCAACTGAAGGCCCGGGCGGAATCGGCCGACATGGCGCTGCTGGACGAGGGCGCCACCAGCTGCTGCTATGCCCGCAGCGAGAAGCACTGGGTCACCGATCCGCAGGGCATTGCGTGGGAGCATTTCCACACGCTGGGCAATATCCCGGTGTTCAACGAACCGGGCAAAACCACTGCGGACGGCGCATGCTGTGCGCCCGCGCCAGCCCGTGAAAAGGCGTCGTCGGCTTGCTGCGCACCGGGTCCATGCTGAAAAGTTATTGAGCCAGGCCTTCGACAGCAGGGTGGCTCGCGGCGGTACTCGGCCGCTTCGGTGTCTGTCATGCAGCTGTCATTAAAAAATACAATATTTCAATGAATGTAGAATTAATAAAGGAAGGCATGCCATGAAAGTCGGCATCAACGGAATGGGCCGCATTGGCCGCCTGGCGCTGCGTGCGGCCATGGGTGCGGCAGAGCGCCCGCTGGATGACCCCCGTGCCGGCAATCGCCTGGAGGTGGTGCACCTGAACGAAATCAAAGGCGGCGCAGCGACCACCGCCCACCTGCTGGCGTTTGATACGGTGCAAGGCAAGTGGCGCGAGCGCATTCACGCCGAGGGCGACAGCGCCATCGCCATCGGCAGCCAGCGGCTTTCGTTCAGCGCGCACGCCACTGCGGCAGAAATCCCCTGGGGCGATCTGGGGGTGGACGTGGTGCTGGAATGCACCGGCAAGTTCCTGACGCCCGACACCATCCAGGGCCACCTGGATCGTGGTGCCAAGCGCGTCATCGTGGCCGCGCCCGTGAAGGTGGGGGATGTGCTCAACATCGTGGTCGGTGTGAACCACGCGCTGTACGACCCGACCAGAAACCGCATCGTCACCGCCGCCTCGTGCACCACCAACTGCTTGGCGCCAGTGGTGAAGGTAGTGCATGAAAACCTGGGCATACGCCACGGGCAAATCACCACCATCCACAACCCCACCAATACCAATCTGGTGGTGGACGCGCCACACAAAGACCTGCGCCGTGCCCGCAGTGCCATGGAAAGCCTGGCGCCCACATCCACCGGCAGCGCCACCGCCATCGCGCTGATCTACCCCGAACTCAAGGGCAAGCTCAATGGCCATGCGGTGCGCGCCCCGGTGCTCAATGCCTCGCTGACGGACTGCGTGTTCGAGCTGCAGCGCGAGACCACGGCGGAGGAGGTGAACGCGCTGTTCCAGCAAGCCGCCACGTCTTGCCTGTCGGGCATTCTGGGCTATGAAGAGTTGCCTCTGGTGAGCGCCGACTACGCCCGCGATACGCGCAGTTCCATCGTCGATGCCCTGTCCACCATGGTGACGGACGGCACGCTCTTGAAGGTGTACGCCTGGTACGACAACGAAATGGGCTATGCCTGCCGCATGGTGGATCTGGCCTGCCACATGCGCGACGTGGGGTTCTGAAATGCAGGGCCACGCCACGCGCAACTACGCCATCGTCACCGCGGCCTATTGGGGTTTCACACTTACCGACGGCGCGCTGCGCATGCTGGTGCTGTTGCATTTCTACCGTCTGGGGTATTCGCCGTTCACGCTGGCCTTCCTGTTTTTGCTGTACGAAGCGGCCGGCGTGCTGGCCAACCTCATTGGCGGCTGGCTGGCCACGCGCTATGGCATCACGCGCATGCTGACGGTAGGGTTGGTGACCCAAATCATCGGTTTCACCTTGCTGTCGCAGCTCAACCCCGCATGGTCGGTAGCCATGTCGGTGGCCTGGGTGGTGCTGGCGCAGGGCATCTGCGGCGTGGCCAAAGACCTCACAAAAACCGCCAGCAAATCTGCCATCAAGGTCACCTCGGCAGAAGCGAAAGAGCAGGGCGCGGGCCAGCTCTTCCAATGGGTGGCCTGGTTTACGGGCAGCAAGAACGCCATGAAGGGCGTGGGATTCTTTCTGGGGGGATTGCTGCTGGAGGCGCTGGGTTTTCGGCAGGCGCTGTGGGCCATGGCCGCTCTGCTGGCACTGGTGCTGGTGGGCGTGGTCACCTCACTGCCGCAGATGATGGGCAAAAACAAGGCTTCGAAATCGGCCAAGGAGCTGTTCGCCAAGAACGCGGGCATCAATGCGCTGGCTGCCGCCCGGGTGGTGTTGTTTGGCGCGCGCGATGTGTGGTTTGTGGTGGGCGTGCCGGTGTTTCTGTATTCGCAGGGATGGACGTTCACGATGGTGGGCGGCTTCCTGGCCGCCTGGACCATCGGCTACGGACTGGTGCAGGCCATGGCGCCGCAACTGGTCCGGCGCAGCCAGGACGGCCTGAGCACCGAGGTGCCCGCCGCGCGCCTGTGGTCGGCCATTCTGGCGGTGGTTCCCGTTGCGATGGCCGTGGCGGTAGCCCTGCAGGCACCTTATCTGGAGTGGGTGGTGGTGGGCGGATTGGGGCTGTTTGGCTTTGCGTTTGCGATCAACTCTTCCGTGCACTCCTACCTCGTTCTCGCCTACGCCGGCTCGGAGAAAGCCGCTGAGGACGTGGGTTTCTACTACGCCGCCAACGCCCTGGGGCGCTTTATGGGCACGCTGATGTCCGGCCTGCTGTACCAGTGGGGCGGGCTGCTGTATGCCCTCATCGGGTCCGCCGTGATGCTGGCCATCTGCTGGCTGGTCACGCTGGCTTTGCCGTTGACTGCGGGCCATAAGGCGCCGGCTGCGGCGTGAACCGCCATCCTCTCCACCGTTGCTTCAGAAAGTGGCTCTTTCCATGTCAAACCGCATCTACAACGTGCTCTTCATCTGCACGCACAACTCCGCGCGCAGCATCCTCGCCGAGGCCATACTCAACCAGCACGGCGCAGACAGATTCCGTGCGTTCAGCGCCGGCAGCCACCCCGCGGGCCAGGTCAACCCGCACGCGCTGGATTTGCTGGAAAGAAACCGGTTTCCGACGGCGGGCTTGCGCAGCAAGAACTGGGATGAGTTTGCGGCCCCCGGTGCACCGGTCATGGACTATGTGCTGACGGTGTGCGACAAGGCGGCGGGCGAGGTGTGCCCCGTCTGGCCAGGCCAGCCGGTGTCGGCGCACTGGGGTGTCGAAGATCCGGCGGCAGTGGAAGGCGATGAGGAAGCCGTGAACAAGGCGTTCAAGGACGCGTTCATCGTGATGAGCCGCCGCATTGCGCTCTTTCTGAGCTTGCCCATCGACAAGCTGGACAAAATGTCGTTGCAGAAAGAGCTGGCCCAGATCGGGCAAACCAGAGGCTAAGGCATTCACATCTTGACGGGCCTGGACCGTGCATGGTCCAGGCCTTTTGCATTGAAAGAGGGAGAGGGCCACCATGGGGCTGTTTGAGCGGTATTTGACGATCTGGGTTGCGCTGGGCATTGCCGCCGGCGTGGCGCTGGGGCTGGTTCTTCCGGATTTTTTTCAGGCCGTCGCGGGCCTGGAGCTTGCGCAGGTCAATCTGGTGGTGGCGGTGTTCATCTGGGTGATGATTTATCCGATGATGATTCAGATTGACTGGGCCGCCGTCAAGGACGTCGGCAAGAAGCCGCAGGGGCTGCTGCTGACACTGACTGTCAATTGGCTCATCAAGCCGTTCACCATGGCAGCGTTGGGCGTTCTTTTCTTTCAGTACCTTTTCGCCCCCTGGGTGGATCCCCAATCGGCCAGCGAGTACATCGCCGGCATGATTTTGCTGGGCGTTGCGCCTTGCACCGCCATGGTGTTCGTCTGGAGCCAGCTCGTCAAAGGCGATGCGAACTACACGCTGGTTCAGGTGTCGGTGAACGATCTGGTGATGGTGGTGGCGTTTGCGCCCATTGCGGCGTTCTTGCTGGGTGTGACCAACGTCACCGTGCCCTGGGAAACCCTGGTTCTGTCCACCGTGCTGTATGTGGTGCTGCCCTTGGCCGCCGGCATGGCGACCCGCCACCTGCTGGCCAGGAGATCTCCCCTGGCGGTAGGCGCGTTGGTGGCGAAGCTCAAGCCCTGGTCCATCGTGGGCCTCATTGCAACCGTGGTGCTGTTGTTCGGCTTTCAGGCGGGCACCATCGTTGAAAAACCAGCGGTCATCGGCTTGATTGCCATTCCCCTGGTGTTGCAGACCTACGGCATCTTCTTCATCGGCTGGTGGGGCGCCAGGCTGCTCAAGCTGCCCCACGATGTCGCCGGCCCTGCCTGTCTGATTGGTACCTCCAACTTCTTTGAGCTGGCCGTGGCAGTGGCGATTTCGCTTTTCGGCCTCAACTCGGGCGCCGCCCTGGCCACGGTGGTCGGCGTGCTGGTCGAGGTGCCTGTGATGCTCTCGCTGGTGGCAATCGTCAATGCCTGGCGGCCCAGTGTTCACGCGCCTCGCGCATGAGTCGGCGAGTGAATCGTCTCCATGGTCCGCCCAAGGAGAAAAAGCTTCTACCACGGCTGCCGTTTCGCCATCATTCACCTTCGGTCAAACTCCGGTTCCATATAATTTTCGGAACCGATGACGACTTTCGATCCGGTCAAAACACGGGAAAATCCGAACATCTTGTCTGCCGCACACAGCCTCCTTGTCGTCGACGACGATCCTATGACCTGTACACGGGTCAAGGCCTACTTTGAGCGGGAAGGCTACTGCGTCCGGGTGGCGGCCAATGGCGATGAAATGTGGGACTGCCTGCGCCAGCAGCCCACCGATGTGGTGCTGCTGGACATCGGCCTGCCCGGTCGTGACGGTCTTGAACTGGCGCGGGAGCTGCGCACTCACAACGCCAGCATCGGTCTCATCCTGGTGACCGGCCGCAATGACGACATCGACAAGATCGTGGGCCTGGAGTCCGGTGCCGATGATTACGTCACCAAACCCTTCAACGCGCGCGAACTGCTCGCGCGGGTGAAGATCGTCCTGCGGCGCCTCCGACCGGTTTCGGCCGCAGGCGCGTCCGGGCTGCAATGCAAACTGGGCCAATGGACGCTGGACCTGGCGCAGCGCAAGCTCACCGCGGCGAATGGGCGCCAGGAGATACTGACCCGGGGCGAATTTGATCTGCTTGCCGCCCTGGCCCGGCACCTCGGGACTGCGGTGGAACGCGAGCGCCTGATGCAGCAAATTTTCCACCGCTCGTGGGACCCGGGCGACCGCACCGTCGATGTGCTGGTGGCCCGCTTGCGCGAGAAGATGGAAAAAGACCCTCGACACCCGGAGCTGATCGTCACCGTCCGGGGCGTCGGTTACCTGCTGGCCGACAACGCCGCATCCTGACGCCCTTCGCCGGTGGGGGGGAGCCAGCGTTCGAGCGCCTCGATCCCCTCGGGAATGGCCTCCAGCAGCTGGCTGATCAGCAGTACACGCTGCGCCGTCGTCAACACTCCTTCACCGACCGCGTCCTCCAGGCGTCGGCAGGCCTGCATGACGCGCAGCAGCCCCAGGTTGCTCGCTGCGCTGCGCAGCTGGTGGGCGGTCCGTCGGATCTGTTCGGCGTCGGCGGCCTGCGCTGCATCGTGCAGGGATGTTGCGGACGCATCGGAGACTTGGCGGAACAGGCCCAGCAATTGCCGCAGGACACCGAGCCCGAGGTCTTCGCGCTCCTGTGTGAGATAGGCCTCGTCCAGCGTTGGTGCATCGCCTGCCGCTGCCATGTCCTTGACCGGTGGGGGGGATGTTGGGGCACCCGTCGGGGGTGAGGAGGCCTGCAGCGCCCGAGCCAGTGCACGCGCAAGCTCGCCGCGCTGGAAAGGCTTGCTGAGAAAGCCCACCATGTTGGCAGCGGCCGGGTGTTCAAGCATGTCCGGCGTGACATGTGCGGACATGCCCACGATGGGCAGAGCCCGCCACCGGCCGCCGTCGAGGGTGCGCAGCGCCTGGGCGACTTCCAGCCCCGAATCGCCGGGCAGGCTGATGTCCATCAGCATGCAGTCCGTGTGTCCCCCATGGCGCAGCAAATCGATGGCGGTGGGGCCGCTGTCGGCCAGGCGCACCCGATGGCCCAGTGCTTCCAGGTAACGCTGGCAGACGATGCGGTTGATGTCGTCGTCCTCGACCACCAGCACATCCAGCGATGGGATCGGGTCGGCGATGTCGGGCAGTGGAGCCGGCGACGTCCCCGCCGCAGCAGGCTCGAACGGCAGCTCGAAGCCGATCTCCGTGCCTTCACCGACCGTGCTCTTGAGCCACAGGCGCCCCGCCATCAGTTCCACCAAGCGTTGGCAGATGGCCAGGCCAAGTCCGGTCCCGCCGTGCCGACGATGCGCCGTGTCCTCCACCTGGACAAACGGTTTGAAAACAGCCTCCTGCTGGTCAGTCGGAATGCCAATGCCGGTGTCGAGCACCTGAAACTGCAGACGCACCACACCCGTCGGGTGGTCCGCTGCACGTACCACCTTCACCGTGACCTCGCCTTCGTCGGTGAACTTGATGGCATTGCCGATGGTGTTGAGCAGGATCTGGTTGAGCTTGCGGCGATCGCCCAAGAGCCACTCTGGCACGTCATCGGCGATATCACGCACAAGTGCCAAGCCCTTGCTGCGCACCGCGACGGACTGCAGTGCCAGCATGTCGTCGATGACATCCCGTACCGCGAAAGGCTCCCGCGTGATTTCCAGCTTGCCGGCCTCCAGGCGGGAAAAACCCAGCATGTCCTCCAGGGTTTCCAGCAGGGTGCCGTTGGCGTACTCGATCATTCGCAGGTACTCGCGTTGACGGTCGTCCAGCGTGGTGTCGCGCAGCAGGTGCGCGCTGCTGCTGACACCGCTGAGTGGCGTGCGCAGCTCGTGACTGAGGCTGCCGAGAAACTCGTTCTTCGCGCGGTGGGCCTCCTCGGCCTCGCTCCGTGCCTGCGCGTGCAGCGCGACTTCGCGCTCCAGAAGTTCGTTGCTGCGGCTGAGTGCCGCGGTGCGGTCCTGCACCTGCTGCTCCAGTTGCTGCTGGTGTAGGCGCAACGACTGCTCCAGGCGTTGCCGTTCGATCGCGTGCTCCCGGAACTGCTCCAGCGCCTGCACCAGCGGCGCCAGCGGATCGTGGCGGGCCACCGGATGGGTGATCGCCACGCTGTGATCGCCGGCCATGAGTGCACGCATGGCGTTTTCCATGCCCTTGAGCCGACCCAGCAACTCGTAACGCAGGAACCACCAGAACGTGGCCAGCAAAGTCAGCAAGAGGACACCGGCGACGGCCAGAAAGCCCACGGCTCCGCGGGCGATCGCGGTACGCGAGCCTGTGCCCACCTGCGCCATGGCCTGCTGACTGGCCTGGAGCAGTGCGGCCCCTTGTTCGTTCAGGTGCAGTGCCAGGGCAGCCCCCGTATCCCGCGCAGCGGCCAGCTGCCCGTCGAGCGCCACGCGCTGAGCCTGCAAGGCAAACAGGCCCCGCGGCGTCAATGCCGCCTTCAGTATGTCGACATGCCGCTGCGCTGTGGCCTTGCGGGTCGGGTCCCGGAAGTCCTGCAGCCGATGCGACAGGATGGCAAGGTCGGCTGAAAAATCTTTGCCCAGCCCCCCCAAGGCCGGCGATGTGGGGGCACTCTCCACGCGATCGAGCGTGGTCTTGATCCGGAAGCAAACGAGCTGCAATTCGGACATGCGCTCCATGCGATCGATGTCCACCTCGATCAGGCGGTCCAGTGACTCCAGGATCTCGTCCCGGCTGGCGCCGCGCTCCACCATGGGGTAGAGACTGGACACGGTGGCCGCGGAAAAGGTCGAGGCATTCGCCGCCAGCGCCTCCGCCAGCAACATCAGCTCGGCCACGGCCCGGTGCAGCGCCTGCTGGGCCTGGCGAATCTCGGCTTGCACCTGCTGTGACTGCCGCGCCTTGCTGGCCTGCAACCCGAGGTTGGTGTGCATCTCCTGGACCGTCACCGCCAGGGCCTGTTCCAACTGGGGCTCGAAGTCCTGCTGTTCCAGACGCCCCAGCAGGTTGCGCACCTGGGCCAGTTGCGCGTCGCCCTGGCGTTGAAAGGCATCGACCTCATCGACGGTTTGCGCGAGCCGGAGCTGATCGACCAGCGCCAGGGTGCGGTTGTTGAGCTGGATAACCGCACCGACCGCTTCCAGTGCCGGCACCGTGTTGTCGATGATGCGGCGCTGCAGCCCGACCACCTGGTTAAAGCTGAGCCAGGCCGTGGCCGCCACCGCCGCCGTCAGCAGCGCGCCCACGGTCAACGCCAGCCCGATCTTGCCGATCAAGCCCAGCCGGCGGTCGAGCCGCTTGATCCAGGGGAGCATCATTTCCAGTCCAACGTTCGAGTACCGGCCAAAGCCATCTGCCATGCTATTTTGATTCGGAAACCGGATTACAGTCCGCGGGCATGACGTCCGCCTTTCTTTCCCTTCATCCGTTGCGACAAGCCGCCGCTTCCTTGTGGGGTCTGTGCATGGCCTGGTCCGTGGTGGTCGCACCCGTTGCGGCCCAACCCATCCTGAGCTGGGAGCCGCCATTCATGGCGCCCGCGCCCGTGCGGGCCGAGTACACGCCGGCCGCGCCCGCCCGCCAGTCCTGGGTGCTCTGCGTGGTGGTGCCGCACATCAAGGATGCGTATTGGCTGGGAGTCAACTACGGCATGGTGGAGGAAGCGCGCCGCCTGCGTGTGGAGGTGCGATTTGCCGAGGCCGGCGGATATGCCCAGTTGGCGGTCCAGCGCGCCCAGATACAGGCCTGTGCCTCAGACCGCCGCGTGCACGCCCTGATCATCGGTGCCGTCTCCCATGATGTCATGACCCCGTACCTGCGCCAGCTGACAGCGCGCATGCCCGTCATTGGCACCGTCAATGCCATTGACGACGTCGGCATTTCGGGCAAGGTGGGCGTGGACTGGGACGACATGGGCCAGGCGGCTGGCCGCTTTCTGGTTCGCCAGACGCGGGGCGACGGCCCTCCAGTGCAGGTGGCCTGGTTCCCGGGGCCGCACAGTGTCAGCGAAGGCGTGGACCGCGCCTTTCGCCAGGCCATCGCCGGCAGCCGCGTCGTCATCCGCAGGACCGCATGGGGCGACACCGGCAAGGCCGTGCAGCGCAATCTGCTGCAGCAGGTGCTCGATGATCACAAGGACCTGGACTTTGTGGTCGGCAATGCCCTGATGGCGGAAGCCGCCATTAGCGTGCTGCGCGAACGCGGCCTGCAGGACCGGATAGGCATCGTATCGACCTACTTCACGCCGGCGGTGCACCGGGGCATCTTGCGAGGCCGCATCCTCGCCGCCCCGACCGATGCCCCCGTGCTCCAGGGCCGGATGTCGATCGGCCTGGCGGTCGATCTGCTGGAGCGGCGGCCGACCCGCCGGCACATCGGCCCGGTGATTCGCACTGTGGAGCAAGGCAATCTGGGCGAGCTCCACATCGACGAGTCGCTGCCACCACCCCTGCTGATGCCCCAGTTCCACCATCGGCCCGACGCGGCGAACTGACGCACTGCCCGTTAACGCGGTTAACAAAGGCACGGCACAGCACAACAAATCCGAGCGCGCCATTGATCTGCGATTCCTAGCATCAGGACATACCCCATCGGTCTGTTTTATTCGCAAGGAGATCCACCATGACCATGACCCGACGCGGCCTTTTGAAGGCCTCGGTTGCCTCGGCAGTGACTACCACCGGCCTGACCTGGTTCGCAGCTGACGAAGTGTTTGCCGCCGACACGCAGGTGATTCCCAGTGCCAGCCACTGGGGCCCGTTCAAGGCCGTGGTGAAGAATGGCGTTCTGGTCGGCATCCAGCCGCTCAAGGACGTGGACGCCACACCCACCACCATGCTCACGGAGGGCCTGATCGGCCGCGTCTATCACAAGACCCGTGTGAAGTACCCGATGGTGCGCAAGTCCTATCTGGCCAACCCCACGGGCGACACCAAGCCTCACCTGCGCGGCAAGGAGCCCTTTGTGCGCGTCAGCTGGGAACAGGCGCTGGCGCTCACGGCCGATGCCATTGTGCGCACGGCAGAGAAACATGGCAACGAGGCGCTGTTCAGCGCTTCCTACGGCGGCTGGTCGCACGCCGGCCTGCTGCGTCCGCAGGTGCTGCAGGGCCGCCTGTTCGGCCTGATCGGTGGTCATTCGGTCACCACCGGCGACTATTCCGGCGGCGCTTCGCAGGTCAGCCTGCCGCACATCATTGGCGACATGGAGGTGTACTCGCCCCAGACTTCATGGGAAGTGATGGCCGAGCGCACCGAGGTCATGGTCTGGATCGGCTGCGACCCGTTCAAAAACAACCGTATCGAGTTCACGGTCGCCGACCACCAGATGTTCCCGCGCTGGATGAAGATCAAGGAGCGCGGTGTCAAGTTCATATCCATCAACCCGCAGTACACGCCGACCGACGATGCCGTCGGCTCCGAGTGGGTCAAGATCGTTCCGAACACGGACGTGGCGCTGTTCTCGGCCATGGCCTACCATGTCTACACCACCGGCAAGCATGACAAGGCCTATCTGGCCAAGTACACCGTTGGGTTCGACAAGTACCTGGCCTACCTGCTGGGCGAGGATGGTGACGGCACGCCGCCCAAGACCCCCGAGTGGGCCGCCAAGATCACCGGCATTCCAGCCGCCAAGATCGTCGAGCTCGCCGAGCTGTTTGCCTCCAAGCGCACACAGTTCGCTGGCGCCTGGTCGCTGCAGCGCGCACACCACGGCGAGATGGCACACTGGGCGATCATCAACTTCGCAGCCATGCTCGGCAAGATCGGCAAGCCGGGCGAAGGCGTGGGCTTCAGCTGGCATTACGGTGGTGGCGGCATGGTGCAGTCCAACGCCATCATGCCGGTCGGCTTGTCCCAGGGGCGCAACCCGATCAAGGCACGCTGCCCGGCCTCGCGCATCAGCGAAATGCTGATGAACCCCGGCAAGGAATACACCCGCGATGGCGCGACGCACAAGTATCCGCTGGTCAAGCTGATCTACACCGCTGGCAACAACTTCATGTCGCACCAGCAAAACACCAACGAGTTGCTGCGTGCGATGAATCAGCAGGTCGAAACGGTGATTTGCCAGGACCCCTGGTGGTGCGCCTCTTCGCGCTTTGCCGACATCGTGCTGCCTGCCACCTCGGCCCTCGAGCGCGACGACATGAGCACCGGCGGCACCTACAGCAACGACAAGATCTACGCGATGCGTCAGGTCATCAAGCCTTACGGCGAGAGCCTGGACGACTTCGAGATCTTCCGCCGCCTGGCTGCACTGATGGGTGTCGAGTACGGTTTCACCGAAGGCAAGTCGGTCATGGATATTCTCAAGGCCTCGTACGCAGCGACCGGCCAGAAGCTACCGTTCGACCAGTTCTGGAAAGACGGTATCGTGCGCATCGACGTGCCCGAGAAGATGCGCCAGTGGGTGCGCCACGGCGACTTCTATACCGACCCGGTGAAAAACCCGCTGCACACCAAGTCCGGCAAGATCGAGCTGTTCTGCTCCGAGATTGCGCGCTTCAACGTGCCTGACTGTCCGCCAGTTCCGAAGTATCTGGAGCCGGTGGAGTTCCTGGGCAATGCCAAGCCCGGGCAGGTGCATGTGGTCAGTCCGCACCCCTACAACCGGGTGCACTCGCAGATGGCCAACGCCGACGTGCGTCTGGAGCAGAACGTGAAGGGGCGCCAGCATGTGCTCATCAGCGTCGAAGATGCCGCCGCCAAGGGCATCAAGAGCGGTGACCTGGTCGAGCTGTACAACGATCGTGGCGCGCTGATTGCCGGTGCGGTGGTCACCAAAAAAATCATGAAGGGCGTGGTCAGCCTGGAAGAGGGCAACTGGATCCAGCTCGACTCCAAGGGCCGCTGCAACAGCGGTGCAATCAACATCATCACGACCAGCGTGGCATCGAGCGGCCTGAGCCAGGCCACCAGCGCCAACACCTGTATTGCCAACCTCAAGCGCTGCGATGACGCCGAGTCGGTCAACCGCGCGTACGAGCCGCCAGTGATCGAACGGGTGGCGCAAAGCAAGCTGGATGTCGATGCACTCAAGCTGAGCGAGCGCGCCAACATCGTCAAGGGCGCGACCATGGGTGCCATGTTGCCGGGCGAGAAGTTGTTCTACGAGCGCTGCACCGTGTGTCACGTGCCGCGCGAGCCGGGCGACTTCACCAAGAGCCAGTGGCACGGCATCACGCAGAGCATGTTCCCGCGGGCAGGACTGGACGATCTCCAGCGCAAGGTGGTGCTGGACTTCCTGGAGAAGAACGCCAAGGACGCCATCGTGCCCTGACGCACAACGGCGCGTTGCATCGGGAGTGTCGGCACTGCGCCGGCACTTCCGTTTCACGACGCGAGCACAAGACCATGAAAATCTTCGGCATCACGGGCCACTCGGGCATGGGCAAGACCACCCTGCTCGAAAAGCTGATTCCCGAGCTTCGCTCCCGCGGGCTCAAGGTCTCCCTGATCAAGCACAGCCACAAGGACATCGAGGTCGATCGTCCCGGCAAAGACTCCTACCGCCTGCGGGAGTCCGGGTGTACGGAGGTCATGCTGCTGGGGCACAACCGCTGGGCACTGATGCACGAGTTGCGCGGCGCCGTTGAACCACCACTGGAGTACCTGCTGGCACGTCTTCAAATGTGTGACGTGGTGCTGCTCGAAGGCTTCAAGAGTGGCGATTTCCCGACGCTGGAGGTCTGGCGAGCCGCGGTAAGCAAGCCGCCGCTGGGCAGGAGCTGGCCGGGTATTGTCGCGACGGCCAGTGACGCATTGCATCTGCTGCCTTCCGATACATTCAAACTGGAGCTCTCCGATACCAAAGCGATAGCGGACCTGGTGTTGAGGAAAGGTCGGCCCGCGGCTGAATTTTTGGAGACAAATTTTGCAACCGCAATCTCCGAACCTGAAGCGCGTGTGATCTGCGAAACAGAGGAGGTTGGAGCGGACGTGTGCAACTTCCGCTGCGGGCCGTCACAGCCGCCCACTTCGGGCGCGACGAGTCGTGCTCGAAGCGCGACCATGCTGGCGTGTTTTGAGTGGCCCGTGACAGATGGCGGCGGTCATTCGACCCCTGCATCCTCGACAACCTGATACTCAGGCATGTTCGGTCACCGGCAGCAACCAGCCTGAAGCAGACATGTTCATTTGGGCAACGCAGCCAAGCCGCGCTCGTAAACAACGCCGATTCATCTTCGCTACCCAGCCATTCGCGTCGATCTCCGGGAGCGTTGGGGCTCCACACCCCGCCCATGCCCCCACCCCTCAGGACGTATGTTTAACTCCTGCATAAAGATACCGCGAAGTAAACCCGCTGCTGGTACCAGACACCGGCTGTGGGTAAAAAAGGAAAAGCGCCTGAGAGGCGCTTGTTTCTTGGCTATCTGGCGGAGACTGTGAGATTCGAACTCACGGACGGTTGCCCGTCGGCAGTTTTCAAGACTGCTGGTTTAAACCACTCACCCAAGTCTCCCGATTGGAAGCCGCGTATTCTAGCCCGCCCGCCGGCGTCGATTGGCGTGGCATGCCCAGTGACCCGAGCAGTGCGTTGGTGTCGCTGGCGGGCACCGGGGGCAGGGGCATTTCGGCGCCCGCGTCTGCACAGGTCACAGCCCTGTCAAACAGTGTCCAGACACTCAGGCCCTTCTTCAACCCATGGGCCTTTTCATGCTGGAACCCTCTTTTCGCGACCCGGTCCGTATTTCGCGCCGTGTGGCCACCCTCGGCGTGGTCGCTGCGGCGGCCCTCCTGACCGCCTGCGGCGGTGACGGCTCCACCAACGCCGGTGCCACCGCCACGCTGGCCGTGCTGGAGACGACCGACCTGCACTTCAATGTGCGCAGCTACGACTATTTCAAGCTGGCCGAAGACAAGACCTACGGTTTTGAGCGCACCGCCACGCTGGTGCGCGCCGCGCGCAAAGAGTTTGCCAACACCTTGCTGGTGGACAACGGCGACACCATTCAGGGCACGGCGCTGGCCGATTACGAGGCCACCGTGAGCCCCATCCCCTGCACCCAGCAGCTGTCCATGTACAAGGCCATGGGCGCTTTAGGCTTTGACGCCGGCACGCTGGGCAACCACGAGTTCAACTACGGCCTGCCTTTCCTGAACCAGGTGCTGGGCGGCGGGCTGGATGTGGACGGGGTCGATGCCACCAGGAAATGCGCGGGCGCCGGCTATCCCATGGCGCTGGCCAATGTGTACAGCAGCAAGACCCAAAAGCCGCTGGTGCAGCCCTACACGCTGCTGGAGCGCTCCCTCATTGCCAAGGGCACGGACGGCAAGGAAGTGAAACTGCCCATCAAGGTGGGCGTGATCGGTTTCACCACCCCCGGCATCATGAACTGGGACAAGCGCTTTCTCGAAGGCAAGGTCTATACCGAAGGCGCCGTGGAGGCGGCCAACAAGTATGTGCCCGAGCTGCGCGCCAAGGGCGCCGACATCGTGGTGGCCTTGCTGCACGGCGGGCTGGACAGCTCGGCCTATTCGCCCACCATGGAGAACCCCGGCCTGTACCTGTCGAAGGTGGCGGGTATCGACGCCATGGTGATGGGCCACCAGCACAGCGTGTTCCCCGACACGGCGGCCACGCCCGCCTACAGCCAGGCGGGCGTGGACAACAAGGCTGGCACCATCAACGGCGTGCCCGCCGTGATGGCCAGCTCCTGGGGCAAGGCGCTGGGCGTCATCCAGCTCGCACTGCTGTGGGACGGCTCCAAGTGGGTCGTCAACAAGGCGGCCAGCAAGAGCGAGCTGCGCAACATCCAGAGCAAGAACGCTGCCGGCACCACGGTTTACGTGGACCCCGATGCCACCGTGGCGCCGCTGATCGAGACGCAGCACCAGGCCGCCATCCAGTATGTGAAGACGCCCATCGGCCAGACCGACTTCCGCATGAGCACGCTGTTTGCCGACGTGGGCGACCCCGGCGCGATCCAGATCGTGAACCAGGCGCAGCAGGCCTACGTGGCGGCCTACATCCAGGCCAGCCTGCCGCAGTACGCCGCGCTGCCGGTGCTGTCGGTCAGCGCCCCGTTCAAGAGCGGCTTCCAGGGCGGGTCGGACTACACCGACGTGGCCGTAGGCCCGCTGGCCATCAACAACGCGGCCGACCTGTACCTCTACCCCAACACGGTGTATGCCGTGAAGGTCAATGGTGCGGACATCAAGACCTGGCTGGAATCCGTGGCCAAGCGCTTCAACCAAATCGACCCGGCCAAGACCGGTGAGCAGCAGCTCATCAGCAGTTTCCCGGGCTACAACTACGACATGTTCACCACGCCCGACGTGCAGTACGAGATCGACGTGACCCAGCCTGTGGGCAGCCGCATCAAGAACCTCACCTACCTGGGCCAACCCATCAACGCGGCGCAAGAGTTCGTGATCGCCACCAACAACTACCGCGCCACCAGCGGCAAGAGCATCCTGGGCAAGCTGGACGGTACGGCCACCCTCTGGGCCTCGCCCGACACCAACCGCGATGTGGTGATCGACTACATCCGCAAGAACCCCGCCGTGACCCGTGCCGCCAACGGCGCCGCCAAGAGCTGGCGCTTTGCCCCGGTGAGCGTGGCCGGGCCGGTGGTGTTCAGCTCCGGCGCCAACGCGCTGGCCGTGGCGCAGGCCGCGGGCCTGAACAATGTGAGCCTGGTGGCCGCCGATGACGGTAGCGGCAAGGGAACGTCCAAGTACGCGGTGGACTTGTCCAGGTAAACAGACCGGCCTGCCTACCCCATGGGCCGGGCAGGCCGTGTCGTTCAAAACTGTCCCGTGGGCATCTTCGGGGTGGTTTTGCTATTTGAATAATAGCTATTGATGCCTGTCGTACGGTTGGTATAGTCAGTTTTCATTCGACTTCAGGCGTTGCCCCCACCCGCTGGCTGCAGCAGCACCAGCAGCGCCCCGGCGCCGCCATCGATGGGGCGGGCCTGCACGAAGGCCAGTACCTCTTTCTTTTGCACCAGCCAGCTTTGCACGCGGCCCTTGAGCACCGGGCTTTTGCCGGGCGAGCCCAGGCCCTTGCCGTGCACCACGCGCACGCAGCGCAGGCCCGTCTTGTGGGCGAGGCGGATGAAGTTGCCCAGGGCTTCGCGGGCTTCGTCCACGCGCAGGCCGTGCAGGTCCAGCTGGCGCTGGATGCTCCAGTGGCCCGAGCGCAGGCGGCGGGTGATCTCCACCCCGATGCCCGGGCGGCGGAAGCTCAGCTGGTCATCGGTGTCGAGCAGGGTGCTCACGTCAAAGTCATCGCTGATGGATTCGAGCAGCACCCGCTCTTCATCCAGCCAGTGCTGCACGGGCAGGGGCGGGGGCTGCTGTGGCTGCAGCTGCGCCAGGTTGGACGGGCGCAGGGGCGTGATGCGGCCCACGCTGCGGCTGAACAGGGTGCGCTCGGCCTCTTGCCGGGCCGCGGCTTCGCGGCGGGCCTGGGCCTCGGCTGCGGCACGCTGCTGCGCTTCGCGCAGCAGGCGACCCACCGCCGCCAGGTCGCGCAGGTCATGCAGGCGCAGGCTGGGGCGGCGCTGCCCGTCCGGGGCGCGCGGGGCCTGGGCCGGTGGCTTCACACCAGCCCTTTCTCGGCCATCGACAAGGCCTGGCCGGGTGCCACGATGACATGGTCGAGCACGCGCACGTCCACCAGCGCCAGCGTGGTCTTGAGGGTCTGGGTCAGCGCCTCGTCGGCGCGGCTGGGCTGCACGCTGCCGCTGGGGTGGTTGTGCGCCAGCACCACGGCGGCGGCCTGGTGGTGCAGGGCGCGCAGCACCACTTCGCGCGGGTACACGCTGGTCTGCGTGAGCGTGCCCCGGAAGAGTTCTTCCATGGCCAGCAGGCGGTTCTGGCTGTCGAGGAACAGCACGCCAAACACCTCATGCCCCTTGGCGCCCAGGTGCAGCTGCAGGTAGTGCTTGACGGCGTCGGGCGAGTCGAACACCTCGCGCTCGCGCAGCTGCTGCGCCAGGGCGCGGCGGGCCAGTTCGAGCACGGCCACCAGCTCGGCGCGCTTGGCAGGGCCCAGGCCCTTGATGCGTTCGAGGTCGGCCGCGCTGGTGTGCAGCAGCCCGGCAATGCCGCCGAAGCCACCGGTGATGCGGCCCGTGGCCGGGTCGATGCCGGGCGGGTCGAGCAGCTCTTGCGCCATCTGCAGCACGCCCTTGCCCACGATGCCGGTGCGCAGCAAGATGGCCAGCAGCTCGGCGTCGGCCAGTGCGGCGGGGCCGCGCGCCAGCAGTTTTTCGCGGGGCTGGGCATCGGCGGGCAGGTCTTTGAGGGGCATGGCGCGAGGAAAGTGCGTACAGGGCTGGGCACCGGTGGGTGCTGCCGGTAGGGGTTTGCCCGGTTTTCTACAATCGGGGCAGTTTATCGGGACTTTCATGACCACTACCGCCGCCTCCCTTCCCGCCGTCCAGTCCGGCTCTTTCCTTACGCTGCACTACCGCCTGGCCGGTCCGGCCGGGGATGTGATCAACACTTTCGAGGACAAACCCGCCACCTTGTCGCTGGGCACGGGTGAGCTGTCGCCCGCGATGGAGCAGCGCCTGCTGGGCCTGCCCGAAGGCACGCACGCCACGTTCGAGCTGGCCGCCGGCGAAGCCTTTGGCGAGCGCAATGCCGACATGCAGCAATGGGTGGCGCGCAAGCTGTTGAACGAGCTGGGCGACCCGGACGAGAAATACAGCGTGGGCGACGTGGTGCAGTTCCCCACGCCCGACGGGCAGGGCAGCTATGCCGGCGCGGTGATGCAGGTGCGCGACGACGGCGCCGTGCTGTTCGACTTCAACCACCCCCTGGCGGGCCAGCCGGTGACGTTTGAAGTGCAGATCATTGGCGTGCTCTGAGCCATGAACAAACCCCAGGAAATCCTGCTGGCCGAGCCGCGCGGCTTTTGTGCCGGCGTGGACCGCGCCATCGAGATCGTCGAGCGTGCGCTGCAGAAATTTGGCCGCCCGATCTATGTGCGCCATGAAATCGTGCACAACACCTATGTGGTCAACGACCTCAAGGCCAAGGGCGCAATCTTCATCGAAGAACTGTCCGACGTGCCGCCCGGTGCCACGCTGGTGTTCAGCGCCCACGGCGTGAGCCGCGCGGTGCAGCAGGAGGCCCAGGCGCGCGGCTTCAGCATTTTCGACGCCACCTGCCCGCTGGTGACCAAGGTGCATGTCGAGGTGGCCAAGCTCGCGAAAGAGGGCTACGAGTTCATCATGATCGGCCACAAGGGCCACCCCGAGGTGGAAGGCACCATGGGCCAGCTCGACCATGGCATCCACCTGGTGGAAGAAGTGGCCGATGTGGCCCTTGTGCAGCCCGCGCAGACCGACAAGCTGGCCGTGGTCACGCAGACCACATTGAGCGTGGACGACGCCGCCGCAATCACCGCCGCCGTGCGCGCGCGCTTTCCCAAGGTGCGCGAGCCCAAGCAGCAGGACATCTGCTATGCCACGCAGAACCGGCAGGACGCCGTCAAGCTGCTGAGCCCGCAGGTGGACCTGGTGATCGTGGTGGGCAGCCCCACCAGCTCCAACAGCAACCGCCTGCGCGAGCTGGCGGCCCGCCTGGGCACCACGGCCTACATGGTGGACAGCGTGGACGAGCTGCGCCACGAATGGTTTGACGGCATTGCGCGCGTGGGCCTCACGGCGGGCGCCTCGGCCCCCGAAATCCTGGTGCAACAGGTGATCGAGCGCATCAAGGCGCTGGGCGCGGTGTCGGTGCGCAAGATGCAGGGCATCGAGGAAACCATCAAGTTCCCGCTGCCCAAAGGCCTCAAGATCGATGCAGCCACCGGCCTGGAAATTTCCGAGCGCCTGCCCGAGACGGGGCCGGCGGGGCATTGAGTGATTTCTTTGCGATTGCTTCTTGATTGAGAGCTTCTTGCGTTTGATGGACATGCGCTGGCGGTCTTTTTGATTCAAATACCGCACCCCGCTTGCTACAGCGGCACCGCCGGCCCGCTCCACAGATCCAGCGGCAGCCCGATCACGCGCAGATCGGGGGGCACGCTCAAGGCGGCCCTGGTCATCACGCTGCACAACTTGGCCAGGGGCTGCGTGCCAGCTGGGGTCCTTGCCCGGCCTGCGCACAGGCGCTGACCGCACCCTGCGCGCGCTGGTTGCCGGGCATGGCCGGCGACGGCATGTCGCTCGCTTCCGCGCTGCGCGTGCGCAAAGTTTGGGGGCGCCGGTTCGTGGGTCTGCTCTGCCAGGCTTCGCGCAGCACCACCCTCTAAACTGCCTGTCCTTGCCCGCCCGGAGCCCCTGCATGATCGACCGCAACGCCATTGCCGCTGCCCGCCGCCAACTGGCCGCCCAGCCTGACTTTCTGCGCACCACGCCGCTGATGCGCGTGCCGGGCCGATCCCTGGGGGTGGGCTGCGGCGAGGTCTGGCTGAAACTGGAACACCTGCAGGTGGGCGGCAGCTTCAAGGCGCGCGGCATGCTCTACCGCCTGCTGGCCAACCCCGTGCCTGAGAGCGGCGTGATCATCGCATCCGGCGGCAACGCCGGCATTGCCGTGGCCGCTGCCGCCAGGGCCCTGGGCGTGCGCTGCGAAGTATTCGTCCCCGAGACCTCGCCCGAGGCCAAGCGTGCACGCCTGCGCGACCTGGGGGCCGAGGTGGTCGCCACGGGGGCGACCTATGCCGAGGCGTTTGAAGCCTGCGTGGTCCGCCAGCAGGTCACCGGCGCCCTGCAGGCCCACGCCTATGACCAGCCCGAGGTGGTGGCGGGTGCTGGCACGCTGGCGCTGGAGATGGAGGAACAGGCCGGACGTCTGCCCGACAGCGTGCTGGTCAGCGTGGGCGGCGGCGGCCTCATCGGCGGTGTGGCTGCGTGGGTGGAGAGCCGCGCCGATGTGGTGGCGCTGGAGCCCCAACGCGCGCCCACACTGCACACCGCGCGTGCTGCGGGCCAGCCGGTGGACGTAGAGGTGGGTGGCGTGGCCGCCGACTCGCTGGGCGCCCGCCGCATCGGCGCCATCGGCTGGGAAGTGAGCCAGCGGCATGTGCACGATGCGCTGCTGCTGCCCGACGACGCGATTCGCGCCGCCCAGCGCTGGCTGTGGAAGGAGCTGAAGCTGGCCGTGGAGCCCGCTGCCGCGCTGGGCCTGGCGGCGCTGCAGACCGGCGCCTACCAGCCCCAGCCGCAGGAGACGGTCGCCCTCATTCTGTGCGGCGCCAACTTTGATCCTGGAACGCTTGCCTGAGCCGGCACCGACTGCCCCTTTAAAATCCAGCCCATGCTTGACATCCTTCTCCTTCGCAAAGACCTCGACACCGCCATCGCGCGCCTGGAAACCCGTAAAAAGCCCCAGGCCTTCCTGGACGTCTCCGCTTTCCAGGCCTTGGAGTCCGAGCGCAAGACGCTGCAGACCCGCACCGAAGAACTGCAGGCCCAGCGCAACCAGCTGTCCAAGCAGGTCGGCATGCTGATGAGCCGGGGTGACAAGGACGGCGCCGAGGCCGTCAAGGCCCAGGTGGCTGCGGGCAAGGCAGAACTGGAACAATCCGCAGCCCGCCTGGACCAGATCCAGGCTGAGCTGCAGGCCATGCTGGCGGCCGTGCCCAACCTGCCGCACACATCGGTTCCCGTGGGCAGCGATGAGGCCGGCAATGTGGAAGTGCGCCGCTGGGGCACGCCCGCCGCTTTCGCCTTCGAAGTGAAGGACCATGTGGACGTGGGTACGCCGCTGGGCCTGGATTTCGACATGGGCGTCAAGCTCTCGGGCTCGCGTTTCACCGTGATGAAGGGCCCCATTGCCCGCCTGCACCGTGCGTTGAGCCAGTTCATGCTGGACGTGCAGACCCAGGAACATGGCTACACCGAGTGCTATGTGCCCTACGCCGTGAATGCCGACTCGCTCAAGGGCACCGGCCAATTGCCCAAGTTCGAGGGCGACCTGTTCGCCGCCAAGAAGGGTGGCCAGGACGGCGAGCCCGTGCCTGACAACGCCGCGCTGTACCTCATCCCCACCAGCGAAGTGCCGCTGACCAACTTCGTGCGCGACGTGGTGGTGGCCGAATCCGAGCTGCCCATCAAGCTCACGGCCCACACGCCGTGCTTTCGCTCCGAGGCCGGCAGCTATGGCCGTGACACGCGCGGCATGATCCGCCAGCACCAGTTTGACAAGGTCGAGATGGTGCAGATCGTGCACCCCGACAAGAGCTACGAAGCGCTGGAAGAAATGACCCGCCATGCAGAAGCCGTGCTGCAGAAGCTGGGCCTGCCCTACCGCGTGATGAGCCTGTGCACTGGCGACATGGGCTTTGGCGCCGCCAAGACCTACGACCTGGAAGTGTGGCTGCCCGCGCAGAACACCTACCGCGAGATCAGCTCGGTGAGCAACTGCGAAGCCTTCCAGGCCCGCCGCCTGCAGGCCCGCTTCAAGAACGCACAAGGCAAGAACGAGCTGCTGCACACCCTGAACGGCTCGGGCCTGGCCGTGGGCCGCACCCTGGTGGCCGTGCTGGAAAACTACCAGCAGGCTGATGGCAGCGTGGTGGTGCCCGAGGTGCTGCGCCCCTATCTGGGCGGCAAGGCCGTGCTCACGCCCTGAAAACCTTGCTATACTCGCAGGCTTCGACACACAGGAGAGGTGGCAGAGTGGTCGAATGTACCTGACTCGAAATCAGGCGTAGTGGCAACACTACCGTGGGTTCGAATCCCACCCTCTCCGCCAGCATAGAAGCCTAAGTGATTGATTCACTTAGGCTTTTTTGTTTTTCGGCTTTGTCAGTATGCCATCTGGTATGCCG
The DNA here is from genome assembly GCF_000426205.1 of Acidovorax sp. JHL-9. NCBI lineage: Bacteria > Pseudomonadati > Pseudomonadota > Betaproteobacteria > Burkholderiales > Comamonadaceae > Acidovorax > Acidovorax sp. JHL-9. The sequence continues at coordinate 38,858 of NZ_AUEX01000009.1, forward strand.
TCGCATACTAGCTGTTTTCGGGCTTTCTTGGACTTATTCGGAGTTCAACTGCTGTCGGAATAGTCGACCATGCTTTGCACGGCTGACCCGTGGCTTCATCTGCAAGGGCGGGTATGTGCACAGTCGCGCCCGATAGCAGGGCTTCCCTTCAAGTCCCGCGCCTGCTTGGCACTCGCATTCCTACCTGCTCAGACCCGGCAAGAACTCCACTCCTGTGCGCTTCACTAGTTCTTGGTAGCTGATGGGTCGCCCGACGCGTTCGCCCTCACGGTTCTCTTGCCAATGTGCCCAGGCCCTGTTCGTGTGCTGGTCGTACACCAGCTTGAACAGGTAGGTCGGCACCAGCACGCCGTTGTTGCCGATACGAGGAGCGTCTTCGGTAAACACCGGCCCAGTAATGACATACACATCGCCCTTGGCTCGGCGCACATAGTGCCGTGTGTCCTGCTCGATCTTGGCCCAGGGGCCACCGTTATGCTGGGCGTTCTGGGGAACCATGTTGGCCAGACTGAAGCTCTGGGCCATACCTACAAGCTGGCCCTCATCCGTGCGTTGGCCGAGATCGCCACCCAGGAAGCGCGTTCCGCTGTTTGGTCGGGAGCCGGCACGGTCGGCGTCCCGATCCATCGTATCGCTGAGCGCTGGCTGCTCTATTACTGGCCTTTGCTTGCCCATCCAGACAAGATCCCGCAGTCCAGGGCGGAGGCCGCCGGGGGCAAGCCAATCAAGTTTCGCAGCGCGCTCTCGATGCTGATGGAGCCCTTTGCACAGCAAGGTGCATACTCGGGTTTGACGGCCTGGCACCTGGCCCGAACGTCGGATCAGCTTGCTGTCGTTCAGTTTTGGAGAACCCATGCCTACTATCGCCGTTACCGGACATTCATGACACCCAGGCGGACTATGCTCCGCTGAACTTCCCACGGCAGAACTCCAATTCGCACGCCAGACCCTGAGCAAGGAAGTGACTGACTGATACGGCACGAGTTCACGCAGGGCGTGAGAAGGGCCTAGTTGCTACCCCTGGGATACGACAAGGCCAAGATCCCCGATCAAACTGCGTAGCGTGCTAGTTCTGCCTTGGCGATTGCATTGCGGTGCACTTCATCGGGGCCATCCGCAAAGCGCAAGGTACGGGTATTGACATAGGCGCGTGCCAAACCGTGGTCCTGGCTGATGCCGGCAGCGCCGTGCATCTGCATGGCCCAGTCAATCACCTGCAAAGCCATGGCGGGCGCCGCCACCTTGATCATGGCGATTTCCTGCTTGGCGGCCTTGTTGCCGACCTTGTCCATCTTCCAGGCCGCATGCAGTACCAGGAACCGAGCCTGGTCGATCAGAATGCGTGACTGCGCGATTCGCTCGCGCGAGACGCCTTGCTCCGACAGCTTCCGACCGAAGGCCGTGCGCGAGGCGCTGCGACGGCACATTTCCTCCAGGGCGCGTTCTGCGCGGCCAATGGCGCGCATGCAGTGGTGAATGCGGCCGGGGCCCAAACGACCCTGGGCGATCTCGAAACCACGCCCTTCGCCCAGCAGCACATTGCTGACTGGCACCCGCACGTTGGTGAAGTCCACCTCGGCGTGGCCGTGCGGGGCGTCGTCATAGCCAAACACGGTGAGGTGGCGCAGCACCTTCACCCCAGGCGTATCCATGGGTACCAGGACCATGGACTGCTGCTTGTGGCGATTAGCATTCGTGGGATCGGTCTTTCCCATGAAGATCAAGATCTTACAGCGTGGGTCGTTGGCGCCGCTGGTCCACCATTTCCTGCCGTTGATGACGTAGTTGTCGCCGTCGCGCTCGATGCGTGCCTCGATGTTGGTGGCGTCACTGGATGCGATGGCCGGTTCGGTCATCGCAAAACCTGAGCGGATCTCACCAGCCAGCAAAGGCTTGAGCCACTGCTCTTGCTGCTGCTGCGAGCCATAGCGCACCAGCGTCTCCATGTTGCCGGTATCGGGCGCCGAGCAGTTGAATGGCTCTGAGCCGATGGGCGAGCGGCCCATGATTTCTGCCAGGGGAGCGTACTCAGCATTGGATAGTCCTGCGCCGAGCGCGGATTCGGGCAGGAATAGGTTCCACAGTCCGGCGGCCTTGGCCTTGGCCTTGAGTTCCTCCATGACGGGCGCCGCTTGCCAGGCATTGCCTGCGGCACGAAAGGCATCCATCTCGGCTTCAAAACGATCCTCTGCCGGATAGACATGCTCCTGCATGAACGCCGCGAGGCGCTTTTGAAGTTCTTGAACTTTGGGGGAGTGATCGAAATCCATGAGGGTCTTTCTTTGGTTACAGGGTTTGTGCTAGTGCCCAGGCTTGCTCGGCCAATGGCCGAGCGCGCTTGCCGGTTTCCACCGCGCTGGCATTCGAGGCATTGCCCAATTGGGCTCGCTTGGCAACGCCTTGAAGAATTCCCACCAGCCTGAACATGTTGAACACGAGGTAGTAGGTCCAGTCTGCCTCGGAGATGGGTGTCGTGCGACCCGTGCGTGCCAGGTAGGTCGTGCGGTAATCCGCCTCGGCAGGAATCCCTAGCGCCGCCAGGTCCACGCCCGCCAAACCACGGGATGCACCCTGAGGCATGCGCCAAGTCATGCAGTGGTAAGCGAAGTCGACCAAGGGATCGCCGAGCGTGGACAGCTCCCAGTCCAGAACCGCGAGGATGCGCGGTTCAGTGGGGTGAAAAATCACGTTGTCGATCCGGTAATCACCGTGAACGATCCTGGTCTCACCTTCTGCGGGCAGATGCCATGGCAACCATTCCATCAACGCGTCGGCCGCGGCAATCGGCTCTGTTTCGGTTGCCTTGTACTGCTTGGTCCAGCGCGCCACCTGGCGGGCCATATAGGCGCCCGGCCGCCCGAATTCGGCCAATCCAACCGAAACAGGATCCACGCGATGAAGCGCAGCCATCACACGGTTGATTTCGTCATAGATCGCGCTGCGTTCGGTGCTTGACATGCTTGGCAACTTTCCGTCCCAGAAAATGCGGCCCTCCACGTGGTCCATGACATAGAAGTCCGTACCGATCACGTCCGGGTCTTGGCACAGGACATGGGCTTTTGGCACGGGCACTTCCGTGGCCGCCAGTGCGTTGATGACCCGGAACTCACGGTCCACCGCATGCGCGGAAGGCAGGAGTTGCCCGGGAGGTTTGCGGCGCATGACAAAGCGGCGCTCGCCGGCAGTGATGAGGAACGTGGGGTTGGACTGCCCACCCTTGAACTGCTCAATGCGCACATCCCCGTCTAGGCCAGACATGTGTGGGCGCAACCAGGACAGCAGCCTGTCTTGATCGAAGGCGTGCTGGGGTTCGATGGGTTTGGTGCCAATGAAAGACCGCGTGACGTTGGTGCTCGTGTTCATGGTGCGAATTCCTTGCGCGGGCCGTATTGCATGCAAGCCCTTGTGAGTTCCGAATGTACCTGCGCTTGCATTTTTCGAAGATCCAATAATTCCATTCAATGGAATTAATAGATTGCGATTGAGATCTCCTCGTGGATAAAGTGAAGGCCATGAAAAGGAGACAGCTTTGAGGCAAAAAATTTTGAATGTCGATGTCGCCGACCACGTGGCTACATTGACCTTGAATCGTCCCGAGCGAAGAAATGCGTGGAGCCTGGAGCTGGAACAAGCGTTCCGCCAGGCAATGGAGCAGGCGGCATCCGATCCCGATGTCAGGGTGATCGTGATCACGGGGGCTGGTAGCACCTTCTGCGTCGGCGCGGACATGGAAAAACTGGAGCAAAGCGCTTCAAGCCAGGCCGTCCCGGTGCCGGCAGTGACCCGTTCAGGGGACTACGAACAGCGCTACAGCTGGATCCTGGCCATCGAAAAACCCGTCATTGCCGCCATCAATGGCGCCATGGCTGGCGTTGGCCTTTGTCTGGCCTTGTTCTGCGATCTGCGCTTCATGGCCGAAGGTGCCCGGCTGTCCACCGCATTTGCCCGGCGCGGCCTCATTGCCGAACACGGCATCGCGTGGCTGCTGCCGCGACTGATCGGTCCCATGAATGCGGCGGACCTGCTGCTGTCCGGCCGCACGGTGACCGCCGAGGAGGCGCAGACGCTGGGACTGGTTCGCGTCTTGCCGGAGGATGATTTTGGGGCCCAGGTTCGGCAGCGGGCGGTGGAGATCGCCCAGCTCTCCTCGCCGCGCTCTGTGCAAATCATCAAGCGGCAGATGCGCGAAGCCAGGCACCAGAGCCTGGCACAGGCCACGCTGCTTGCCGATGCCGAAGTGACCCGATGCCGCGTATCGGATGACTTCAAGGAAGGCATCGCCAGCTTCATACAGAAACGACAACCCCAGTTCACCGGTACCTGAAAGGAACATCATGAATCGAATCGATACCTCCAGACGCGACCTGCTGAAAGCCGGCGGGCTTGGTGTACTCGGCTGCGTCACCCCTTCTCTCGCTTTGGCCCAGGAATGGCCCGCGAAACAGCTGCGCATTGTGGTTCCCTACGCGGCCGGCGGAACGGCGGACGCGTATGCGCGCTCTATCGGCCTGCATTTCCAGAAAATGCTCAAGCAAGCGGTGGTCGTTGACAACAAGCCGGGTGGAAATGGCCTGATCGGCTTGAATGAACTCGCGCGCTCGGCGCCCGACGGCTACACGCTGGCTTTGTGCCCGACCAGCGTGTACTGGGGCAACCGCGCCTTCTACAAGAGGATGCCATTCGACCCCGACAAGGACGTGCAGCCTTTCTCGTTCTTGCCAGTCGGCCCGGCGATCTTTGCGACGTATCTCAACGCCAGGTTTCGCAACGTTCTGGAATTCATTGCCTACGCGAAGGAGCATCCGACGAGCGTCGGAACCTATGCGCAAGGCTCTTACGCGCACATCATGATCGACCAGTTGAATCGCAGTCATGGTACCAAGATCGAACCCGTGCATTACAAGGGCGAAGCACCGATGTGGGTCGATGCAGCAGCGGGCACCATCGATGCTGCATTCGGCAACTATGCCTCGTTTGCCGCCCTGTATGACGCCAAGCGCTTGCGGCCGCTGGGAGTAACGACCTTGGCGCGTTCTCCCAAATTTCCGGATCTGCCGACGTTTTGGGAATCCGGTTTGCGAGACGAGATATTCGGCAAGGAATCTTTCACGTCGATGGTCGCTCCGGCAAGCACGCCGGCTCAGATCCTCAAAAAACTCTCTGAGTTGACGGTCGAGTGGGCTGACACGCCCGAAGGGACAAGATTCCGTCAGCAATACGGCATCGGTACCAAGCCCACCTTGTATGCCGAGACCGTGACACGCGCCAAGGCAGAAGCCCCCTTGTGGATCGAGATGACCAGAAATCTGGGCATTCCTCCGCAGTAAAGCGTTCAAGAAAGAACAGGCAGGAAGCATGAAGAGAAAGAACCGTCCCCTGGATGGCGTGGTCGTACTGGATCTGGGACAGGTCTATCAAGGCCCTTACGCCACCTATCTGATGGCCAAGGCGGGAGCCACGGTCATCAAGATCGAACCGCCGGGCGGAGAACCGGTACGTCGACGCGAAGACCTAAGCAAGGGCTCGGGGGTTCCCTTCGCGCTGTTCAATGGCTACAAGCAGTGCATCACGCTCGATCTGAAGTCCGAGCAAGGGAAGTCTGTGCTCAAGCGTCTGGCCGCGAAGGCTGACGTGCTGCTGGAGAACTATGCCCCCGGTGTCATGGATCGCCTGGGCGTGGGCTGGGATGTTCTGCACGCGATGAACCCACGCCTGGTCTATGCCTCGGGGTCAGGTTACGGTCTGACGGGGCCGGACAGGGACAAGCTTGCGATGGACATCACCGTTCAGGCTGCATCTGGAATGATGAGTGTCACGGGCTTTGAGGATGGCCCGCCCGTGAAGGCCGGACCTGCCGTGGTTGATCTCATGAGCGGCGTACACCTGTACGCAGGCGTCGTTACCGCTTTGTATGAGCGCCATTTCACGGGCGTTGGGAGGCTGGTGGAGGTGTCGATGCAGGAGTCGGTCTATCACACGATGGCGTCCAACCTCAATTTCTACTACGACCACAACGAAGTACCACCCCGTACAGGCAACCAGCATGGCGGGCGCTCAGCGGCTCCTTACAACGTGTATGCCGTCAAGGATGGGCACATCGCCATCATCGGCGTCAATGATGCGCATTGGCAAGGTCTGCTCAAGGTCATACGTAGGGAAGACCTGACGGCGGACCCGCGTTTTGCTGACAAGGTCAACCGCGTCAAGCACATCGATGAAACCGATGCCGTCGTCGCGGAGGGGCTCAGAGATTTCACACGGGATCAAGCCTGTGCGCTGCTCGACGCCAACAAGGTGCCTTATGCGCCCGTGCGCAATATCGTGGAGGTCACTAACGACCGGCACATGCATGAACGCGGCTTTCTCGAGTGGTTCGAGCACCCACGATTTGGTCGCATTGCCATCGCGGACAGCCCCATCCGCATCCACGGCACGGACCGCTTGCCACCCGCAGCTTCCGCCCGACTGGGCGAGCACACGGAGGAGGTCATGACCTCTGTGCTCGGTATCAATAGGGATGAATTCCAAGATTTGCAGGCCGCTGGTGCGTTCGGCCCAGCATCAGCAAGTCAACCCACTACATCGAAATGAGCGAGGCCTACGTGACACAAGCAGACAGCATGGTGGTCGATGCAGCCGAACGCGTCTTCAAGGATTTGGCTGATCCTCAGACCATTATTCAGGCTGGCCAGGCCAACTGGAAAACACCGTTGTGGCAGGCTTTGGAGGAAATGGGCCTGCCACAGGCGTGGATACCTGAAGCGTTAGGGGGGCTGGGCCTTTCATTGTCGGAGGGATTTGCCGTGGTGCGCGCCTCGGGCCGCGCCGCGCTGGCCGTGCCTTTGGTGGACACCTTGGCGGCCAGCTGGATCGCAGGTCAGGCTGGCCTGAGCCTGCCATCCGGGGCGGCCACCGTTGTCATCGCGGGCAACCATGCACAGGTTCATTTCGATGGCCACAACAAGTTTAGCTTGCGAGCCAGAAATGTGCCTTATGCCAGCGAAGTGCAAACCATCGTTGTCGTGAGCCATGACCATGGGGGCACGCGCGTCGACGTGGTTGCTGCCAGCGATTGCCAGATGAGCAATGGGCGCAATCTGGCAGGCGATGCATCCGACGGTGTGTGCATAGAGGCTGTTTCCGGCACATGGGCCAAGGCGCCCTCCCTGTCTGTGGATCAGGCCCTTTATGTACTCGCCACCTGCCGCTCTCTCCAGATCGCGGGCGCTCTGGAAGAGATCCTGGACATGAGCGTGGCCTATGCCAAAGAGCGCGTGGCTTTTGAAAAACCCATCGCCAAATTCCAGGCTGTGCAGCAAAACCTGGCACGCCTGGGCGGTGAGGTCGCTGCCGCCGTGGCCGTTGCGGAGTCTGCTGCCGATGCCTTGGCGCAGCCGAACATGCCAGCCGCAGAGCTTTTGCTGGAAGTCGCCTCGGCCAAGCTGCGCTGTGGAGAAGCGGCAGAAACTGCGGCAGCCATTTCCCACCAAGTGCTCGGCGCCATTGGTTTTACCGAAGAGCACATCCTGCACCGCTACACCTTGCGAGCCCTGGCGTGGCGCGACGAATTCGGCAGTGAATCGGCCTGGGCCAAGCGCCTGGGTGAATGGGTAAGTCAAGGCTCCAGCATCGATCTGCAGCGCTTGCTTTCGGCTCGATGAACAACAGGAAACAACATGGCATTGCAATTTGATCCCCTTCGCTTACCGCCTCATTGCCAGGCACTACGCGAAGAGGTGCGGCAGTTCCTGGCCGAGGAAATCCAGGCTGGAACTTTCGACCCCAAGAATCCCGTTGTGGACATTGTCCAGAGCAAGGCCTTTGCGAAAGAGGTGGCGGCCAAGGGCTGGATCGGCATGACATGGCCCAAGGCCTATGGCGGACAAGAACGAAGTTTTCTGGAGCGTTACGTTGTCTCCGAGGAAATGCTGTTGGCCCGTGCCCCGGTCCGTCATTACTTCGTGGCAGACCGCCAAAGCGGCCCCACGCTGATCCGCTACGGCAGCGAAGCCATTAAGCAGGAGGTGTTGCCGCGCATCGTGCGCGGCGAAGTGAGCTTCTGTATCGGCATGAGCGAACCCAATTCCGGGTCGGACCTGTTCGCCGCCAGCGCCAAGGCAACGCCAATCGAGGGCGGGTGGCTGCTCAATGGCTCCAAGATCTGGACCAGCAACGCGCACAACGCCGATTACATGATCGGCATCTTCCGCACATCTCCAGCGACCAGGGAGGATCGCCGTCACGGCCTGACCTCTCTGTTGGTGGACATGAAGACGCCGGGTATCACCTGCAACCCCATCATGCACATGGCGGGGGCGCATGAGTTCAACGAGGTCGTGTTCCAGGATGCATTCATCCCCCGATCGCACCTGATCGGTGAGGTCGATGCGGCCTGGAAGCAGGCGACCAGTGAACTGGCCTACGAACGCAGTGGGCCGGAACGCTTTCTGGAAACCTTTGATGCACTGCGGCTTCTGGTCGATGCCGTGGATGCAAAGAGCGCCGATACCCGCCTCGCGGTCGGTCTGGGGCGCCTGGTCGGGCAGTTGCACACCTTGCGCCGTATGTCGGTGTCTGTTGCCGGCATGCTGGCATCGGGTAAGGAGCCGGTCGTCGAGGCCGCCATCGTCAAGGACCTGGGCACCGTCTGGGAGCAAGCCCTGCCGCACCGCGTGCGCGAGCTTGCGGCTTTCCTTGAAGAAGATCTTCCTGGCGTGCAGGCATTGCAACAACGCCTGCTGCACGAAACCCGCATCGCCCCCAAGCTGACCATCCAGGGCGGGACAACCGAGATCCTGCGCGGCATCATCGCGCGCGGCCTGGGGCTGCGCTGAACAACCTTCACTACACAGGACAATTCGTGAGCGATATCTCTATTACGCACGAAGGCCATGTGGCCACCATCGTCATCGACCGCCCGCCGCACAATTATTTCGACGTGGAGCTCATCCGCGACATTGCCAGCGCGCTGGAGCACATTGATGAGGATGTGAACCTGCGCAGCGTGGTGCTGGCCGCCGAGGGTAAGTCGTTCTGCGCCGGTGCGAATTTCACGCAGCCCAAAACCCAGCCGTCCGGGGCTTCTGGCGCTTTGCACCTGTATGAAGAGGCCTTGCGCATCTTTGCCTGCAAGAAACCCATCGTCGCCGCCGTGCAAGGGCCGGCCATTGGCGGGGGGCTTGGCTTGGCGCTGACGGCGGACTTTCGCATTGCCTGCGCGGAAACCCGCTTCGCGGCCAACTTCACACGCATCGGCTTTCATCCGGGCTTCGGCCTGACCGTCACCTTGCCCGAACTGGTTGGGTGCAACAATGCCGAACTGCTGTTCTACACGAGCCGACGCATCGATGGACAGGAAGCCTTGAAGTTGGGCCTCGCCAACGAGTTGGTGGCGCTCGATCAGGTGCGTACGCGTGCCACGGCTTTGGCCCATGAAATTGCCGAGTGTTCCCCCTTGGGTCTGTTGACCACACGGGCCACCATGCGTGCCGGTCTGGTCGATCGCATCCGTGCCGCCACGCGGCATGAACTGGCCGTGCAAGACCGGCTCAAGACCACGAACGACTTTGCCGAAGGCGTGAAGTCCTCGGCCGAGCGACGCTCCGGTAATTTCATCGGGAAATGACGACCATGGCACAACAGCATTCACCCACCTTGCCCGCCGGCAGCTGCGACTGTCATGTGCACCTGTATGGCCCTTTTGACCGCTTTCCTGCAGACCGGGAAGGCAAGTTTGCCCCGCGTGAGGAATATCCAGTTGAGCGCCTGTTCGAGGTGTGGGACCAGATCGGCGTGTCTCGTGGCGTGATCGTGCATGCGGCCAACGCGGGGGCGGATCATGAAGTCACCCTGGATGCCCTGCGCCGCTACCCGGATCGCCTGCGCGCTGTGGCCGCATTGAAAAGTGATGTCAGCGATCGGCAACTGGACAGGTTGACCGACGCGGGCTTCAAGGGGACACGCATCAACCTGCTGCGCCAGGACGGACAAATCGTTTCCACTTCCGGGGCGGGCTTGAACGACCTCAAAGCTCTGGCGCCCCGATTGGCCGAGCGGGGATGGCACGCGCAACTGTGGGTAGAGTCGGGCGACCTCATGGCGTTAACCGACGAGATCGAGAAATTGCCCTTGGAGATCGTCATCGACCACCAGACGCGCACTATGGCGGACAAGGGCGTCAACTACGCCGGCTTCCAATGGTTCTGCGAGCAACTGCGCCGTGGTCGTTTCTGGTGCAAGCTGTCCGGCGCGGATCGCAACACGCGTATCGGCGCACCTTACAGCGATACCGATTCTTTTATGCAGGCGCTGGCGGCGGCAAATCCTGATCGGCTGGTCTGGGGCAGCGACTGGCCTCATGTGGGGCATCAGCCAGAAGACGTGCCGCAGGAAAGCACCTTGATTGAGGTTTTCCAACGCAACGTCCTCGATCCTGCAACGCAGCACAAGATTCTTGTTTCCAACCCCTGCCGCTTGTACGGATTCCCAGAAAACCTATAGGAGACAACGTATGAAGAAGGTTTCTCGCCGCGCTTTCAACATGGCCTTGGCTTGCGGCCCACTAGCGTCCATGGCGCCGTGTGCCGATGCACAAGACTTTGCCGCCTATCCCAACCGGCCCATCAAGATCGTTGTTCCGTTTCCGCCAGGAAGCGGTACGGACAACGCGGCCCGCACCTTTGCCAAGAAGATCGGAGAGATAACGGGGCAGGGCATCGCCGTGGAAAACAAGCCGGGGGCGAATGGGTTCATTGCGGTCAATGCTGTTTTGAACGCGCCCGCAGACGGGTACACCATTTTCGTGGGCAGCAACTCTACGTTGACAACCAACGCGGCTGTTTTCAAAATTTTGCCTTACGATCCATTGAAAGATCTCGAGCCGATTACGATCTTGACGCGCGGTCCCTGTGTGCTCATCGTTCCACCCGACTCGCCGTATCAATCTCTGCAGGATTTGATAGATGACGCCCGGAAGCGCCCGAGAGTACTCAATTATGGTTCAGGTTCGATCTCGTACAGGCTATATACCGAATGGTTCAATCACCTCGTCGGTATCACGACCACCGAGGTTCCCTACAAAGGTGCTGGCGATGTCATCAAGGCAGTCGCAGGCGGTGAAGTGCACTTTGGGGTGACGGACCGAAGTGGTTCGGTGGAACTGGTGAAGGGCGGAAGGGTACGCGCGCTTTTTCAAGCGGCAAAGAAGCGTTCTCCCTTGATGCCCAACGTGCCGACATCCTCGGAAGTTGGTATTCCAGAATATCTTGCCGATAACTGGGTGGCGGCAGCAGTTTCGGCCAAGACGCCGCCTGCTCTCGTGAGGAAAATTTTTGATCTTTTTGCGAAAGCGGGTCACTCGGTAGAAATCAGAAACTACTACGCCAATCAGTCGGCCGAACTCTTGGTGTCCACAGCGGAAGAGATGCGTCAATTCCAGAAGGATGAAATCGCCCGCTGGAAGCGGCTCGCTGAAGTGGCAAAGATTCCGTTGCAATAAAAGAAAGGCCGATGAAGCAGCAGGGCTTAGGCCTATGCCGCGCTGCGGTGACTCATCTTGTTCATCAGTATCTCTTTGAGCTTCTCTCGTGCTTCCATCAGCATGGGTGCGTATTGAAGAGGCCCGCCTTCATCGGCCAGATAGCTGAGATTCAGCGTGTGAATCCGCAACCCGGGCACGACCACAGGGGTTGCAATAGCTGCCAGTTCAAGTCGGTACCTGGCACTGCACCAGCCATTTTGTTCGACGTGCTTGATTTCTCTCGCAAGCTCACGGCGTAGTTTGACCCAGCGATCGCCATAGCGTTGCGCCATGGCCTCGAACTCTCTCTCGCGGCTTTCCAAGTCGGTGGCTGCCAACCATGCGCGCCCTAGCGCTGTCTCGGCGATGGGAACCCGCGAACCTGTCACGACGCGACGAAACGCGCCCATTTTGTTCTTGCGCACTGAGTTGAGATAAACCATTTCGCCTCCGTCCGCAACGCCCAAGCCGACGTTCACGGATTGGCTTTCTGCCAGTTCGCGCATGATGGGCATGGCGGCTTTGAGTATGACGGAGCCGCCTCGCGCCATATCGCCCAAAGTCAGAAATGGTGGGCCAAGCCGGTAGGTTCCGAACGCGATATCGAATTCGAGGAAGCCGGCCGCCACCATGGTTTGTGTCAGCCGGCTGACGGTGGAACGCGGCAAGCCACTGAACTCGGCCAGTTCGGCATTAGTAAGAGAAGTAATGCCTTTCCGATATGCGCGCAGCAGCGATAGACCCCGCTCCAGAGATCGGCAGCCCACCGAGTCTCGTATGAAGACTCCGCTTTCTCGTGTCCGTTGCCGTGATGACTTGATACTGGATGGCATTGCTCGATACCTGTCCGGTGCTTGTTGCACCAATGTTTCTACTTGGTGGAATTTTATAGAAGCAAGAGTCACGTTCTGATGGGATCATGCTCTGGCATATGGACGTGTCGGAAATGGCCTTCCCCATCATCTGACATGCCTTTCGATTCACCAATAGGAGACCAAACCACCATGAACGCACTGCGCTGCCACGCCTTCGGCCCCATCGACAACTTGCGGGTGGAAAACATTCCTACGCCAGTACCGGCTGCCGGTCAGGTATTGGTGGACGTGCATGCTGCATCCATCAACTACCCCGACACCTTGATGGTGCAAGGCCTCTATCAGGTCAAGCCGCCGTTGCCATTCACACCGGGCGCGGAACTGTCCGGTGTCGTTTCCGCCGTGGGCGAAGGGATTCAACACATCCGAGTCGGTGACCGTGTGGTCTGCTCCACAGGCACGGGGGCTTTTGCCGAACAGGCCTTGGCTGAAGCCAGCCGGGTACTGCCACTGCCCAAGGGCATGGATTTCGACGTCGGTGCTTCATTCGTCTTGGCCTATGGCACTTCGTTGCATGCGTTACAAACCATCGGCCGCCTCCAGCCTGATGAAACCCTGATGGTTCTGGGGGCTGCTGGTGGCGTAGGCATCGCAGCGGTCGAGATTGCAAAGGCCATGGGCGCCCGTGTGATCGCCGCCGCCTCCAGCAACGAAAAACGCGCATTGGCCAAGCAGGCTGGAGCTGACGAAACTATCGACTACACGCAACCCGACTGGCGTCGCGAAGTTGAGCGTTTAACTAATGGCGAAGGCGCTGACGTGGTGTACGACGCGGTCGGCGGTGCGTATGCCGAGACGGCCTTGCGGGCCACCGCCTGGCGCGGCCGTTACCTGGTGGTGGGCTTTGCCGCGGGCGAGATCCCCAAGCTGCCGTTGAACCTGATCCTGCTCAAGGAACGTGCCATTCTGGGTGTGTTCTGGGGCGCGGCCATGCGCAAAGACCCACAGCAACTGGAGGTGGATCTGAAGCAACTCAGCGACTGGTTCCAGCAAGGCAAGGTTAAGCCACCTGTGACCGAACGTGTAACGCTGGAGCAAGCGGCCTCGGCCATGGTTCGCCTGTCCACTCGCCAAGCTATGGGCAAACTGGTGGTGCTGCCACGCGGCTGAATTCTCTGGTTAGGCAACACTCTGCCCCCTCTTCTCGCAAGTTCGCATGCAGGTAAAGGGTGCATTTGAACAAGTGCAATGCAAGTGAGGCGTTGTTCCGGGTAGTGCAGCTGGAGACGCCACCGGAATTCGTGGAGGATGCGCTCTACAACGCCACGAACGTGGGGGCAGCAGGGCCGCCATTGCAGTGCCGGGAGTGCCACCACCGGCCACCCATCGGAGCGGCTCGGTCAGGGGCCTCTCCGTACCGCTGTTTTATTTGCCGCCCAGCAGCGAGGAAATAAGGGCCATGCCAATGGGAGCGCCCGACTTGTCCTTGACGGACGTAATGGCCTTGAAGGCGGCCGCCTGCACGCGGTCTGGCAGGCGCACGAAATTGTTTTCCTGCACCAGCGTATCGCCGTTGAGGAATGACCAGGCAAAGAACTTGAGCGCTGCCAATGTTTGCCCGGGGTTGCTTGCAACCTTGGGGACAACAACGAAAGTACCCATGGTGATGGGCCAGGAGCCTTTTCCGGGCTTCTGGGTCAGCGTTTCCGAAAAGGAGCCGGAGGTGGCCCATTCACTGTTGGCCAGTGCGGCCTTGAATGCACTGACCGACGGACGGATAAATTCGCCCTCTGCATTCTTCATCTGGGCAGTGGCAAGGCCATATTCCTTGACATAACCGTGGTCGATATAGGCAATGGAGCCGGGGGTTTCCTGCAGGGCCTTGGCAACGCCATCGCTGCCCTTGGCTCCCATAAAACCTTCGGGCCATTGGATGCTTGTTTTGGCGCCGTAGGCATTCTTCCATTTGGCAGACACCTTGCCGAGATAGTCCGTGAAGTTGTAGGTGGTGCCTGAGCCGTCCGAACGCACGATGACCTTGATCGCCTCGTTGGGCAGGGCTACGCCGGGATTGAGGGCGGTGATTTCTGGTGCATTCCATCGGCTGATCTCGCCCATGAAAATGCGGCTCAATACCTCGCCAGACAGGCGCAATTGGCCGTCGGCTATTTTGGCCAGGTGGAATACGGGCGATATTCCGGTGATGGCCACAGGGAAGGTGACCAGACCACTCTCTGTGAGCTCCTTGGTGGAAGGCGCCACATCCGATGCGCCGAATCCCACCTCGTTCTGGCGAATCTTCTTGATGCCGCCCGAGGAGCCCACGGGATCGTATTCCACGACGGCTCCCGTCGAACGGTTGTATGCCTTGGCCCAGCTGCGGTAAATGGGGGCGGCGGCCGAAGAGCCGGCACCGGTAATGCTTTGGGCCATGGCACCCATGGAACCCAGGGTGGAAAAAATACAAACCAATGCGAAAAAGATGCGATTCATGACGTTGGGTTTTCTCTGCGGATGACGTGGAGTCAACCCAGAGAGTTTTTTGCGGAAGCCGAAGTGGGTAGTTTCCAATGCGAGGTCAGCTGCATCTTGTGCAGTGGAATGCCATGCGGGCATGGAGGGCGCATTGAGATTTCGGGCCACGAACATGGCCCGGAATTGAATCGTAACAGGCGCTCTATTTCCCTCGCGGAGACCGGGACACAAGGGCGGCTGCAGATGGCATCCAGCGGGCATGCGGCGCAGCGCGGTGTGCGCCTGCGGTCGCTTGCCTGCCGCCATCAATGCTGCGGGCGGCGTGCTTTCTTGCCCGCGTGCAGGCTGCGCAGTTCTGACAGCCGCGTACGCAGCGCGGTGTCGGGCACCAGGGCGCTGGTGGCCTGGCCTGCATAGATGGCGCCGTCGTTGCCGTCCAGCGTGACCATGTCGTTCTCGTTGAGAGTCTGGGTGCCCAGCTGCAGGGTGCGATCTGCTTCGTTGATGTGCAGCGCCGTGCAACCCACCAGGCAGGTTTTTCCCATCTGCCGGGCCACCACGGCGGCGTGCGATGTGCGGGCGCCGCGCTGGGTGAGCAGGCCCTGCGCGCCCTGCATGGCGGCAATGTCACTGGTTTCGGCGTCCTGGCGCACCAGGATGGCCGGGACGCCCTGCTGCACCAGGCGTTCGACCGCCTGCGCATCCAGCGCAATGGCGCCCGACACCACGCCAGAGCAGGCCGGGTTGGCCACGGCCAGGGGCGTTGGCGTGCTGTCGGCGTCGTCGCTGGCAACCATGCGCACGGTGCCCAGCGCGTCTTCGTGCATGGATTCGGTGCGGCGCAAGGCCTCGGTGCTGTCGATCAGGCCTTCGTCCAGCAGGTCCAGGGCAATGCGTACGGCGGCCAGCGGTGTGCGCTTGCCTGCGCGCGTTTGCAGCAGGTGCAGCACGCCGTCCTGCACGGTGAACTCGAAATCCTGCATGTCCTTGAAATGCTGCTCCAGTGCCTGGGCTGAGGCTTGCAGCTGCTGCCAGGCCTCGGGCGCCACGGCCGCCAGGGTGGCGTGGCCGTGCGCGTTGCGCCGGCCCGAAACCACGTCTTCGCCTTGCGCGTTGGCCAGAAAGTCGACCCACAGGCGGCTTTCACCGGTGCTGGGGTCGCGCGTGAAGCCCACGCCAGCACCGGAATGCCCGCCGGTGTTGCCGAACACCATGCGCTGCAGGATCACGGCGGTGCCCATGCCATGGTCGATCTGGTGGATGCGCCGGTAGGCCGCTGCCTTGTCGGCATGCCACGAGGCAAACACCGCCCCGATGGCGCCGGAGAGCTGTTCCCGCGCGTCCTGTGGAAAGGGCCGGCCGGCATGGGTTTCATAAAGGGCGAGAAAGCTGCGTGTGAGCTGGCGCAGCTGGCCGAAGTCGAGCAGCCGCTCGTCCTGGCCCTGGGTGATGCGTTCGATCTCGGTTTCAAAAAGCGCGGCCGGCAGCCCCTGCACCACCTCGCCGTAGCTGGCCACCAGGCGCCGGTAGGCGTCCCAGGCCATGCGGGGGTTGCCGGTCTGGCGCACCAGGCCGGGCAGGGTGTGGTCGTTCAGGCCGATGTTGAGCAGGGTTTCGAGCATGCCCGGCATCGATACCGGTGCACCCGAGCGCACCGACAGGATCAGCGGGTTGCGCTCGTCGCCAAACAGCAGGCCGGTGCTCTCTTCGAGCGCGTGCAGGCCCACGGAGAACACCGGCAGAAAACAGTCCTGCGGGGCGTGGGTGTAGCGCGTGCCAATCACCAGCGCCACCGGCACGTTCAGCCCGGCCTGGGTCATGCGGTGCAGATTGAAACCCTTGGAGCCCATGGTTTCCGGTGAGGGCTTGTGCAGTTGCGTACTGGCCGGTGTGGCAAGAAGGTACAGGTGCTTTGGCAAACTGGAGCTGGATTTCATGCCGACATTCCGGTTTTGTTGAACACCATCTGGCGCAGTGCGTAGCCCACCCGCAGCAGCTTGTCGGTGGCTTTTTCGAGCGTGGCGGCCAGGTCGTTGGCCAGCATCAGGTCCACCGGGGCACTGCGCAGGCTCTTGACCATGGTGGTGCGGGCCTGGCGAAACAGGTCGTCGCACTGGCGTTCGGCGCGCAGCATGCGCCACAGCGTCTGCAGGAACAGTTCGCTGTCGGGTCCGTCGGCCCGCTGGCTGACCTGGCGGGCAATTTCGATGGCCTTGACCAGATCCTGGATGGCCGACAGCGTGGTGGCCGCCAGCTGGCACAGGGCGGCGCGCACTTCGGTGGGCAGGCCTGGCGCCGGATGGATGAGGGTGAGCGAGTGCATGAAGGTGGCTTCTTCCAGCGCATCGGCCACATCGTCGGCCTGGGCCAGGCAGTCCACGACCGGCAGCCAGCGGGGCCGGCGCTCGGCCCGCTGGCGGGCGTCCATGAGCAGGTGGTCGGCCTGGCGTTCCCAGTTTTTTGCGCGCAGCACCTGGGCCTGGGTCTGGGCGGCATCGCCGGGGTTTTCCAGGGCATCGCACAGGCCCTCGGCCAGCGCGTGCGTGAAGGCGGCGTGCTCGGCCAGCAGGTCGAATTCGAAGGTGCGCTGGCGCAGCACGCGGGCCAGCAGCAGGCGGGCTTCATCGGCCACCAGCGACACGGGCTGCTGCTGGCGCAGCAGCATGCTGGAGATGCGCAGCAACTCCAGCAGGTAGGCGCTGGCGGCGGCCTCGCCGAGCACGTCATCGAGCCGGTCGCCAACGTGGAAGGCTTCGCTGTCCACGGCCTGCATGGCGTTGTAGACCAGGTGATCGGCGCCGGCCAGCAGCCAGGCCATGTGCCCCCAGTCGTTGCGCGCCGCCTGCGTGAGCAGTTCGATGGCCCGGGCCTTGCTCACGAAATGCTGCAGGCGTTTGCGTGCCCGGTTCCAGTCGATCACGAAGACGATGCGCGAGGCCACGTTGTCCAGCCCGGTTTGCAGCTGGGCGCTGTCCTGCGCCTCCAGGCGGGCCTGGCCCACCAGGTAGGGTTTGCCGGCGTTGAGCCCGTCGGAGACCCGGGGGTCGAACACCTGCCAGGCAAAGCCCATGTCTTCGAGCATCTGCCGGAAAAAGCCGAAGCGGCCCGGATGCAGGTCGGAGTAGGTGAGCGAGATGGTGCTGTCCTGCACCGCGATCACCAGCACATGCACGTCGTTGGTGCCGATATCGTTCTGGATCAGCAGCCGCTGGCCGTTGCGCGTCACGGCGGTGTCCAGGCCGGGATGCAAGAACTTTAGGGCGGCCGTGCGGTGCAGCCCGCGCATGAAGGCGCGGATCAGCGGCCGGTCGTCGTCCTGCACCTGCCAGGCGTGGGCGCCATCGATGTCTTCGGTGGCGAGTTCGCTTGACAGCGCATTGATCTGCCTGTGCAGGTCCATCACCAGCAGGTGCAGGCTGTCGCCCCGCTGGCGATCCCCGTGGGTGAGTTCGGTCAGGGCGGCATGGCGCAAGCCCTCGTCGTCGGCCAGGGCGTGCAGTTGCTGCAGCCAGTGGTCGCGCCGCACGGTCAGCGCCGAGGCGCTGGGCTGCCCGGTGTCGCACAGGGGGCGGGCCATGGTGGTCAGGTCGTTGGACAGCGCCTCCAGCAGGTTCTCCAGGTGCGGCAGGATTAGCAGGTCGTCGTCGCAGTAGGCGCCGCCCACCAGCTCCCGGGCCCAGGGCGCGTCCTGCAGTTCTGTGCGCGCGAGGCCTTTTTCCCACGGCCCCGTCGGCGTATCGGGCGTGGATGCGCGCTGCGCTGCCGATTGGAGCAGGGTCAGGTACAGCTTGAGCCGGTCATTGGCCGCCAGGGCGGATTGGATCCACGCGGGCATCAGCAGCGAGGGCTGCCCCAGGGATGCCACCGCTTTTTCCTTGAGCATCGGTAGAGTCTCCGCAAGTTCAAGGGGATTAGCGCCCGTGCGGATGGCACGGTGATGACAGGGTGGGCGACACCGCCGGCAGTGGCGGGGCCCCTGCGCTGCTCAGCAGGCGGCTGGTGCAGCCAGGGCGGGCAGGTAGATGCGGCAAAACTCCTCGGGCATGCGCCGCGGTTTGCCGCCGCCCAGCTCGATGCACACCAGTTCCCAGTGGCCCCGCAAGATGGTGGCCTGGTCGCGGTTGCGGATGAGCTGGAAGCGCCGCTCCATGGTCAGCTTGCCGTCGCTGGCCGTCAGCCAGGTGCCCAGGGTGAGCTCGTCACCCAGCACCGAGGGCAGCAGGTAGTCGTAGGTGCTGCGGCGGATGGCCATGGCCCGGTCCAGGCGGTGGTAGTCGGCAAGGTCCAGCCCCAGGGCCTGCGAGTGTGCCCAGGCGGTTTTTTCGCACCACTGCACGTAGACGGCATTGTTGGTGTGGTTCAGGCCGTCAATGTCGTGCGCCTGCGGTGCCGCGGCCTGCGTGAACGGTTGTGGATAGTCCCATGGCATGCAGGCCATTGTCGCCTGCGCTGGCGGCGGGCAGAACAGCGCAGGCATCCTTGCAAGCCATCAGGGCCGCCCGATTTCGCGCACCAGGCGCATGCCCACCAGCGTGTAGCGCGTGGCGGAGCTGTTCCAGTTGCGGTAGCCGCAGCGGGCATAAAACGCCCAGGTGTGCCAGGAGCCGCCCCGGCGCACCCGCACGCTGCCATCGGCGGGGCCTTGCGGGTCGGTGCGGGGGGACTGGGCGTAGTAGTGGTCATCATGCCAGTCCGCCACCCACTCCCAGGCATTGCCCAGCATGTCGTGCAACCCGAACGCGTTGGGCGCCAGGCGGCCTACGGGTGCCGTGAAGGCGTAGCCATCGCTGCCGGCCAGGGCGTGCTGCCGCCAGCGCGGCCAATAGGGCGCGGCTGCCTGGTCGAAGACATTGGCCGCGCGTTCCAGCCCTGCGGGCGCATCGCCGTGCGGGTAGCGGGTGCGGGTGCCGGCACGGCAGGCGTATTCCCATTCGGCTTCGGTGGGCAGGCGGTAGCGCTGGCCTTCGGTGCGGCTGAGCCAGGCGGCCAGCGCCTGGGCGTCGTTCCAGGTCACATTGACGACGGGGTGGTCGTCATCCTGGGCAAAGCCGGGGTTGCGCCAGGAGTAGCGCATGTCGCGCCCTTCGAAGGCGTCGCCGCGGGTGGTGGTGGCGGGGTCGTAATCGGGGTTGTAGCCATAGCCGCCCGAGCCATCGGCCTCGGCTTGCGGGCGGTAACCCGAGGCCTCGATGAAGCGCCGGAACTGCCCCACGGTGACTTCATGCTGCCCCATGTAAAAAGCGCGGCGGATGCGCACGCGGTGCGCCGGGCCTTCGTCGGTGATCTCGGTGAACCGCTTGCGCTCCAGTTGGGGGAAGGCTTGGGCCAGCGTGTCGGGGGAATCATCGCTGCCCATCCAGAAGCTGCCGGCCGGCACCTTCACGAAGGCCATGCCGAGTGTATTGGTCCAGACCTGGGGGCCAGGCGCCTTGGGCGGCGCCGCCACGGCGCAAGCCACGGGCGCCAGCGCACAAAGCAGGAGGAGGGCAGGCTTGTCACTCATTCTGGCCTCCGGTGCTTATTCATCAAGCGCTAATTGCTATATAAATAATAGCATCCAGTGCTGTCCATCAGCTGTTGGCGGCTTCGGCCAATTGCTGCAGGGCCGCGGCCACGTCCTGTGGCAGCACGCCCTCCACGGGGGCCAGCAGGCCGGACAGGGCGCCTTCACCCTGCTGCTGCAGCCGGGCGATGGCCTGGCCTGCGTCCTTGGGTGCGGCAAAGCCCGTGCTTTGCAGCAGCAGGCGGCCGTCGGCGGCCACGAACTTGAAGTAGAACTGGCCGTCGGCTTCGCGGTATTGCTTGAAGCTGGGCAGGGCGGCCTTGGTGGTCTTGGCGGTCTTGGGGGCGGTGGCGCCCTGGGCCAGGCTGCGCAGGCCCACTGCAGCGCGCAGCGTGCGCACAAAGGGCGTGGCGATCTGGCGCGCGCGCTCGGCACCCGCCAGCAGGGTCTGCTCGATCTTCTCGGGGTGGGCGATCAGGTCCTCGTAGCGCGCGCGCAGGGGGGCCACGTCGCGGTCGATGCGCTCGAACAGCATCTGCTTGGCATCGCCCCAGGCAATGCCCTCGGCATAGTGCTTGCGCAGCGCCTCGGTTTCTTCAGGCGTGGCAAAGGCCTGGTAGATCTGGAACAGGGCCGAACCCTCGGCCTCCTTGGGCTCGCCGGGCGCGCGCGAGTCGGTCAGGATGCCGCCGATCAGCTTGCGCAGTTGCTCGCGCGAGGAGAACAGCGGGATCGTGTTGTCGTAGCTCTTGCTCATCTTGCGGCCATCGAGCCCCGGCAGCGTGGCCACATGCTCGTCGATCGCCGCTTCGGGCAGCGTGAAATGCTCGCCATACAGGTGGTTGAAGCTGGCCGCCATGTCGCGCGCCATCTCGATGTGCTGGATCTGGTCGCGGCCCACGGGTACCTTGTGGGCGTTGAAGATCAGGATGTCGGCCCCCATCAGCACGGGGTACATGAACAGGCCCGCCGTCACGCCATCGTCGGGCTCGCGGCCGGCGGCGGCGTTCTTGTCCTGTGCGGCCTTGTAGGCGTGGGCGCGGTTGAGCAGGCCCTTGCCGGTGACGCAGGTGAGCAGCCAGGTCAGTTCGGTGGTCTCGGGGATGTCGGACTGGCGGTAGAAGGTGACGCGCTCCGGGTCCAGGCCGGCGGCCAGCCAGCTGGCGGCGATCTCCAGCGTCGAGCGCTGGATGCGCGCCGGGTCCTCGCACTTGATGAGCGCGTGGTAGTCGGCCAGAAAATAAAAGCTCTGCACGCCGGGCGCGCGACTGGCCGCCACCGAGGGGCGGATGGAGCCGACGTAGTTGCCCAGGTGGGGCGTGCCCGTGGTGGTGATGCCGGTGAGAAAGCGGGTGGTGCTCATGAAACGATGCCGCAGAAAGAGTGAGAGGGGGTCAGCGCAGGAGTGCGGTGAGGGGTGTCAGCAGCAGGTTGATGGCGCTGTAGCCCAGCGACATCAGCGGGCGCAGCCACAGCGCGCCCACGATGCCCGCGATGACGAGGCCCATCACGATGAAAAAGCCATAGGGCTCGATGCGCGACACCATGTGCGCCTGCTTCCAGGGCAGCAGGCCCACCAGAATGCGCCCACCGTCCAGCGGCGGCAGCGGAAACAGGTTGAACGCCCACATCACCAGGTTGACCAGCACGCCGGCGCGCGCCATCTCGATGAAGAAGCGCTCGTCCACGCCCGTGCCCACCAGGGCCACCAGCAATATGGCCCACAGCACGGCCTGGATGAAGTTGGAGGCCGGCCCCGCCAGGGCCACCCACACCATGTGGCGCTTGGGGTTGCGCAGGTTGCCGAAATTCACCGGCACCGGTTTGGCATAGCCGAACAGGAAGGCGCCCGAGGTGGCGAAGTACAGCAGCAGCGGCATCAGGATGGTGCCGACCGGGTCGATGTGCTTGAGGGGGTTGAGGGTGATGCGCCCCAGCATGTACGCGGTGTTGTCGCCAAAGTGGCGCGCGGTGTAGCCGTGGGCCGCCTCGTGCACGGTGATGGCAAACAGCACCGGCAGGGCGTAGATCAGAACGGTTTGGATGAGATTGGAGATGTCCACCGGCCAGATTGTCTCAGACGCCGGCGGGCCGCCCGCCCGCGGGGCTTTGAACCTTGGCGTGCACGGCAGGCTCTCAGAGCCCCAGGGCCTGCACGCTGCCGCGCCCTTCACGCAGCACCTCGGGCTCGCCACCGTTGCCCATGGGCGTGAGGTCGATCACGGTGGTGGGCTCCAGGGGGCAGGCGCCCGCGTCCACGATGGCGTCGATCAGCTTCTCGTAGCGTTCGCGGATTTCCTGCGGGTCGTTCAGGGGCTCGGTTTCGCCGGCTGGAATCAGGGTGGTGGCCAGCAGCGGCGCGCCGTGCAGCTCCAGCAGCAGTTGCAGGCCCTTGCGGTTGGGCACGCGCAGGCCGATGGTCTTGCGCGAAGGGTGGCTCACGCGGCGCGGCACCTCTTTGGTGGCTTCCAGAATGAAGGTGTAGGGCCCCGGCGTGCCCAGCTTGAGCAGCCGGTACTGGCGGTTGTCCACACGGGCGTAGTTGGCCAGCTCCGACAGGTCGCGGCACAGCAGGGTCAGGTGGTGCTTGTCGTCCACCTGGCGGATGCGGCGCAGGCGATCGACGGCGTCCTTGTCGTCGAGGTGGCAGACCAGCGCGTAGCTCGAATCGGTGGGCACGGCCACGATGCCGCCTTTTTGCAGCAGGGCCGCCGCCTGTTTGAGCAGGCGGGGTTGCGGGTTGTCGGGGTGGACTTCGAAATACTGGGCCATGGCAGTCAATGCCTCCAGGTCAATGTCAGGTGGCGGGCCGCACCCGCTCGGCCAGCAGTTCCCACACGGGGGTGAGGGTGCCGGGCAGCAGGGGCAGGGCGCCCAGGTCGGTGTGGGATTCTTCGGGGCTGTGAAAGTCGCTGCCGCGCGAGGCGGCCAGGCCAAACTCGTGGGCCATGGCCCCGTAGGTGACGTATTCGGCCGCGCTGTGGCTGCCGGTGACCACTTCCACGCCCTGGCCGCCATGGGCCTTGAACTCGGAAAACAGCGCGTATTCCTCGTTGGCGGAGAGCGGGTAACGGGCCGGGTGGGCGATGACGGCCACGCCGCCGGCCTCGGTGATCCAGCGCACCGCGTCCCCCAGCGCCGCCCAGCGGTGCGGCACATAGCCGGGCTTGCCTTCGATCAGGTATTTGCGAAACACCTCGGCGGTGTCCCGGCAGACCTTGGTGTCCACCAGAAAACGCGCAAAGTGGGTGCGTGAAACCAGTTCGGGGTTGCCCACGAACTGCAGGGCACCTTCATAGGCGCCGGGAATGCCTGCCTGCGCCAGCTGAGTGGCCATTTCGCGGGCGCGTGCACCCCGGCCACCCCGGGTGGCGGCCAGGCCTTGCACGAGTTGCGGGTTGTCGGGGTCGAACCCCAGGCCCACGATATGCACCGTGGTGCCGGCAAAGCTGACCGAGATTTCGGTGCCGGTGAGGTAGGCCATGCCCAGGCTGCGGGCGGCGGCAGCGGCGCGGTGCTGGCCACCGATTTCGTCATGGTCGGTCAGGGCCCACAGCTCGACCCCGTTGGCCTTGGCCCGCGCCGCCAGGTCCTCGGGCGCCATGGTTCCGTCCGATACCACGGAGTGGCAGTGCAGGTCGGCATTGAGGTAGGTGGTCACCAATCGATTCTACGGGTTTGCCGTGTCGGGCGCTGGCGTTGGAGAGCCACGCAGCCGCCTTGGGGTTGACGCACACCGGGCCTGCGTCAGGCGCCAGGGCGATCGCATCTCAATCCAGCCCTCCATCACAGCGAAACTACAGCGTTCGATCACCCGATGCGCCACCATTGCGGGCGCGGACAACTGGGTGGAAGTGGCCGCGTTCGGCGCGCCGCACCACGACGGGTTCATTCGCTTCGTCCCGCTGCCCTCGGGTATCGCCTCGCACGACACCTTTGCCCGGGTGTTTCGCTTGCTCGATGCCAGGCAACTGCAGCTGGCCTGCCAGCGGTGGCTGGTGCAGGTGGCTGGGCAGGTGCATGGCACGGTGGCAATTGACGGCAAAAGCGTGCGCGGCAGCCGCAAGGGAGATGCCCGCAAGCCGCTGCACAGGGTCAGCGCCTGGGCCGCCGACATGGGATTGTTGCTGGGCCAGTGCCAGGTCGATGGCAAGAGCAACGAGTTCACCGCCATCCCCGAGCTGCTGAGCTTGCTGCACCTGAAGGGCTGCATCGTCACCATCGATGCCATAGGTTGCCAAAAGGCCATCGCCCAGCAATTGCATGAGCATGGCGCGGGCTATGTTCTGTCGGTCAAAGGCAAACAGCGGCACATGCATGCGGTGGTGCGAAAGCACTTTGAGGCACCGGCAGCAGCACCGCAGCCAGGAGCCAACACCTATGCCGAGCGCTCAAGCGGCCATGGGCGTGAGGAGTTGCGCAGCTACCGGGTCAGCCCCGTACCCGAGGCCTTGCAGCGAGCGCCAGCCCAATGGCCGGGGCTGGCGAGCGTGGTGCAGGTCACACGCCAGCGCATGTGCTGGTGCACAGCATCCGCTCGCACTGGGCGGTGGAGAACCAGTTGCACTGGAGCCTGGACGTGGCGATGCGCGAGGATGCTGCGCAGTCTTACAAGGACCAGGGTCCGCACAACCAGACGTTGCTGCGGCGCATGGCATTGCAGTTGCTCAAGAAAGACGGCTCGGTGAAGGTGCGCTTGCCTGGGCGCATCGCTCCATGCCAGGTGGCGTCCTTCCTGGCATCCGGGCGCTTGAGTGCGCCTTGGTAACCAGCGTCACCAAAGACGTCTGTCCCCTTTATGTGAATGGCATCGGTGGTTTTCGAAAAGAGGTATCTCTAGGGTAAATGCTAGGTGTGCAGGTTTAACTGCTCATCTATCCTTCGTTCATGTGGTCAGGCCACTAGAACACTAGGTAACTCGATATGCCAATTCAAGCTATTTCTTCCCAGCGGCTATACAGGCAAATCGCCGATCAGCTGGCCGATCTCATTCGGAAAGGTGAGTTCAGGCCAGGTGACCGGTTGCCGTCGGAGCGTGATTTGTCGGCTCAGCTCAGCGTCAGCCGTGCTTCGGTACGCGAGGCTTTGATAGCAATGGAAATTGATGGTCTTATCGACGTCCGCGTAGGTCTAGGGGTCTTTGTGAATGCCGCACCCGCAGCCAATTCGGTGACCGATGAGTTAGGAGAGCCAGGCCCGTTTGAGGTGCTCTCCGCGCGGTACTTGATTGAAGGGGAAACTGCTGCGCTGGCTGCGAGCAACGGGACGGAGTCGCAGCACACCAGAATTCGCGAGACGCTGCAGTGGATGGCCGATGAGGTTAATGCGAGCGGAGTTGGACTCAATGCCGATGCGCAGTTTCACCTGCGCATTGCCGAGGCATCTGGAAATAGCGCATTGGTGCACTTGGTTCATCAGTTGTGGAGCTTCCGCTACAGCGCGATGTTTCGCAAGCTTGACGAACACTTTGACAGCCCCGACCGGCATGCCGCAGCTATCGATGAGCATCGCAGGTTGGTCGAGGCAATTGAGAGTCGCCAGCCTGAAGTAGCGCGGGCGGCGATGGTTCACCACCTGGATACGGTGCGTGCAGCGCTGGAGCGGGGCTGGGAATTGGCAAATGTTGCCGGGCAAGAGGCCGCCACTCCCATCCAAAAGGCCAACGGTACAACAGCTTGGTCCTAACAAGTCAAACAGCGGATCATGCAATATCAATTCGATTTTTCATTTTTTGCGGACACCTGGCCGCGCTTTGTGCATGGCGCCTGGTTAACGATGCAACTGGCCACCGCCGCTATTGTGCTCGGCTTCATATTGGGGGCTGTTTGCGCGCTGGGGCGTACCAGCGGTTCCCCCGGTATTAAAAGAATTGTCGGAGGCTACGTTGAGACGATCAGAAATACGCCATTGCTCGTGCAGGTGTTTTTGGTGTATTTCGGTTTGGCAAGTCTTGGCCTGAAGATTTCAGCAGAAGCATCTGCCGCGCTGGCTTTGACCATCAATATAGGGGCCTACTCAACTGAAATTTTGAGGGCGGGAATTCAGTCAGTGGCAAGAAGCCAGATCGAGGCGGGAGAGTGTCTGGGATTATCGCGGTTGCAGGTCTATTGGCATATCGTGCTGCTTCCCGCCGTTGAGCGAGTATTTCCCGCATTGTCTAGCCAGTATGTCTTGCTGATGCTTGCTTCTAGCGTCACCTCGCAAATATCGGCAGAGGAGTTGACGGCAGTTGCCAATGTCTTGCAATCCGAAACATTCAGGAGTTTCGAGGTTTACCTGATTGTTGCCGTGATTTACTTGATCTTGTCTCTTCTCTTTCGTATTGCATTCTGGGGGGTTGGTCAACTGGTTTTTGTCCGCCGCCGCCGCCTCGGAACGCCTCTCTGAGAAATAAAAATGAACTCCTTTTCTTTGACGCATTTAGGCTACCTGGCGGTTGCCGCGCAATGGACGGTGATTCTGTCGCTCCTTGCTTTTGTGGGAGGCGCTATTCTCGGTCTGGCCCTCGCCTTGGCCCGTGTTTCTAGAATTTCCGCGTTGCGATTTGCTGCGGGGGCTTATATTCAGGTTGTGCAGGGTACGCCACTGCTGGTTCTCTTGTTTTTGGCCTATTTTGGTATCAGTATTGTCGGGTTCAATGTGCCGCCATTATTGGCTGCCGCTTTTTCTCTGACGCTCTACACCGGCGCTTTTCTCGGTGAGATTTGGCGCGGTTGTATTCAGGCTGTTGCAAAAACTCAATGGGAGGCCGCAGAGTGCCTGGGGATCGGTCGATTCGGGCAGTACTTGCATGTTGTACTTCCCCAAGCAGGCCGAATGGCGATTCCGCCTACGGTGGGTTTCATGGTGCAGGTCGTCAAAAACACTTCTCTGGCCTCTGTGATTGGTTTTTTGGAGTTGTCCCGTGCCGGCCAAATTGTGAATAACTCCACTTTTCAGCCATTCACCGTTTTCATTGTGATTGCGCTGATGTACTTCGCTCTGTGCTATCCACTCTCGCTGGCCAGCCGCCATTTCGAAAGGAAACTCCATGTTGGTCGCCAATGATTACCCCCTCGCCGACGCAATTCAGACCACGTCCATGACCAAACCCATGTCGAAAACCAGTGCGGGTGCCGCCGTTATCGTGCGCGACTTGGTCAAGCGCTTCGGAACCCTCAAGGTTCTTGACGGCGTGTCGCTGGAGATACAGCGGGGTCAGATGGTGGCCATTGTCGGGCGCTCTGGCTCGGGCAAAAGTACCTTGCTTCGATGCATGAATGCCCTGGAAACCATTGATGAGGGGACGCTACAGGTTTGTGGTCACGATGTCAGCTCTCGTGATCGGCTGGTGGTGCGGGAACTGCGACGCGACGTGGGAATTGTTTTCCAGAGCTACAACCTGTTCCCACACCTCACGGTGGAGCGCAACATCACCCTTGCGCTCACTTCTGTGAAGAAGCTGTCCAAGCACGAGGCTCAAAAAGTCGCTCACAAGGTGCTTGCTTTGGTCGGATTGTCCGAAAAAGCCCAGAGCTATCCGGAGCAATTGTCGGGCGGACAGTCCCAGCGTGTGGCGATCGCCCGTTCGCTCGCGATGGCGCCCCAACTCATGCTCTTCGATGAAGTGACTTCTGCCCTTGATCCAGAGCTCACCGGGGAAGTTCTCAAAGTCATGGAAGACCTCAAGCGTCAGGGAATGACGATGGTCCTCGTGACGCATGAGATGGCTTTCGCGCGGCGTGTCGCCGACATCGTGGTGTTCATGCACAAGGGCCAGGTGTGGGAGATGGGCCCACCGGAAGAGCTGTTTACGCGGCCGCGCACCGCTGAATTCGCGCAATTCATCAGCAGTGGTCTTTGAACCACACCACCCTCAAGGAGAGAGACATGACCTTCATTTCCCGCCGAACTTTTGCTTTGACCACTGTGGCTTTGGCATTGGCAGGAACGGCGCCGTTGGCCTTCGCGGACTCACTCAAGGAAATCCAGGCACGCAAAAAGTTGCTTGTGGCCATTGACTTGAGTGTCCCCCCATACGGTATGACCGATGCCCAGATGCAACCCCAAGGGGCTGACGTTGACGTCGCACGTGCGTTGGCAAAAGACATGGGCGTCCCACTTGAAATCGTTCAAGTCAGTGGACCTAACCGCATCCCATTTTTGATGACAGGCAAGGCCGACATTGTTATCTCTTCGTTTGCCGTGACGGCCGAGCGTGCCAAGGTGGTCGCTTTCTCCGCACCGTACAGCGTGAATCAACTCGTCGTGGGGGCATCCAAGGGCACATCGATCGAAAAACTGGACGATCTCAATGGCAAGCGCGTTGCCGTTGTTCGGGGAAATTTGCAAGATTTGGTGCTGACCAAGCAAGCCCCCAAGGGGGCCACTTTGGTTCGCTATGAGGACGATGCCACAGCGAATACAGCGCTCATCGCTGGTCAGGTGGATGCCATCGCGACGCCGTCGTTCACTGTGCAAACGCTGGTCCAAAAGAATCCTGCCAAAAATTTGGAGATCAAGTTTGCGCTGAGTGCCACCCCGCTGGCTATCGGTCTGCGCAAAAACGATGCCGAGCTGATGAAGTGGGTCAACGATTGGGTAGAGAAGAATGCGGCCAATGGTGAGTTGAACAAGATTTACCAGAAGCACATGGGCATTGCATTGCCTGACATGAAGAAACTCGCGGACGAGGCCCGCGTAATCGCGCAATGAGCATGCAGGCACTGAATATGAGTCTCACGCGCGCCTTGCCGGATGACGGATATGCCGGTACGTTGGTGGCGCGTGTCTGGCGCCCTGGCGTCCAGGCAGGACCGGCGGTGGTGGTGGTGCGAAGTGATGGGGTGTATGACGTTACTGCGGACTTCGTTACTGTCAGTACGCTGCTGGAGCGAGAGGATCCGGTACAGGCACTGCGTGCCGTGGCTGGTGAGCGTATCGGAAGCGTGGAAGATATTCTGGCCAACAGTGACGAGTCGCAGCGAGACTTGCGAGCCCCATTCTTTCTCGCGCCGTGTGATCTTCAGGTCGTGAAGGCTGCCGGGGTGACTTTTGCTGCGAGTCTCATTGAACGCGTCATTGAGGAGCAGGCTGGGGGGGACCCCGCCAAAGCCCAGACCGTTCGTGAGACGGTGCAGGCGCAAATCGGCAGTGATTTGTCGGCCATCAAACCTGGTTCGGAACAAGCACAGGCCCTCAAGCGCTTGCTGTTGCAGCAAAGAATCTGGTCGCAGTATCTTGAGGTGGGGATCGGTCCCGACGCCGAGGTTTTTACCAAAGCGCCGGTTTTGGCGAGTGTGGGTACTGGTGCTGACGTCGGTATCCGCGTTGACTCCAGTTGGAACAATCCTGAACCGGAGGTGGTGCTGGCAGTCAATAGCCAGGGGCGCATTGTTGGCGCAGCTTTAGGGAACGATGTCAACCTTCGAGATATTGAAGGACGCAGTGCCTTGTTGCTGGGCAAGGCCAAAGACAACAACGCCTCCTGTGCGATTGGCCCGTTCATCCGCCTTTTTGATGAAACCTTCAATCTCGACGATGTTCGCGAAGAGGTTGTTCATCTCACCGTGGAAGGCGTGGATGGCTTTGCGCTCCATGGCATCAATTCGATGTCTCAGATCAGCCGTGATCCACAAGAACTTGTCGCTCAAACCACCGCAGCCCACCAGTATCCGGACGGTTTCATGCTGTTCCTGGGCACCTTGTTTGCGCCCACACAGGACCGAGGCGAACCTGGTGCAGGCTTTACACACAAGGTGGGTGACAGGGTTTCAATTCGCAGCAGTCATCTTGGGGCGTTGTGTAACCGGGTTGCGCACAGCGAACAGGCTGCACCCTGGCAGTTTGGCTTGCGAGCATTCATCAACAACCTGGCCGCTCGCGGGTTGCTGGGAAATGGAGCGCTCTGATGTCCTTCACCATCCGGCTGCATGTTGATGACGATGTGCTCATCGCACGCCAACAGCTGATCGCGGGCGCTGTCTTGCCCGACGAGCAGGTGAGGGTTCTAGGGCTGGTGCCACCTGGCCACAAAATTGCAATCCGTGACATTGCCGTCGGAGCGCCGGTACGGCGTTATGGCCAGATCATCGGCTTTGCATCGCAGGCAATACGTTGCGGGGAGCATGTGCACGTTCATAACCTGGCCATGGGGGTCTTCGAGCGCGGCGCCGCTGACATGGCGTGTGCAGATGCGCGCCCCACAGTGGGTGTGGATCATGCTGCCACATTCCGGGGAATCGTACGGCCGAATGGCAGCGTTGCGACGCGAAACTATATCGGCGTCCTGACGTCCGTGAATTGTTCCGCCACCGTCGCCCGTGCCATCGCCGACCGGTTCCGGCGAGATATTCATCCTCAAGAGTTGGACGGTTTCCCCAACATCGACGGAGTCGTCGCTTTGACGCATGGTTCAGGGTGTGCCGTCGATGCCGAAGGGGAGGGGCTCGCGATCCTGCGCCGAACACTTGCCGGGTACGCACTGCATGCGAACTTCGCTGCGGTATTGGTCATTGGCTTGGGGTGTGAAACCAATCAGATCGAACGTTGGGTTGAAGTCGAGGGTTTGACCACCGGTATGAACTTGCAGACCTTCACCATTCAAGACAGTGGAGGTACTGCGCTTGCGGTGGAACGGGGCGTGCAGGCGGTGCGTGGCCTTTTAGAGCGGGCCAATGCGGTCGAGCGCATCCCCGTTTCCGCCAGTCACCTCGTGGTCGGTTTGCAGTGCGGAGGTTCTGACGGCTATTCCGGCATCACGGCCAATCCTGCGTTGGGTGCAGCGATGGATCGCCTTGTTCGCCACGGTGGAACAGCCATTCTCTCTGAAACCCCGGAAATTTATGGGGCTGAGCATCTGTTGACGCGTCGCGCAGAAAGTCAGGAGATCGCTGAAAAGCTGCTTCAGCGCATTCGTTGGTGGGAGGCGTACTGTGATCGCATGGGGGCAGACCTCAACAACAATCCCTCCGCAGGTAACAAGGCGGGGGGGCTCACCACCATCCTTGAGAAGTCGCTGGGTGCCGTTGCCAAAGGGGGGAGCACCAACCTGGTCGAGGTGGTGGAGTACGCCCAACGGGTAACGCGCCGTGGTTTGGTGTTTATGGACACTCCTGGCTACGACCCCGTCAGTGCGACCGGACAAGTTGCCGGTGGTGCCAACCTGATTTGTTTTACGACAGGGCGCGGTTCGGCCTACGGCTGTGCGCCTGCGCCGTCGATGAAGTTGGCGACAAACTCCGCTCTGTGGCGCAGGCAAGCATCAGACATCGATATCAACTGCGGCAACATCGCAGACGGTGACGTCACGGTGGACGCGATGGGCGAGCAGATTTTTCAATCTATCCTGAGAGTCGCTTCAGGTGAGAAAACCAAGAGCGAACTGCATGGCTACGGGCAAAACGAATTTGTCCCATGGTCTCTGGGCGCAGTTACTTAAAGCTTCGGGCCATTTTCATGTTCAAGAACTATATCAACGGCGAATGGGTTGGCGGCTCCCAAATCTATCGCAACATCAACCCGTCTGACACCCGGGACTTGATAGGTGAATACGCGCTGGCGGATGCCTCCCAAGTACTGGAAGCGATCTCTGCAGCCGCGAAGATCCAAGAGAAATGGGGACTGTCCACTCCGCAACAACGGTTCGACATCCTGGATGCGGCTGGCGCTGAAATCCTGGCCCGTCGCAACGAATTGGGAGATCTTCTTGCGCGGGAAGAAGGCAAGACACTGCCTGAAGCCATCGGCGAAGTGGCTCGCGCAGGAAATATTTTCAAGTTTTTTGCCGCAGAAGCTTTGCGCACAGGTGGTGAGACCTTGCCCTCCGTACGCCCCGGGGTTGGTGTCGAAGTGACGCGCGAACCGGTGGGTGTCGTCGGGTTGATCACTCCCTGGAATTTTCCGATTGCGATTCCCGCCTGGAAAATTGCGCCAGCACTGGCGTACGGCAATACGGTCGTTTTCAAACCGGCGGAACTGGTGCCAGGTAGCGCATGGGCGCTTGCCGACATCCTTCATCGTGCCGGATTGCCTGCGGGAGTCTTCAACCTGGTGATGGGGCGTGGCTCCGAAGTCGGGCAGATCCTTGTGGAAGACAAAAGAGTCCAAGCCATCAGTTTCACGGGGTCCGTCGCCACCGGGCAACGAATCGCGCAGGCTTGTGTTGCACGGAGGGCCAAGTTCCAGCTGGAAATGGGCGGTAAAAACCCGATGATCGTGTTGGATGATGCGGAGCTTGACGTGGCTGTTGGAGCAGCTGTAAACAGCGGCTTCTTCTCTGCGGGTCAGCGTTGCACGGCATCCTCCCGATTGATCGTGACGCAAGGCATCCATGACCGCTTTGTTACTGAGCTTGTCCGCAAGATCGAGTCATTAAAGGTTGACGATGCCCGCAAAGCTGGTACCGACATCGGTCCAGTGGTCGATGAGAGGCAGTTGGCACAGGATCTTGAATACATTGCGATTGGCAAGGCCGAAGGCGCGAAACTTGTTACAGGTGGCCAGGCATTTGGCAAGAACCCAGATGGCGCTCCTGGCCACTACCTCCGGCCAGCGCTTTTCACTGAAACTTCGCCAAGCATGCGAATCAATCGAGAGGAGATATTCGGCCCGGTGGTGAGCGTCATTCGTGCGCGCGATTACGATGAAGCGCTGGCGCTCGCGAATGACACTGAATTTGGGTTGTCGGCGGGCATCGCAACGACATCGCTCAAATTTGCAACGCACTTTAAGCGGCACAGCCAAGCGGGTATGGTGATGGTGAACTTGCCTACAGCGGGTGTGGATTATCACGTTCCATTTGGTGGGCGAAAGGGCTCCAGCTATGGACCGCGCGAACAGGGGCGTTATGCCGCAGAGTTTTATACGACTGTGAAGACTTCATACACCAGTGGATGAACTCGTTCCTGTCGGAACCTGGGCCCCCTCGACCAGAAACTGCACCCTGCGCTCGCCCTTCCACTCGTTCACATCCAGGCGGAACGCCAGCACAACGCGGGCGGGCAGCTGCTCGGTGTGGCCGAACCAGATGGCGTCGATGGGGTTGCCCTGGTGCATCAGCTTGATCGACAGGTGGTTCTTGGCCTCGCCCACCAGGCGCTGGCTCAGCACCTGCATTTCTTCGCTGAACGTGGGCGGTGCAAAGCCCTGGCCCCACACCTCGCGGTGCAGGGTGTCCACGATGTCGGCGCGGCAGTATTCGGGTGCGAGCGGGCCGTCGGTCTCGATGCGGCGGGTGAGGGTGGCGGCGTCCAGCCATTCCTGCGCCACCTGGGCCAGGGCGCGCTCAAACACCTCAAAGGCTTCTTCGGCCACGGTGCAGCCCGCCGCCATGGCGTGGCCGCCAAACTTCAGCAGCACGCCCGGGTGGCGCTTGGCCACCAGGTCGAGTGCATCGCGCAGGTGAAAACCGGGGATGGAGCGGCCCGAGCCCTTGAGCTCATGCGCCTTGCCCGGCGCGCTGCTGGCTGCGAACACGAAGGTGGGGCGGTGCAGCTTGTCCTTGATGCGGCTGGCCACGATGCCCACCACGCCTTCGTGGAAGTCGGGGTCGAACACGCTGATGGCGGGCGGCGGCTCTTCGTCCTCCTGGAACAGGCTCTCGGCCATCAGCAGGGCCTGGTCGCGCATGCCGCCCTCGATCTCGCGGCGCTCGCGGTTGATGGCGTCCAGCGTGGCGGCCAGCTCGGCGGCGCGGCCCGCGTCGTCGGTCAGCAGGCATTCGATGCCCAGCGTCATGTCGGCCAGGCGGCCTGCGGCGTTGATGCGCGGGCCCAGGGCAAAGCCAAAGTCGAAGGTGGTGGCCACGGGTGCCTTGCGGCCGGCGGCATGGAACAGGGCGGCGATGCCCGCGGGCATCTGGCCCGCGCGGATGCGCTTGAGGCCCTGGGCGACCAGGCGGCGGTTGTTGGCGTCGAGCTTGACCACGTCGGCCACGGTGCCCAGCGCCACCAGGGTGAGCAGCGGGTCGAGCTTGGGCTGGCTGGCGGCGTCGAAGACTCCGCGCGCGCGCAGCTCGGCGCGCAGGGCCAGCAGCACGTAGAACATCACGCCTACCCCGGCCATGGATTTGCTCTCGAACGGGCAGCCGGGCTGGTTCGGGTTGACGATGGCGTCGGCTGCAGGCAGCTCGGGGCCGGGCAGGTGGTGGTCGGTCACCAGCACCTGCAGGCCCAGTGCCTTGGCCTCGGCCACGCCGTCCACGCTGGCGATGCCGTTGTCCACGGTGATGAGCACGTCGGCGCCGCGCTCGGCCACGCGGCGGGCGATGGGGGGCGTGAGGCCGTAGCCGTCGGTCACGCGGTCGGGCACCAGGTAATCCACGTTTTTTGCGCCCAGCAGGCGCAGGCCGCGCACGCCCACGGCGCAGGCGGTGGCGCCGTCGCAGTCGTAGTCGGCCACGATGACCAGGTGCTGGTTCTGCGCCATGGCATCGGCCAGCAGCCGCGCTGCTTCCCCAATGCCTTTCAGGCCGCTGGGTGGCAGCAGGCGCGCCAGGCCATCGTCGAGCTCGTCCTTGGTGCGCACGCCGCGTGCGGCGTACAGGCGCGCCAGCAGCGGGTGCACACCGGCCTGTTCCAGCGCCCAGGCGGCGCGGGGGGGAATGTCTCTAGCTATTATTTTCATAGCTCTTCGCGTACGTCAACAAATCTCTGGGGCCGAAAAAAACTGGAAAACTTGTGCCGCAGACTGCGTTGGCTGGTGTGCCAGGTAAGGGCGCTGTGCAGGCCGCACAGCGTGAGCTGTGCGCTGGCGCCGCGCGCCACCTGGGCGTGCAACTGGGCCAGGGGGCCAGCGTCCAGTGCGGCCCAGGCGCTGGCCCAGGCAGCCCAGTCTTGGCGCAGGGCGCTGGCGCGCAGGTTGTCTTGCACCTGCACTGCGCGGGGCTGCGGGGCGGTATCGAGGCGGCCTGCGCCATGCACCCAGAAGGCGTTGACCGGCAGCAGCCCCTGGGCGCTGCGGGTGTCGTTGAAGGGATGGGTGTAGAGCAGCATTTGCAACTCGCTGTGCAGGCGCTGCCAGGTTTGCGCAGCCTGCGCCTGCGCGTTGTGCCGGCCGTTGGCTTGTGCCTGGTGCTGCAGCCAGCCGCGCACATCGCTGCCTTGTGCGCGCTCCAGCGACGGCGTAGCCAGGTGGGCCAGCAGCGCGCCGCTGGCCAGCCAGCGCGTGGGCTGGTCGTAGGTCAGGGCGATGCCATCGCTTTGCAGCCAGGGCGCCACGATGTCCAGCAGGGCACGCGAGGCCGCCTCGTCCAGAGCCAGCGCTTGCGGGTCGAGCAGCGTGATGTGGTCGGTGCCCACCTGCCAGTGGCAGGGCGTGACGAAGGCCCAGGCCTGCGCATCCGTCGCCTGTGTTTGCCGCTGCACCTGCCAGGCCGCCCAGGGGGCCTGTACGCCGTCGCCCGGCAGGCCCAGGGCACGCGCCAGCGCCCGCTCGTGGGGCATGGCGGGGTGGTCTTCGTCGAAGGTGTCGCTGCCGGTGCGCTGCAGGTGGCGCAGCAGCCAGTCGAGGTGGGGCAGGGAAAGCGTTTGCAGCGCGTGCTGGCAGCCGGGGTGTTGGCTGGCAGCGTAGGGAACAAGCACATGGATCGGGTCGGACATGGGGCGCTATTGTCCCGGATGGGCCCAGGGCGGCTAAAAACCTCTCCTGACGCCGTTGCCGCGTATTGCCATCTCCTTGTACTGTCTCGGCGCCAGAATCGCATGGCCGAGTTGTGCATGCCGTTTTAAACCGCAAGCTCGTCTGGCCCCCCGTCCAGCCGGGCCAGCGCGGCCAGCAGCTCGGCATCGGTGCGGTACAGGCGCAGCCAGTGGTCCGAGGGCAGGGCACCCGCCCGGCGCAGGGGCGTTTCCACGGGCAGCTTCAGGCCGCTGAGGTGCAGCGTGGTGCCTTGCCGGTGCAACTGGGCACAGAGCTGGGCCATGGCCTCGATGCCGGTGGCATCGATGCGATTGATGGGCTGGGCAAACAGGCACACATGCTGCGTGCCCGGGTGCTGTGCCAGGTGTTCGACGATGGTGCGCTCAAAACTGCTGGCGGCGGCAAAGTCCAGTGCGGCATCCATGCGCAGCGCATACAGGTGCGGGGCCAGCGGCGGCAGATGCCACAGGTGGCGGTCGCGCAGGCTGCCGTCGGGGTGCTGGCCCACTTCAATGATGCGCGGGTGCAGGCGCTGGTACAAAAAATGGCTCAGTGCCATCAATATTCCGGTCAGCACGCCCCAGTACAGGCGCGGCGCTGCCAGCAGGGTGACGGCAAAGGTGGTGCCGGCAATGGCCGCTTCTACGCGCGAGATGCGCCACAGCCGCACAAACTCGTGCGGCTTGAGCAGTCCGATCACCGCCACCACCACAATCGCCGCCAGCACAGCGCTGGGCACCTGCTGCAGCACCGGCATGAACACCAGCAGCGCCAACACCACCACCAGCACCGAGGCCACCGTAGCCCAGCCGGTGCGTGCTCCGGCGTACACATTGAGTGCCGAGCGCGAAAACGATGAGCTGGTCGGAAACGCCCCGCTGAGGCCCGCCGCGAGCTTGCCCAGCCCCTGGCCGATCAGGTCCTGGTTCTGGTCCCAGGGCTTGCCCGCGCGCGCGCTGTCCACCCGTGCGCTGGAGGCTGTCTCCAGAAAGCTCACCAGCGTGATCACCAGCGTGGGCAAGACCAGTTGGCCCAGCGTCTCCCAGCCCGGCCAGCTTGGCAGGTACAGCGAGGGCAGCCCGTGCGGCAGCACCCCCACCACCTTGCCACCCAGCGCCTCAAAGCCGATGGCTAACGAAGCCCCAGCGCTCAGCACAACGATCAGCAGCACCGAAGGAAACGCAGGCCGCCAGCGGCGCACCAGCACCAGCAGGGCCAGGCTGACCAGACCAAATCCCATGGCGTACAGGTCGGGCCAGCCGCCTTCCCACACCCGCAGCCCCGTGCTGCCCAGCCCCAGCAGCGCGGGCAATTGCGAGGCCACGATCAGCACCGCCGCCGCCTGGGTAAAAGCCATCAGCACCGGGGCGCTGACCAGGTTCAGTAGCCAGCCAAAGCGCAGCAGCCCCAGCGCCGTTTGCAGCAGGCCACTGAGCAGCGCCAGCCACACCGCCAGGTTGACCCATTGCGCACTGCCCGGCGTGGCCAGGCCGTTGAGGGATGCGCTGATCAGCAGGCAGCTGAGCGCCGTCGGCCCCACCGACAGCCGCGTGGAAGCGCTGAACAGTACGGCGATCAGCGCGGGCAGGATCGAGGCGTAAATGCCCGTCACCAGCGGCATGCCCGCCAGTGCCGCGTAGGCCACGCCCTGGGGCAAGACCATCAGGCCTACCGTCAGCCCGGCCAGTGCCTCTTGGCGCAGCAGGGCGGCATCGGGCCGGGGCCATTGCAGAAAAGGAAGCAGTTGTTTCATTGCGCCAAGACCGGGGCTTCAAGCGCGCCCTGCCACAGGCGCATGGGCGTGTCAGCGCTGCGGCATGTCCTTGGCCGAATAGCCCAGCGATACCGTGGCATCCTGCGGGATGGGGGGCATGGTGGCGTTCCAGGCTTCCCAGCTGGCGCGCATCTGGGCCAGGCGCTCGGGTTGGCGCATGCCCAGGTTGGCGCGCTCGCGCTCGTCCTGCGGGATGTTGAACAGGTAATCGTTGCCATCGACGCGCAGGTACTTCCAGTCGCCATCGCGCAGCGCCCGCTGGCCACGGTGGTTCATGCGGAAATGTACGGGTCGGTCAAACTCTTGTCCCGGCGTGCGCAGCACGGGCAGCAGCGAGACGCCGTCCAGCGGGTAGTCGGGGTGCGCTGTTACGCCTGCGGCATCCAGCATGGTGGCTGTCCAGTCCATGGTCAGGCACTGCTGGGTGCTTTCGCGGCCTGGGGCGATCACGGCGGGCCAGTGGGCAATCCAGGGCACGCGGATGCCGCCTTCGGTCAGGTCCATCTTGCCGCCTACCAGCGGCCAGTTGTCCGAGAAACGCTCGCCGCCGTTGTCGCTGGTGAACACGATCAACGTGTTGTCCAGCTGACCATTGGTGCGCAGGGCCTCCACCAGCCAGCCAACGCCCTCGTCCATGTGGTGGATCATGCGGCGGTACTGGTGGATGTTGCCGCCATGCAGGTGAAAGAGGTTGGATTTCACCTCTTCGGACAGCGCCTGGTCGTCGCGCGTCTCCCAGGGCCAGTGGGGCGCGGTGTAGTGCAGGCTGAGCAGAAAGGGGACATCCTGCCCGGCCATGCGGTTCACACAGTCCACCGCGCGCTGCGAGAGCAGGTCGGTCAGGTAGCCCTCTTCGGTGTGGCTTTCTTCGCCCAAGTACAGATCGTGGTGGCCCGCGCTGCTATGGTGGCTGAAATAGTCCACCCCGCCCGACATGGGGCCGAAGAATTCCTCATACCCCGACTGCAGTGGCCCAAAGGCCGGCGGGTAGCCGAGGTGCCATTTGCCGATCAGCGCGGTGCGGTAGCCCGCCTCCTTGAGCAGCGAGGGCAGGGTGGGGTGCTCGGGCGGCAGGCCCAGCGTCGTGCTGCCCTTGCTGCGGCTGTTGATGGGCTCTTCCGCCGCGCCGCGCAAGCGGTATTGGTAGCGCCCGGTGATCATGGCAAAGCGGGTGGGCGAGCACACCGGCGAGTTGGAATAGCCCTGGGTGAGCTTGAGGCCGTGGGAGGCCAGACCGTCGAGCACTGGCGAGACCGGGCCGAACGCGGCATCGCGGCCGCCGTAGCAGCCCAGGTCGGCAAAGCCCAGGTCGTCGGCCACGATAAAGATCAGATTGGGTTTTTGCATGGTGGGTGCTTTCAATCCACCTTCATGTTGGTGGCTTTGGCGATGCGGCCATATTGCGCTGACAAATCCGCCAGGCGTTTGCTGGCAGCCGCCCCCACGGAACCATCGACCTGCAAATCCAGCGCCGTCAGGCGGGCCTGGATGTCGGGGCTGCGCAGGGCTTCGAGCATGCCGCGCTGCAAGGTTTGCATAAGGGGCTCGGGCATGGCGGCGGGCACCATGGCCACGTACAGAATTTCCTGCACCAGCTGGGGGTAACCGGCCTCTGCCACGGTGGGCACGTCGGGTGCTACCTTGGAGCGCTGGCGGCTGGTCACGGCCAGGGCCGTGATCTTGCCGGCCTTGATGTGTTGCAGCATCGTGGGCGCCGCCAGCACCCCGCCATCCACCTCACCGGCCAGCACGGCATTGGCTGCGGGTGCGTTGCCTTTGTAGGGAATGTGCTGAATCTTCGTGCCCGTGGCGTTGCCAAGCACCTCGGCGGCCAGGTGGCCCGGGCTGCCGTTGCCGGCGGAACTGAAGTTCACGCCCTTGCTCTTGCCGGCGGTGACCATGTCGGCCAGACTTTTAAAGCCGGTGGATGGGTGCGCCACCACCATCATTCCCGAGGTGGCCAGCACCATCAGCGGCTTCAGATCGCCCTGTTTGAAGGGCATGCTGGGGTAGATGTGCGGGTTGACGGTGAAGGTGGTGTCTATGCCTATCATCACGGTGTAGCCATCGGCCGGGCTCTTGGCCACCATGTCGGCACCAATGTTGCCTGCTGCGCCGGGCTTGTTCTCGACGATGAAGGGCTGCTTGAACTGCGTTTGCAGGGCTTCGCCCAGTGAGCGGGCCAACACATCGGTCGGGCCGCCCGGCGTAAAGGCGTTGACGAACTTCACCGGCTTGCTGGGGTAGTCAGCGATTTGGGCGTGCAGCAGCGGGGCCTGGGCCAGGGCGCAGGTGCTGAGGGCCAGCAAGGCCAGGCGGCGGGTGGGAAAAACAGTGCGCATCTTGGTGTCTCGCTCGCAAAAATGAAGAAGCTGCATCGACTGTAAGATTGATGTGGATCATTGTTCTAATCAATTCATTACCGTGAAAACCCTCAACCCCCAGAGCATCGACGACATGCTGCTGTACCGCCTGGGTCGGGTACTGGGAAAGGCCGGCAGCCTGGTCACCCGCATCTGCGAGGGTGAGTTCGGCATCACCCGGCGCGAATGGCGGGTGCTGGCGCAACTGGGCAAGCGTGACGGCATTTTGTCGTCCGAGCTGGCCGACGCGGCGCAGCTGGACCGGGCGCGCACCTCGCGGGCCGTCACGGCGCTGGTGGCCAGGCAACTGGTGGTGCGTGTGCCCCGCCCGCACGACCGCCGTCAAGTGGTCCTGCACCTGAGCGACGCGGGCCGTGCCCTGTACGAGGCTGTGCTGCCCCGGGTGATGGCTATCCACCAGGCGTTGGTGGCTCCCTTGAGCCCGGTCGAGGCAGACCAGCTGGACGCGCTGCTGGCAGTGTTGCAGTCCCAGGCCGATGCCATGCAGTGCGGCGCCGACCTGCCCAAGGCCGACCGGCGCCGGGGCGGGCGTGGGCTGCGCGCGAGCAGCTGAAGACCGGGCGCGCTGGCGTGCGGTGCCACAATCGCCAGCTTATGCAAATTCCCTACGAACTGGCCCTGGGCTGGCGCTACACGCGCGCTGGCCGCGCCACGCGGCGCAATGGTTTCATCTCGTTCATCTCGGGCGTGTCCATGCTGGGCATTGCCCTCGGTGTGGCGGCGCTCATCATCGTGCTCAGTGTGATGAACGGCTTTCAGAAAGAGGTGCGCGACCGCATGCTCAGCGTGGTCTCGCACATCGAGATCTTTGCGCCCCAGGGCGCGGCCCTGCCCGATGTGGCGCGCACGCTGGCCGAGGCCCGGCAAAACCCCAACGTGATCGGCGCCGCGCCCTTCGTGGGGGCGCAGGCCCTGCTGGCCCGCGGCGAGGACATGAAGGGCACGCTGGTGCGCGGCATCGACCCGGCGCTCGAAGGCGCGGTGACCGACCTGGCTGCCACCAACGAGGAAACACTCAAGCTGCTGGTGCCCGGCGAGTTCCGTGTGGTGCTGGGTGGCGAGCTGGCCCGCACCCTGGGCGTGCGTGCGGGCGATGTGGTGACGCTGATCGCGCCAGCCGGGCAGGTCACACCCGCGGGCGTGGTGCCGCGCCTCAAGCAGATGACGGTGGCGGGCACATTCGACTCGGGCCACTACGAATACGACTCGGCCCTGGTGCTGCTGCACCACGAGGATGCGCAGCGCATCTTCCGCCTCGAAGGCCCCACGGGCATCCGCCTCAAGCTCAAGGACCTGCACCAGGCGCGCGAGGTGACCCGGCAACTGGCCGG
The DNA here is from genome assembly GCF_000426205.1 of Acidovorax sp. JHL-9. NCBI lineage: Bacteria > Pseudomonadati > Pseudomonadota > Betaproteobacteria > Burkholderiales > Comamonadaceae > Acidovorax > Acidovorax sp. JHL-9. The sequence goes on from NZ_AUEX01000009.1 coordinate 80,276, forward strand.
CAGCCTGAGCGACCAGCTGCTGATCCGCGACTGGACGCAGCAGAACAAGACCTGGTTTGCCGCGGTACAGCTCGAAAAACGCATGATGTTCATCATCCTCACGCTGATCGTGGCCGTGGCGGCCTTCAATCTGGTGAGCACGCTGGTGATGACGGTGACCGACAAGCGCGCCGACATCGCCATCCTGCGCACGCTGGGCGCCAGCCCCAAAAGCATCATGGGCATTTTTGTGGTGCAGGGCGCCATGGTGGGCGTGATCGGTACGGCGGTGGGCCTGCTGCTGGGCCTGGGCATCGCGCTCAACATCGACGTGATCGTGCCGGCGATTGAAAAGGCCTTGAACGCGAGCTTCCTGCCCAAGGACATCTACCTCATCAGCAAGATGCCCAGCGAGCCGCAGAGCAGCGACATCGTGCCCATCGGCGTCATCTCGCTCGTGCTGGCCTTCGTGGCCACGCTCTACCCCAGCTGGCGTGCCAGCCGTGTGAATCCCGCCGAGGCATTGCGCTATGAGTAACACCACCCCCACGCTTGGCACTGGCGTGTCCTCGCTGCCCCCATCCGGGGAAGGGCTCCCGGGTTCCCGCGATCCCGGGGCGCTCGCCGCCTTGGGGCGGCCCGGCGGCGGCTCGGTCATGAACCCTGCACACGCTGGATTGGACGCCGAAGTGGTGCTGGAGGCCAGGGGCCTCACCAAGCGCTTCACCGAGGGCCGCCTGGATGTGACCGTGCTCCAGGGTGTGGACCTGCAGATCCATGCCGGTGAAACCCTGGCCATCGTCGGCGCCTCGGGCTCCGGCAAGAGCACGCTGCTGCACCTGCTGGGCGGGCTGGATGCGCCCACGACGGGCACGGTGCGCCTCAAGGGCGAGGAGATGTCAGCGCTGTCGGCCGAACGCCAGGGCCAGCTGCGCAACCGGCACCTGGGCTTCATCTACCAGTTCCACCACCTGCTGCCCGAGTTCAGCGCGCTCGACAACGTGGCCATGCCGCTGCGCATCCGGCGCCTGCCGCTGGCGCAGTGCCATGCCGAGGCCGGGCGGGTGCTCACCTCCGTCGGATTGAAAGACCGCCTGCACCACCGCCCGGCAGAGCTTTCGGGCGGCGAGCGCCAGCGGGTGGCGATTGCGCGCGCCCTGGTGACGCGGCCGGCCTGCGTGCTGGCCGACGAACCCACCGGCAACCTGGACCGCAGCACGGCGAACAGCGTGTTTGCGCTGATGCTGCAGCTGGCGCGCGAGCAGGGCACGGCGTTCGTGATGGTGACGCACGATGAATCTCTGGCCGCCCGCTGCGACCGCGTGGTGCGGCTGGTGGCGGGGCGTCTGGGTGATTGACGGGGGCAGGCGCGCGCCGCCTGCCACGGCACTGCCTTCGGCTTTCCGCCCCGTTATTCGCTGGAAGGCAAAAACGTATCAGCGTGCGCTTCTGACGCGCAGCAGCTCGTCCAGGATCAGGCAGACCGCCCCCACGGTGATGGCCGCGTCGGCGATGTTGAACGCCGGAAAATGCCAGCCGCGCAGATGGAAGTCGAGAAAATCGACCACGTAGCCGTGCATCAGCCGGTCCACCACATTGCCCACGGCGCCGCCCAGGATGCTCGACAGCGCAAAGCAGAACAGCTTTTGCCCCGGGTGTGCGCGCAGCTGCCAGACGATGAACAGCGTGGCGGCCACGCCGATGCCCGTGAACAGCCAGCGCTGCCAGCCGCCCGCGTCGGATAGGAACGAGAAGGCCGCACCCGTGTTGTGCGCGCGCACGATGTTGAAAAAGCTGGTGATGGTGGTGGCATCGCCGAGCCGGTAGTAGCCCAGGATCAGCGTCTTGGTGAACTGGTCGGCCAGCAAAATGACCACCGCCCAGGCCAGCCAGGGCCACAGGCTGGCGCCTGGGCTGCGCATGAATGAGGTGCTGCCCCGGGCCATCAGGCCACCTTCCGTTCTTCGCCGCTGCCAAAGAGGTTGCTGGTGCAGCGCCCGCACAGGGTGGGATGGGCCGCGTCGTGGCCCACGTCGTCGCGGTAGTGCCAGCAGCGCTCGCATTTGGCATCCGAACTGGCCCTGGCGTTTGCCTTTAAAGCGCTTCCAGCTATTAATTCAATAGTGGAGGTGATGAAAACGAACTTCAGGTCATCGCCCAGGCTGGCGAGCAGCGCGTGGTCCTCGGGGGGCGCTGTCAGCGTGATGCAGGCCTGCAGCGAGGCGCCCACCTGGCCGGCGGCGCGCAGCGCCTCGATGTCCTTGTTGACGGCGTCGCGGATCTCGCGGATGCGGCTCCACTTGGCCAGCAGGCCGTCGTCGCTGTGGCCCAGCGCCGAGAAGGTCTCGATGAAGATCGACTCGGAGTGACCAAAGATCTTCCACGCTTCTTCGGCCGTGAATGACAGGAATGGCGCCATCCAGCGCAGCATGGCGTGCGTGATCTGGTGCAGCGCGGTCTGGGCGCTGCGCCGCGCCAGGCTCTTGGGGGCCGTGGTGTAGAGGCGGTCCTTGAGTACATCGAGGTAAAAGCCGCCCAGGTCTTCCGAGCAGTACAGCTGCAGCTTGGCCACCACGGGGTGGAACTCGTACACCCGGTAGTGGGCCAGCAGGTCTTCCTGGAACTGCGCGGCGCGCACCAGCGCGTAGCGGTCGATCTCCAGCATCTGCTCGAACGGCACGGCGTCCTTGGCCGGGTCGAAGTCGCTCACGTTGGCCAGCAAAAAGCGCAGCGTGTTGCGGATGCGGCGGTAGGCATCGACCACGCGCGCCAGGATCTTGTCGTCAATCGCCAGGTCGCCCGAGTAGTCGGTGGCGGCGCACCACAGGCGGATGATTTCGGCGCCCAGCTTGCCGCTTACCTCCTGCGGCGAGACGGTGTTGCCCAGCGACTTGCTCATCTTCTTGCCCTGGCCGTCCACGGTGAAGCCGTGCGTCAGCAGGCCGCGGTAGGGCGCGCGGCCGAAGATGGCGCTGGCCAGCAGCAGCGAGCTGTGGAACCAGCCGCGGTGCTGGTCGTGGCCTTCGAGGTAGAGGTCGGCCTCGGGTCCTTCGTCGTGGTGCATGCTGCCGTGCGTGCCGCGCATCACATGCCAGAAGGTGGAGCCCGAGTCGAACCACACTTCGAGGATGTCGGTGCTCTTGGTGTAGTGCACGGCGTCCTCGGCGCCGAGCACCTCTTCGGCCGTCATGCGGCTCCAGGCCTCGATGCCGCCCTGCTCGACGATGGAAGCGGCCTGGTCGATGATTTCCATGGTGCGCGGGTGCAGCTCGCCCGAATCCTTGTGCAGGAAAAAGGGCAGGGGCACGCCCCAGCTGCGCTGGCGCGAGATGCACCAGTCGGGCCGGCCGGCGATCATGTCGCGCAGGCGCGATTTGCCGTTCTCGGGGTAGAAGTGGGTCTGCTCGATGGCGGCCAGAGCGGTCTGGCGCAGCGTGCCGGGGGCCTTGTCGGTGGTGAACACGCCCTCGCCCTCGTCCATGCGCACGAACCACTGGGCGGCGGCGCGGTAGATCACCGGCGTCTTGTGGCGCCAGCAGTGCGGGTAGCTGTGGGTGATGGTGGTGGTGCCCAGCAGGCGCCCGGCGGCCTGCAGCGCCTCGATGATGATGGGGCAGGCCTTCCAGATGTTGAGCCCGCCGAACAGCGCCAGCGATTCGTCGTAGCGGCCGTTGCCCAGCACGGGGTTCAGGATGTCGTCGTACTGCATGCCGTGCGCCACGCACGAGTTGAAGTCTTCCACGCCGTATGCAGGCGAGGAGTGCACGAGGCCGGTGCCGTCGGTGGCCGTGGCGTATTCGGCCAGGTACACGGGCGAGAGGCGGCGGTAGCCGGCATCCACATCGTGCAGCGGGTGCTCGAATTCGAGGCCGGCGAGCTGTTTGCCCTGGGTCACGGCCAGCACCTGGCCTTGCAGGTTCCAGCGCTGCAGGCAGGATTCCACCAGCGTTTCGGCCACGATCAGCAGGCCACGCTCGGTGTCCACCAGCGCATAGGGCAGGTCGGGGTTGAGGTTGAGCGCCTGGTTGGCGGGGATGGTCCAGGCGGTGGTGGTCCAGATGACGGCAAAGGCGTCCTTGGGCACGCTACCGGAGGGGCCTTCCAGCCCTGGCAGACCGAAGGCCGCAGCCAGCCGGGCTGGGTCGTGCGCCTTGAAGGCCACGTCCAGCGTCTGGCTCTTCTTGTCCTGGTATTCGATCTCGAACTCGGCCAGCGACGAGCCGCAGTCGAAGCACCAGTACACGGGCTTGAGGCCGCGGTACACGTAGCCGCGCTCCATCACGCGCTTCAAGGCGCGCAGCTCGCCCGCCTCGTTGGCGTAGTTCATGGTCTTGTAGGGGTTGTCCCACTCGCCCAGCACACCGAGGCGCTTGAAATCCTGCATCTGCTGCGCGATCTGCTCGGTGGCAAAGGCGCGGCTCTTGGCCTGCATCTCGTCGCGCGGCAGGTTGCGGCCATGCAGTTTTTCGATGGCGTTTTCGATGGGCAGGCCGTGGCAGTCCCAGCCGGGCACATACAGCGCGTCAAAGCCTTCGAGCTGGCGCGCCTTGGTGATCATGTCCTTGAGGATCTTGTTGACCGCGTGGCCGATGTGCAGTTGCCCGTTGGCATAGGGCGGGCCGTCGTGCAGGATGAACTTGGGCTTGCCGCAGCGCGCATCGCGCAGCTTCTTGTAGACGCCCTGGTCTTCCCACTCCTTGACCCAGGCCGGCTCGCGCTTGGGCAGATCGCCGCGCATCGGGAACGGCGTGTCGGGCAGGTTCAGTGTGCTGCGGTAGTCGGTGGGTGCGGGACTGGCGTTGTCGGACATGGATAAGCCTTAAAACAGGGCATTCCGGGGCGGGCCCGGGTCAAAACGGGAGGAGGGCACGGGAGGCGAATGGGTCGCCCGTGCAGGTGCTGCGCAGGGCAGCCACCTCAAATTCGGTCGCGCGTGGTCTGGCGCCGGGTCTCGGTATCGGAGGGGGCGTGGGCCGACGCAAAGTAGGCACGTGCATCGGCGCAGTCTTTGGCAATACCCGCCGTCAGGGCATCGAGACCGTCGTATTTCAGCTCGTCGTGCAGTTTGTGCAGCAGTTCCACGCGGATGATTTTACCGTACGCCCCCTCGGGCCCCAGATCGGCGGGCCAGTCCAGGCAATGGGTTTCGAGCAGCACGCGGCCGCCGTTCACATCCGCTGGATCGAGCGAGGGCCGCACGCCCAGGTTGGCGACCCCGGGCAGGGGCGCATGGCCCAGGCCATGCACCAGCACGGCAAAGATGCCGCTGGCGGCGGGCTTCCAGTGCGCGAAGCGCAGGTTCAGGGTGCGAAAACCGTCGTCGGCACCAGCGTTGCTGGCCCCCAGCGCACGCCCGAGCTTGCGCCCGTGCACGACATGGCCGCTGATGGTGTAGGGCCGGCCCAGCAGGCCGGCGGCGGCGGCCATGTCGCCGCGCTGCAGCGCATCGCGCACGGCCGAGCTGGAAACGCGCAACCCATGGACCTCATAGCTGTTCATGCGGGCCACGTCAAAACCCAGATGCTGGCCCGCCGAGTCCAGCATGGTGTAGTCGCCCGCCCGCTGGGCACCAAAGCGGAAATCGTCGCCCACCAGTACATAGCGTGCGCCCAGGCCGCGCACCAGCACCTCGTCGATGAAGGCCTGGGGCGGCTGGGCGGCCAACCGCGCATCGAATGGCAGCACCACGGCCTGCTGCACGCCGCAGCGCTGCAGCTCGGTGAGCTTGTCGCGCAGCGTGCCGATGCGGGCCGGAGCCAGGTCCGGCTTGCGCAGCGCACCGGCGAAATAGTCGCGTGGATGGGGCTCGAAGGTCAGCACGCAGCTGTCCACGCCCCGGTGGGCGGCCTCGCTGTTCAGCAGGGCCAGCATGGCCTGGTGGCCCCTGTGCACGCCGTCGAAATTGCCAATGGTCAGCGCGCAGGCGCGGGCGATGTCCGGGTGGTGGAAGCCGCGAAAGATCTTCATCGGTTTGATATTGTTTTGATAGCAGCTTGCGCTGATGTATCAAGCGCAAGACGCCAATTTGTCATGAAAACGGAGTATATTGTGATCGCAGTGCCATCCGTGTTCCGAATCCTTGTGTACTTTTGTTCCAGGAGGCGTGTTGTGAAGGTCTTGAAGCTGTCGGCCCAAGGGCTGCCCCAATCGTGGATCACATTGGAGCAGGCGGTGATTCACTATGCCGCCGGGGAGGTGCGCTGGGAGTCGGGCGGACAGATCGCCCGTTTCCGGGGCGGCTACAGCGCCATCACGGGCGAGCAATCGGTGATTGCCGTCAACAGCATCGTCGGCACCCGCGGCGTGCCGGGCATCAACCCTTTCGATCTCAAGCCCAGCCTCACCAACAGCAAGCTGTTTGCGCGCGATCGCAATGTGTGCGCCTATTGCGGCGGCCATTTTCACGAAGAAGACCTCACGCGCGAGCACATCGTGCCGTTTGCGCGCAACGGCCAGAACCACTGGATGAACGTGGTCACGGCCTGCCGACCCTGCAACCACCGCAAGGGCCCACGCACGCCTGAGCAGGCCCACATGCCCCTGCTGTATGCGCCCTATGTGCCCAGCCTGTGGGAAGACTTCATCCTGCGCAACCGGCGCATCCTGGCCGACCAGATGGAGTTTTTGATGGCCCATGTGCCCAAATCGTCGCGGTTGCTGGTCTGATCGGGCCGTCCCGCCCGTGGCCCATCGGGGGATGCACCGCCTTGGCGCCACGGGGTGGGCTGTGGTCAAATAAGGGTTTTCCCTTGGTTTTCCAGCATGATTGTTCGTGAGCGTCCGTCGGGGCTGCGCTTGTTTCTGGTCCTGCGCGGCTCGGTGTTGCACCGCATTCGCCTCACCTTGCTGCTCAACATCTTGCTGGCGACCCTGGTGACGCTGGTGCATGGCAACCTGTTCACGCTCAAGATCACGCTCACCGCCATTCCTTTTACCCTGATCGGTCTGCCGCTGGCGATTTTTCTGGGCTTTCGCAACACCACCGCCTACGACCGCTACTGGGAAGCCCGCAAGCTCTGGGGCGAGATCGTGCACCGCACGCGCACGCTTTCGCGCCAGTGCCAAGGCCTGATCCAGCTGTCTGCGCCGCTCAACCCCGCCCAGCGTGACGACGATGTGCGGGTGCGCATGGTGCACCGCGCCATCGCGTTCGTGCATGCGCTGCGGCTGCAGCTGCGCGACCAGCGCGATGACGCCGTGCTGCAGCGCTGGCTGACAACGGCAGAGTTTGAAAAAGCGCGCAGCACCTCGAACCCCGCCGACGCCATCATGCTGCACATGGGCCGTGACCTGGGCGAGTGCGTGCGCCAGGGCCAGATCGAGCCCTGCCTGGCGGCATCGGTGGATGCCACGCTGTCCTCCCTGACCGCCTCGGCCGCCTCGTGCGAGCGCATCAAGAACACCCCCGTGCCGTTTTCCTACACGCTGCTGCTGCACCGCACGGCCTACATGTACTGCTTTTTGCTGCCCTTCGGTCTGGTGGACACCACGGGGTTCATGACGCCTTTTGTGGTGGGCATCGTGGCCTACACCTTCTTCGGTCTGGACGCGCTGGGCGACGAGATCGAGGAACCCTTCGGCCTGGAAAGCAACGATCTGCCGCTCGACACCCTGTGCAGGGCCATCGAGATCCATTTGCGCGAATCGCTGGGCGAGAAAGACCTGCCGCCCGCGCTGGAGCCGGTGAACTTCCAGCTGACCTGAGCGACAGGCCAGCAAGAAAAAACCGCCCGAAGGCCAATGCCAGTCAGTTAAGCCCTGACTGGCATTTTTTTGGTGGGTACTTGCTGCGTGTCGATCGCTTGACCTCGCGCGGGAAGCTTCGATCAGGTCGTCGAGGCGGGAGCACGAAGTAGTGAGCCTGATCCAGAAGGCGCTGCAAATGCTGGGGCAAGGCGCCCGCGCGCGCCAGGTGCATGGTGTTGAGTGCACCGACGATCGCGTGCTGCGCGGTGTGAAAGCTGATGCGGGTGGGTGCCACACCGACATGCTGAGCCATCAGACGCATCCAGCGCCGCAGCAGCGTGTGCGCAATCAATACGCCCCAGACCTCTTGCATCACCAGTTCGGGCTGCTTGCTGCGCAACACGCCCTGGCCTTGCTGCAGCGACTGCTTGATTTCACGAAACCCCAGCTCGATCTCCCAACGCTGACGGTACAGCTGCGCCAACTCGGGTGCGGCAAACCGCGAGGGGTCACTCAGCGAGGTGATGAAGCGCCTGGTCTTGCCACCCGCATGCACCTGGATCAAGCGGGCCAGCCAATGGCTGGGCAGCTCTGGGCGCAGTTGCCTGGCGCGTTGCGACACCGGCATGCGGATCAGCCAGTCGCCTTCGCCCAAGGTTTGAACGATCTCATAGCGCAGATTGTCCTTGGCGCGCATGAGCCAATGGCGCTGAGCCCCTGCGTTCTGCCAGTCCAACAAGAATGCCGCTGAGAAGTACGCGCGGTCAAACAGTGTGATGGACTGATCCAGTCCGCGCAGATCGGCTGCCAGCGTCAACTCGCCGCAGTGGTAGTCCCCCAGTCTGGCATCAAGCAACTCGTGGCTGTCGGTATCGAGCAGGCACACGCCTCGCACCATGGGCCAAGGCTGAGCGCCGTATTGCGTCATCCCACTGCCCAGCACTTGGCGGTTGTCCTGGCTGTCGGGCGCAGACCAGACCACGCCATCGACTGCCAAGACGCGCAAAGACTCTGGATGCACCGGGTGGGATCGCCCCCAGGCATCGGTGAGCAAGCCGAACAGATGTGCCAAGGGCTCGCAGCCCAGTCTTTGGCGAGCCTGAACGCTGCTGCTGGGTACGGGCAGGTCTTGCCCATTGAGCGTGAGCGCCATCTCCTGCACGACTTGCCACAGCGGCATGTGGCGAAACAAGGCCAGGCCAATCACCAGCCAGACGGCGTGTTCGGCGGGCAGCTTGCGGCGACGGATGGAGGCCTTGCCGGTGGCGTGCAAGGCTTGCTCTATCCAGGCAGGATCAATCAACGATCCCAACTCGGCCATCCCACTGGCGGGCATGGCCGCCAGAGTCTCATTCAAGGTGTTTTGCAGCAGGATCGACAAAATAAAAAGGGAACGTGAAACACGTTCCCTTTTTACTGCCAATCAGATCAAGCCAAGCTTAACTGACTGGCATTGGCCCGAAGGCGGTTTTTCGGGCGGCGGGAACCTGGCCTCAGGCAAACACACCCGCGGTGTCCTGCATGCGCGCCGACACTTCACCCAGGTGGTGCAGCGTGTCGCCAAAAGCCACTTCGAGTTGGGTGAGCTTCTTGAAGTAGTGGCTCACGATGTATTCGTCCGTCACGCCGATGCCACCATGCAGTTGCACGGCCTGCTGGCCCACGAAGCGCATGGACTGGCCCAGCTGCACCTTGGCGCGGGCCATGGCGCGGCGGCGTTCGTCCGCGGGCGCGCCGAGCTTGAGGCTGGCGTAGTAGCTCATCGAGCGGGCCAGCTCCAGCTGCATCTTCATGTCGGCCACGCGGTGGCGCAGCGCCTGGAAGCTGGCAATGAACACGCCGAACTGCTTGCGCTGGTTCATGTATTCGACGGTGATGGCGACGGTCTTGCCCATCACGCCCACGGCTTCGGCGCAGGTGGCGGCGATGCCGGTGTCCACGGCCAGCTCCAGCGCGGCCAGGCCATCGGTGGTGATGAGCGTGGCGGGGGCATTGCTCAGCTGCACTTCGGCGGCGCGGCTGCCATCTTGCGTGACGTAACCCTGCGTGGTCACGCCGCTCGCAGTGCGCTCGACCAGGAAGAGGGCGATCTTGCCGTTGAGCTGTGCGGGCACGATGAAGGCGTCCGCCTTGTCGCCAGCGGGTACTACGCTTTTAGTAGCTGTTACCGCATAGCCTGATTGCGCCGGAGCCGCTTTGGCCTCGCAAACATCCAGGCGGTAGCGCGCCTTGCGCTCCTGCTGCGCCAGTACCACCAGCGCCTCGCCGCTGGCCACGCGGGGCAGCCAGGCCGATTGCATGTCGGCCGGTGCGTAGTGCGACAGCACGCTGCAGGCGATGAAGGCCTGGGCAATGGGCTCCAGCACAATGCCGCGGCCCAGTTCTTCGGCCACCACCATGGCGTCGATCGCGCCCTGGCCCATGCCGTCGTGCGCTTCGGGCACGGTGAGTGCGGTCAGGCCCAGCTCGGCCAGTTCGTTCCAGGCGGCGCGGTCAAAACCACCCGCGGCTACGGCAGCGCGGCGGCGCTCGAACGTGTAGCCCTTGTCCACCCACTTGCGCACGGCGTCGCGCAGCTGTTCCTGGTCGTCAGAAAAATCGAAATCCATGTGTCTCTCCTTGTGCTGGTTGTGGCGCCGTGGCGCCCTCAACAACCAGCGAAGCTCTATCGGGAACCCCCTCCCGGAGGGGGCACGGGGGAGCAGTTCTGTCGCGCAAGGCGCGGACCGTACTGGGCGTCAGCCCAGAACGGTCTGCGCCACGATGTTGCGTTGGACCTCGTTCGAGCCACCGTAGATGGTGGTCTTGCGCAGGTTGAAGTAAGTGGATGCCAGCGGCGCGTTGGCGGTGACGCCGCCGGGGAAGTTGCCCTGCCAGCCGGCTTCCATGGCTTCTTCGATGAAGGGCATGGCAAAGGGGCCTGCGGCCAGCATCATCAGCTCGGCGTAGCGCTGCTGGATCTCGCTGCCCTTGATCTTGAGCAGGCCGGCGATGTCGAGCGAGTTCTTGCCCGACTTCTCGTTGGATAGCACGCGCAGCACCAGCATTTCCAGCGCCACGATGTCCACTTCCAGCAGCGCGATCTGGTCGCGGAAACGTTGGTCCTCCCACACGCCTTCGGCCCGGGCGATGCGCTTCAGGCGCTCCAGCTCGCGCTTGCTGCGGTTCACGTCGGCGATGTTGGTGCGCTCGTGGCTCAGCAGGTGCTTGGCGTAGGTCCAGCCCTTGTTCTCTTCACCGATCAGGTTCTCGGCAGGCACCTCGACGTTGTCGAAGAACACTTCATTGACTTCACACTCGCCGTCCAGCAGCTTGATGGGGCGCACGGTCACGCCCTTGGACTTCATGTCCAGCAGCAGGAAGGAGATGCCGGTCTGCGGCTTGCCCTCGGTACTGGTGCGCACCAGGTTGAACATCCAGTCGCCGTGCTGGCCCAGCGTGGTCCAGGTCTTCTGGCCGTTGACGATGTATTTGTCGCCCACGCGCTCGGCGCGGGTCTTGACGCTGGCCAGGTCCGAGCCCGAGCCCGGTTCGCTGTAGCCCTGGCTCCACCACACTTCGCCGCTGGCGATGCCGGGCAAGAAGCGCTTTTGCTGCTCGGCATTGCCAAACGCCATGATCACCGGGGCTACCATCACGGGGCCGAAGGGGATGATGCGGGGTGCGCCGGCGAGGGCGCATTCTTCTTCAAACAGGTGCTTTTGCACGGCCGTCCAGCCGGGGCCGCCAAACTCCTTCGGCCAGCCAAAACCGAGCCAGCCCTTTTGGCCCAAAATCTTGGCCCAACCCTGCATGTCGGTGCGGGTCAGGCGCAGGGCGTTGTGCACCTTGTGGGAAATTTCCTTGGGCAGGTGGGCGTGAACCCATGCGCGAACTTCTTCGCGGAAGGCCTGTTCTTCGGGTGTGAATGCGAGATCCATCGGTTTGTCTCCAAATGATTCCGCTGTTGTAGCACGGGCGTTCGTTTCACTCCTGTCCGGGTGGCGACATTGGACTGAAGTCAGGGGAAATGCCCAGTTCGGAACACAGCCGCTGCACGGTATTTCGGAGGATGGCCACTTCGGCCTCCAGGGCATCCACACGGGCCTGCAGGGCGGGCGACGGGGCTGAGCCCACACTGCCTGCGGGCACATGGCTGGGGGTGGTGTCCACGGGCCCGCACATCAAATGCGCCCAGCGCTGCTCACGGGCGCCGGGCGCGCGGGGCAGCTGCACGACCAGCGGGCCGCCTTTTTCGGCGCTGCGCTCCTGCAGTTCGTCCAGAAAGGCTTCTACCGAGGAGATGTCGGCAAAGCGGTACCAGCGCTCGGCGTTGATGCGCAGCTCGCCCGCCGTCTGCGGGCCGCGCAGCATCAAGAGGCCCAGCAGCACCGCCGACTGCTCGGGCACGCCCACGCCGCGCTGGAAGTTGTGCTCCCAGCGGGTGGTGCGGTTGCCGCTGCTCTCGAACGCCAGGCTCAGCAGCTTGAGCGAATCCAACGCTTCCTGCGCCTGGGCATCGCTCAGCTGCATCACCGGGTCGCGGCTGGTCTTCTGGTTGCAGCCGGTCAGCAGGCCGTTGAGCGACATGGGGTAGCTGTCGGGCACGGTGCGGGCCTTCTCCATCAGGGTGGCGAGCACGCGGGCTTCTTGGGGTGTGAGGGGGCGGGTACGAGGGTCGAACGGCATGGCGGGGATAATTGCAGGCAATGAAAAACATTGTGATTTTGATCTCTGGCGGCGGCTCCAACATGGCCACCATCGTCCGAACCGCGCAGCAGGAAAACTGGGAGCAGCGCTATGGCGCGCGCGTGGCCGCCGTGGTCAGCAACAAAGCCGATGCCGGCGGGCTGGTTTTTGCCCGCGCGCAGGGCATTGCCACCGAGGTGCTGGACCACAAGGCCTTTGCCAGCCGCGAGGCCTTTGACGCCGAACTGGCCGCCACCATCGACCGCCATCAGCCCGCCCTGGTGGTGCTGGCCGGGTTCATGCGCATCCTCACGCCGGGTTTTGTGGCGCATTACGCGGGGCGGCTCATCAACATCCACCCCTCGCTGCTGCCGGCTTTCACCGGGCTGCACACGCACCAGCGCGCCATTGATGCGGGCTGCAGGTTTGCCGGTGTGACGGTGCACCAGGTGACGGCCGAACTGGACGTGGGCCCGATCCTGGACCAGGCCGTGGTGCCTGTGCTGCCGGGGGACACGGCCGATACGCTGGCGGCGCGTGTGCTCACCCAGGAACATGTGATCTACCCGCGCGCTGTGCGGGCGCTGGTGCAAGCCTTGTAACTGCGTTGGCGCAACGGAGGGTCAGCTCTCCATGTCAGGGGTCGCATCGCTGCAGCGCTCAAAGCGGGGCCGCAACTGCCCATCCACCGAAACGTTTTCCAGAAACATGGCTGCAGGGCGCACCCACAGGCCCCGCTGGCCGTAAAGCGCGCGGTACAGCGTCATGGGCTCCAGCGTCTCGCTGTGGCGCACGGTGTCGATCACCTGATAGAGCATTCCCTTGTAGTGGCGGTAGAGGCCAGGTGGCGTGCGGATGAGTGCGGGCAGGTCTTCGTCGGTCATGGGGGAAGGGCGGTGAATCAGAGCAGTACAGAGGGGAGGCGCAGATTGTGCGCGCCTGGTGCGCTCGCAACGAGCCGTCCCGCAGGCGGCTGCGGCAGTGCCGGCTGACGCAGAAGGGCCGCTGTGCCGCTGCGTCTCGGGGTGAGGTGCATGCACCGATCAGGGTGTCGGTGGGACAATCGGGGCATGCATCCCAAAGTCCTTCTCGACGCCTGCGCCGAACTTGTCAGGCTCACCCTTACGTTTGAACACCCCGCCGACGCGGTGGTGTCACGATTCTTCCGCGATAACCGGGGCCTGGGCCCCCGCGAACGTGCCACGCTGGCCGAGACGGTTTACACCGTGCTGCGCAAGAAGCTGCTGTTCGACCACATGGCGCCCTCGGGCTCGGGCCCCAAGGAGCGCCGCCTGGCCATCCTCGGCTTTCATGGCCCGCGCGATTTTCTCAAGAGCGCGCTGACCGATCAGGAGAAGAACTGGCTGGACCAGTGTGATGCGGTCACAGTGGATGACCTGATGGAGCGCCATCGCCACAACCTGCCCGAATGGCTGGTCAAGCCCCTCAAGGACCAGCTGGGGGAGGGTTTCTGGCCGCTGGTGGAGAGCCTGGCACAGAGCGCGCCACTGGACCTGCGTGTCAATGCGCTCAAGGACAAGCGCGCCGATGTGCAAAAGGAGCTGGCCAAGGCCGGTATCAAGGCGCATCCCGCGCCGTATTCGCCCTGGGGCCTGCGCGTGGACGACAAGCCTGCGCTGACCAAGCTCGATGCGTTCACGCGCGGCGCCATCGAGGTGCAGGACGAGGGCTCGCAGTTGCTGGCCCTGCTGCTGGACGCCAAGCGCGGCGAGATGGTGGTGGATTTTTGCGCGGGCGCGGGCGGCAAGACGCTGGCCATTGGCGCCAGCATGCGCAGCACCGGCCGCCTGTATGCGTTTGACGTGTCGGCCCACCGGCTCGATGCGCTCAAGCCGCGGCTGGCGCGCAGCGGCCTGTCGAATGTGCACCCGGCAGCCATCGCCCACGAGCGGGACGAGCGCATCAAGCGCCTGGCCGGCAAGATCGACCGCGTGCTGGTGGACGCACCCTGCTCGGGCCTGGGCACGCTGCGCCGCAACCCCGATCTCAAGTGGCGCCAGTCGCCCAAGGCGGTGGACGAACTGGTGGTCAAGCAAACGGCCATTCTGGACAGCGCCGCCCGCCTGCTCAAGCCGGGCGGACGGCTGGTGTATGCCACCTGCAGCATCCTGCCGCAGGAAAATGAGGCCATTGCCGAGGCTTTCAGCGCCGCGCACACGGACTTCCGCCTGCTGGACGCCGGTGAATTGCTGGAGCAACTCAAGGTGGAGGGCGCCAGGGGGCTGTGCAGCGGTGGTGATACCGGCAGTGGTTATTTGCGTTTGTGGCCCCATGTCCACCAGACCGACGGATTTTTCGCGGCGGTCTGGGTCAAAAAGGGCTGAACCGCAGCGGGACGCGGTATTTCCGCACCAGCGGCCGTGGGGCGTGGTGGATGGGGTATGGGAAACAAGGAGTCTTGAACATGCTGTTGCCGGATGGGGTGGCCCTGAACGCCGCCATGGATTGGCTGGCCCATGGCTTGTGGGGCCTGGCCTGGTGGCAGATCGTGCTGTACACCCTGGCCACCACCCACATCACCATTGCCGCGGTCACGATTTTCCTGCACCGCGCCCAGGCGCACCGTGCGCTGGACCTGCATCCCATTCCAGCGCATTTTTTCCGTTTCTGGCTGTGGATAGCCACGGGCATGGTCACCCGGGAATGGGTGGCCATCCACCGCAAGCACCACGCCAGATGCGAAACCGTGGACGATCCCCACAGCCCCCAGACACGCGGCCTTGGCACCGTGATGTGGCGTGGCGCCGAGCTGTACCGCGCCGAGTCGACGAATATGGAAACGATCCAGAAGTTCGGCCACGGCACGCCCAATGACTGGATCGAGCGCAATCTATACAGCCGCTTGCGCTGGCAGGGGGTGGCGCTCATGCTGGTCCTGGATCTGGCCCTGTTTGGCGCGCTCGGCGCAGCCGTGTGGGCGGTGCAGATGGCCTGGATTCCCTTCTGGGCGGCTGGCGTGGTCAACGGCGTGGGCCACTACTGGGGCTACCGCAACTTCGAGGCGCAGGACGCCAGCACCAATCTCTCGCCCTGGGGCATCCTCATTGGTGGCGAGGAGCTGCACAACAACCACCACACCTATCCGACGTCGGCCAGGTTCTCGATCAAGCCCTATGAGTTGGACATTGGCTGGGCCTACATCCGCCTGATGCAGGCGATCGGCTGGGCCACGGTCAAGAAGGTGCCACCCCGATTGCAACTGGGCGATGTGAAACCCGTGGCCGATGCAAAGACACTGGAGGCCCTGATTGCCAACCGCTACGAGGTCATGGCCGCCTATGCGCGCGGTGTGCGCCAGGCCTGCAAGGCCGAAATGGCCGCATTGCAGGCGCGCCAGGCCGATGCATCGGTGCTGAACGTCGCCATGCGCTGGCTGCACCGGGATGTCGAGAAGGTGCCTGCCGTGGTTCTGCCGCAATTGGCCCAGGTGCGCGCCGCATCACCGGTGCTCGACAAGATGATCTCCATGCGCGAAGAACTGCGCCAGCTGTGGCTCAACACTTCGCACTCGCGCGAGCAGCTCACGGCGGACCTGCAGGCCTGGTGCCGCCGGGCCGAGGACAGCGGCATTGCCGTGCTGCGTGATTTTTCGATGCGCCTGCGTGCGGCGCAGGCCTGAGTGCCAGCCCAGCGCCTGAGCTGCATGCAGGTTCCTTGCCACGCCCGTGGCCTGCACCCGCCTGCGGGCATGAAAAAACCGCCCAAGCTTGCGGCGGGGCGGTTTTTCCGAAAGACCTGAGGCTGGATTACTTCAGCTTCATTTCCTTGTATTCCACATGCTTGCGAGCCTTGGGATCAAATTTCATGATCAGCATCTTCTCGGGCATGGTCTTCTTGTTCTTGGTCGTGGTGTAGAAGTGGCCGGTACCCGCAGTGGATTCCAGCTTGATCTTGTCGCGTCCGCCTTTGCTTGCCATGGTGCTACTCCTTAAGCCTGGCCACGGGCACGCAGGTCTGCGAGCACCGAGTCGATACCGTTCTTGTCGATCAAACGCAGGGCAGCGCTCGAAACACGCAGGCGCACCCAGCGGTTTTCGGTCTCGACCCAGAAACGGCGGTATTGCAGGTTCGGCAGGAACCGGCGCTTGGTTTTGTTGTTGGCGTGGGAAACATTGTTCCCCGTCATGGGCTTCTTGCCCGTTACGTCGCAGACGCGTGCCATGAGGACACTCCGATACTGATAAACGGCCGTTCGCTGAGCCCTGGGCTGTTTGTTTGCCCAGGATGGCTTGCGGCCTCACCTCGCCAGAAAGGGTGGCGGTAACCCGATTTGCTGTTTCGGGGTGCCGCAAAGCGGGCCGAATTCAGCAAAGCCGCAGATTATAGCCTGATGCCCAGTTTTTGTCGCCGGGCCGCCCCAAGACAAAAAAGCCCCCGGGGGCAGCGGCCCGCGCGGCGGCGGAGCGTGGGGGCCTTCGCCTCGTCAAGCTTCCTGTTCCAGGAAGCGCTGGGCATCGAGTGCCGCCATGCAACCCGTGCCGGCGCTGGTGATGGCCTGGCGGTAGACATGGTCCTGCACGTCGCCCGCGGCAAAGATGCCGGGCACGCTGGTCTGGGTGGCAAAGCCCTTGAGCCCGCCCTGCGTGACGATATAGCCGTTTTCCATGGTCAGCTGGCCCTGGAAGATCTCGGTGTTGGGCGCGTGGCCGATGGCAATGAAGCAGCCCTGCAGTGCGATGTCCTGGGTGCTGCCGTCGAGCGTGCTCTTGATGCGGATGCCGGTCACGCCGGTGTTGTCACCCAGCACCTGGTCCAGGGTGTGGAACACCTTGAGTTCGATCTTGCCGGCCGCCACTTTCTCGTTGAGCTTGTCCACGAGGATGGGCTCGGCCTTGAACTTGTCGCGCCGGTGCACCAGCGTCACCTTGCGGGCGATGTTGGACAGGTACAGGGCTTCTTCCACGGCCGTGTTGCCGCCGCCCACCACGCACACGTCCTGGTCACGGTAAAAGAAACCGTCGCAGGTGGCGCAGCCTGACACGCCCTTGCCCATGAAGGCCTCTTCCGAGGGCAGGCCCAGGTATTTGGCCGATGCGCCGGTGGCGATGATCAGCGAGTCGCAGGTGTAGGTGCCGCTGTCGCCCGTGAGCGTGAAGGGGCGCTGGCTGAAATCAACCTTGTTGATGTGGTCAAAGATGATCTGCGTCTTGAAGCGCTCGGCGTGCTCCAGAAAGCGCTGCATCAGGTCGGGGCCCTGCACGCCGTGCACATCGGCGGGCCAGTTGTCCACCTCGGTGGTGGTCATGAGCTGGCCGCCCTGCGCGATGCCGGTGATGAGCACCGGGTTCAGGTTGGCGCGTGCCGCATAGACGGCCGCCGTGTAGCCTGCAGGGCCGGAGCCGAGGATCAGAACTTTCGCGTGTTGGGTGGAGGACATGGACAAAACCTGTGTGGTGCAGTTGCCTCAAGGCAGCTGCTGTTGAAAAAATGCGGAATCAGCTATGAAGTATCCACCGCGCGCGGCTTTTTCTGGTGACGCCTTATCAATCAGCGCGATTGTAAGAACCCATGGAAAAGCCCTGGTGATACTGCTTGCCGGATCAAGGGGGACGGGGTCCTGGCTGCCATGTGGTCGCGGCAAAACAGCAAGATAGCGTCACTTGCGTTACAGAGTGTGAGCGTGCGTGGCGGTGTGGCAGCGTGGCGGCGGGGGGTGGGGCAAGCCCCGCCGTGCATGGGGTAAGCTTGTCCGGCACGCTTATGACCTACTCCCTCAATACCCTGAATGCATCTTCTTCGGCCAAGTCTGCGCCTCGCACCGGTGCGGCCCGCTTTGGCCACGAAATAGGCCTGGTCGTGGGCCTTTTGGCGCTGGTTTTCTGGCTGCTGGCCCTGGTCAGCTATTCCGCACAGGACGCTGCCTGGTCCACTTCGGGCACGCGCGGCGACCCACTGGTGGCCAACTGGGCGGGGCGTTTTGGTGCCTGGCTGGCCGATGGCAGCTATTTCGCACTGGGATTTTCGGTGTGGTGGTGTGTGGCGGCAGGGGTGCGAGCCTGGATTGCCTCGCTGGCGCGGTGGATGCGTGGTGGCGAAGCGGCGGCGGGCACCGTCAGCCCTGCCGTGCGGCGCTCCCTGTTCTGGGGGGGGCTGGTGCTGCTGATGGGCGCCAGCACCGCGCTCGAATGGTCGCGCCTGTACCGGCTCGAAGCCTTGCTGCCGGGGCATGCCGGTGGCGTGCTGGGCTACCTTGTGGGGCCTGCCAGCGTGAAATGGCTGGGCTTTACCGGCTCGGGCCTGCTGGGCATCGTGCTGCTGGTGCTGGGGGTGGCGCTGGTGTTCCGCTTTTCCTGGGGGCATGTGGCCGAGGTGCTGGGTGCGCGGATTGATGCCCTGGTTCAGTCGCGCCGCGCCCAGCGCGAAGTGGCCAAGGATGTGGCCGTGGGCCGCAAGGCTGCGCGTGAGCGCGCGGTGGTGGTGCTGGAGGAACGCACCGAAAGCGAAGAACACCACCCGCAGCCGGTGCAGATCATCGAGCCGGTGCTGGTGGATGTGCCGCAGAGCGCCCGCGTGGTGAAAGAGCGGCAAAAACCCCTGTTCACCGAAATGCCCGACAGCAAGCTGCCGCTGGTGGATCTGCTCGACAGCGCATTGCAGCGCCAGGAAACCGTGGCGCCCGAGACGCTGGAGATGACCAGCCGCCTCATCGAGAAGAAGCTCAAGGACTTCGGCGTGGAAGTGCGCGTGGTCGCGGCCATGCCCGGCCCCGTGATCACGCGTTACGAGATCGAGCCCGCCACCGGCGTGAAAGGTTCGCAGATCGTCGGCCTGGCCAAGGACCTGGCGCGCTCCCTCAGCCTGGTCTCGATCCGCGTGGTGGAGACCATCCCGGGCAAGAACTACATGGCGCTGGAGCTGCCCAACGCCAAGCGCCAATCCATCCGCCTGTCCGAAATCCTGGGCTCGCAGGTCTACCACGAGGCCAAGAGCATGCTCACCATGGGCCTGGGCAAGGACATCGTGGGCAACCCGGTGGTGGCCGACCTGGCCAAGATGCCACACGTGCTGGTGGCCGGTACCACGGGCTCGGGCAAGTCGGTGGGGATCAACGCGATGATCCTTTCGCTTTTGTACAAGGCCGAGGCGCGCGATGTGCGCCTCTTGATGATCGACCCCAAGATGCTGGAAATGTCGGTGTACGAAGGCATTCCGCACCTGCTGGCCCCCGTGGTCACCGACATGAAGCAGGCCGCGCACGGCCTGAACTGGTGCGTGGGCGAGATGGAGCGCCGCTACAAGCTCATGAGCAAGCTGGGTGTGCGCAACCTGGCCGGTTACAACACCAAGATCGACGAGGCCATGGCGCGCGAGGAGTTCATCTACAACCCTTTCAGCCTCACGCCCGAGGAGCCCGAGCCGCTGCAGCGCCTGCCGCACATCGTGGTCATCATCGACGAGCTGGCCGACCTGATGATGGTGGTGGGCAAGAAGATCGAAGAGCTGATCGCCCGCCTGGCGCAAAAGGCGCGCGCCGCCGGCATCCACCTGATCCTGGCCACGCAGCGCCCCAGCGTGGATGTGATCACCGGCCTGATCAAGGCCAATATTCCCACCCGCATCGCGTTCTCGGTAGGCTCCAAGATCGACAGCCGCACCATCCTCGACCAGATGGGCGCCGAAGCCCTGCTGGGCATGGGTGACATGCTCTACATGGCCAGCGGCACCGGCCTGCCGATCCGTGTGCATGGGGCCTTCGTATCGGACGAGGAAGTGCACCGTGTCGTCAGTTACCTCAAGCAACAAGGGGAGCCGGACTACATCGATGGCGTGCTCGAAGGCGGAACTGTGGACGGCGACGGTGATCTGTCAGGGGACGGCGGCGGCGATGGGGGCGAGAAAGACCCCATGTACGACCAGGCCGTCGAAGTGGTGCTCAAGGACCGCAAGGCCAGCATCTCCTACGTGCAGCGCAAGCTGCGCATTGGCTACAACCGTTCGGCGCGGCTGCTCGAAGACATGGAAAAGGCGGGCCTGGTGAGCGGACTGACCACCAGCGGCCAGCGCGAAGTGCTGGTGCCGACCCGCAGCGAGTGACCGCGAACGGGCTTTCTGCCCCCTGACAGGAGTTTCCGTTGAAGAAATTGATTGCTACTTTCTTGATAGCTACTGGTGCACAACTGGCAAGCGCTGACGGCCTGAAAAGCCTGGAGTCCTTCATGAAGGGCAGCCAGACGGGTCGCGCCGATTTCACCCAGGTCGTCACCTCGCCCCCGAAGGACGGCCAGGCCGCGCGCACCAAAACCAGCAGCGGCAGCTTCGAGTTCCAGCGGCCGGGGCGCTTCAAGTTCATCTACAAGAAGCCTTTTGAGCAGACCATCGTGGCTGATGGGCAGACGCTGTGGTTGTACGACGCCGACCTGAACCAGGTGACACAGCGCACCCAGGCCCAGGCCCTGGGCAGCACGCCCGCGGCCCTGGTGGCCTCGGCGCCCGACCTGTCGGCGCTGAAGGCCGAGTTCACGCTCGAAGCGGCCCCTGACCAGGATGGCCTGCAATGGGTGCTGGCCCGCCCCAAGGCCAAGGACGGCCAGTTGCAGAGCGTGCGCGTGGGTTTTTCGGGCGAGCAACTGGCCGCGCTCGACATCCTGGACAGCTTTGGCCAGCGTTCAGCCATCCGCTTCACGGGCATGCAGACCAATGCCGCGCTGCCGCCGGGCACCTTCCAGTTCAAGCCGCCAGCAGGGGCGGATGTGCTCAAGCAGTAAGCGCTTCAGTTTCGATCGCTGCTGGTTTCAGGCGCTGGATCCATTTTTGCGCAAGGTGGGCAGCGCGGCCGCCACGCGTGCCCGTGCCAGGGGCAGCAGCTCGATCTCGAACCACGGGTGGCGCTGGAGCCAGCCATTGTTGCGCGGGCTCGGATGGGGCAGGGCCAGGACGGGCGCATCCGGCCGTGCGCAGGTGCTCTGTACTGCCTCCGCCAGCGGCTGGCCCTTGCGGGCGGGCAGGTGCCAGGCCAGGGCGTACAGGCCGATCGCGAGAGTGAGCCGCACCTGCGGCAGACGGTCCAGCAGCGGTTGGCGCCAGGCCGGTGCGCATTCGGGGCGCGGCGGCAGGTCGCCCGATGTGCCCCGGCCAGGGTAACAAAAGCCCATGGGCAGGATGGCCACTTGGCGTGGGTCGTAGAAGGTCTCGCGCGGGATGCCCATCCACATGCGCAGGCGTTCACCGCTGGCGTCGTCGAAGGGCACGCCCGAGGCATGCACCCTGCGGCCCGGCGCCTGGCCCGCAATGAGGATGCGCGCATCTGCATGCGCCTGCAGCACCGGGCGCGGCCCGAGCGGCAACTGAGCCGCACAAAGCTGGCAGGCACGCACGCGCGTGAGTAGGGCGTCGAGCGGTTCTTGGTCGTGTGGGTGCATCTCAGAGCCTGTTTACGATCCCCTGCGAGATCGTAAACAGGCTCTCAGTGATTCATGGCACGGCGCCGCATGCGAAACCGGTGCGGCCCAGGCCAGCAGACGCCGCGCAAGGGCCGCCCCGCCGCGTTGGCGGCGTCCCGGGGGAAGGTGCGAAGCGACTCAGGGGGGATTGGATATCTGCGCTCCGGCCTCGGCCAGCAGTTGGCGCAATACCGAGCGATGGCAGTGGGCCTCGTCCTCGCAGTAGCAACCCACGGAGAAATTCGCGTCCCGCGACATCCGGGCCAGGAGCGCCAGGGTGTGGCGGTTCTCGGGCGTGGCCATTTCGGCGCGGTACTTGCGCGCGAAGGCCGCCCATTCCCGGGGCGTGGCGGCAGCCTGGGCCTGCTTGACGGTTTCGGGGCCCGGCGCCAGGTTGGGGTACCAGACGTCGTACCAGTCCTGCGCCGCGAACTGCTCCTTGGGCACACCGCGCGGCGGGCGGCGCACGGTGCCGATGCGGGTGCCCTCGCCGGGGGCACGGGGACTGCCGAGTTGAACGATGCGCACGGGCATGGAAATCCTCCGGGGCTGCTGACGCGATGCGGGCCATTCTAGAAGCCGGCGGTCATTGGCTGGATTGCCGGCTACCATTGAAGGCAGCCCCTCGCCTAACGTGAAACCGCCCACCGTCTCCCACCAGCCCCTGGCCGAGCGCCTGCGCCCGCACCAGCTCTCCGAAGTCATCGGCCAGCAGCATGTGCTGGGGCCGGGCATGCCGCTGCGCCTGGCGTTCGAGTCGGGCCGGCCGCACAGCTGCATCCTCTGGGGCCCGCCCGGTGTGGGCAAGACGACCATTGCGCGCCTGATGGCCGACGCGTTCGATGCGCAGTTCATCAGCATCAGTGCCGTGCTGGGCGGGGTCAAGGACATCCGCGAGGCGGTGGAGCGTGCCGAGGCGGCCAAGGGCGGCCTCATGCAGCAGCGCACCATCGTCTTTGTGGATGAGGTGCACCGCTTCAACAAGAGCCAGCAGGACGCGTTTTTGCCGCATGTCGAGAGCGGGCTGTTCACCTTCATCGGCGCCACCACCGAGAATCCGTCGTTCGAGGTCAACTCGGCCCTGCTGTCGCGTGCGGCGGTGTATGTGCTGCAACCGCTGTCCATCGCGGATTTGAAAAAAATTGTGGCTCTGGCGCAGAAGGAGCAAGCGCTTCCAGCTATTGAAAACGAAGCAATAGAACGGCTGGTGGCCTACGCCGATGGCGATGCCCGCCGCCTGCTCAACACGCTGGAGACGCTGTCCATGGCGGCCGCCCAGGAGCAGCTGGCCGAGATCACCGACGCCTGGGTGGTCCGCGTGCTGGGCGAGCGCATGCGCCGCTACGACAAGGGCGGAGAGCAGTTCTACGACACCATCAGCGCGCTGCACAAGTCGGTGCGCGGCTCCGACCCCGACGCCGCGCTGTACTGGCTGGTGCGCATGCTCGACGGTGGCGCCGATCCGCGCTACCTGGCGCGCCGCCTGGTGCGCATGGCGGCCGAGGATGTGGGCCTGGCCGACCCGCGCGCGCTGCGCCTGGCGCTCGACGCCAGCGAGGTGTACGAGCGCCTGGGCAGCCCTGAGGGCGAGCTGGCGCTGGCCGAGTGCGTGATCTACCTCGCCGTGGCGCCCAAATCGAACGCCGTGTACAAGGCATACAACGCCGCGCGCGCCCATGTGAAGCAAGACGGTACGCGCCCCGTGCCCATGCACCTGCGCAATGCGCCCACCCAGCTCATGAAGGCGCTCGACTACGGCAAGGGTTACCGCTACGCCCATGACGAGGAGGGCGGTTTTGCCGCTGGCGAACGTTACCTGCCCGAAGGCATGGCGGAACCGGGCTTCTATCAGCCGGTGGAGCGGGGCCTGGAAATCAAGATCGCGCAAAAGCTGCGGGACCTGCGGGTGCGCAATGCGGCTGCCAGCGCGGACCCGGAAAACCCCTGAGTCACAGTACCGACCGGGCCGCCGAGCGGTGCGTCCGGCCCGGCCTGCCGCCGGCAATCCATTTACTCCGTTTTTGAGATAGATCCATCAATCTTTCTTATGCGTTGCGTCCCCGGCTGATGGATCCCAAACCCAAGGGAAAACCCCGCCAGACAAGGCCCGGACGGCCGAAAACTACTCGCTACAATCGCGTCCTCAAACCCGCACAGCTGCATTCCTGGCGGGTTTTTTGCTACATGGCAGTCGGGCCCACAAGGCTGTACCGATTTCGGTGCCAAAGCGGTGGGTACGTCACAAACGAAGGACTTCTCTTATGGACATTTTGCTGCAGCAGATCATCAACGGTCTGGTTCTCGGCAGCATGTACGCCTTGATAGCCTTGGGCTACACCATGGTGTACGGCATTATTCAGCTGATCAATTTTGCCCATGGCGAAGTGCTCATGGTCGGCGCTCTCACCAGTTGGAGCTGTATCGGACTCATGCAGGAGGCCATGCCGGGAGCACCGGGCTGGCTCATTCTGCTGCTGGCCACCATCATTGCCTGCGTGGTGGCCGCCGCGCTCAATTTCACGATCGAGAAGGTGGCCTACAAACCGCTGCGCAGCAGCCCGCGTCTGGCGCCGCTGATCACGGCCATCGGCATGTCGATCCTGCTGCAGACGCTGGCCATGATCATCTGGAAGCCCAATTACAAGTCCTATCCCACTTTGCTGCCGGCCACGCCGTTCCAGGTGGGCGGGGCCGTCATCACCTCCACCCAGATCCTGATTCTGGGCGTGACCGTGGTGGCCCTGGCTGCGCTGATGTACCTGGTGAACTACACCAAATTAGGCCGTGCCATGCGCGCCACGGCAGAAAACCCCCGTGTGGCTTCGCTCATGGGCGTGAAGCCTGACATGGTGATCTCGGCCACCTTCATCATCGGTGCCGTTCTGGCGGCCATCGCCGGCATCATGTATGCATCCAACTACGGCACGGCGCAGCACACCATGGGTTTCCTGCCGGGACTCAAGGCCTTCACGGCGGCGGTGTTCGGCGGCATCGGCAACCTGGCCGGTGCCGTGGTGGGCGGCATCCTGCTGGGCCTGATCGAGGCCATCGGCTCGGGCTACATCGGCGCGCTCACGGGCGGCCTGCTGGGCAGCCACTACACCGACATCTTTGCGTTCATCGTGCTCATCATCATCCTGACGCTGCGCCCCTCGGGCCTGCTGGGTGAACGCGTGGCCGACCGCGCCTGAGGACCTATTGCCATGAAGAACACCAAAACCAACTGGATCATCGGCGCCGTGGCGCTGCTGGTGCTGCCACTGATCCTGCAATCCTTCGGCAACGCCTGGGTGCGCATTGCCGACCTGGCCCTGCTGTATGTGCTGCTGGCGCTGGGCCTGAACATCGTGGTGGGCTACGCCGGCCTGCTCGACCTGGGCTATGTGGCGTTCTACGCCGTGGGTGCCTACCTGTTTGCCCTGATGGCGTCGCCGCACCTGGCAGACAATTTCGCGGCGTTTGCCGCCATGTTCCCGAACGGGTTGCACACCTCGCTGTGGCTGGTGATACCGCTGGCGGCGCTGGTGGCGGCGTTCTTCGGCGCCTTGCTCGGGGCGCCCACGCTCAAGCTGCGCGGCGATTACCTGGCCATCGTGACCCTGGGCTTCGGTGAAATCATCCGCATCTTCCTGAACAACCTGGACCATCCCGTCAACCTGACCAACGGCCCCAAGGGCATGGGCCAGATCGACTCGGTCAAGATCTTCGGACTGGATCTGGGCAAGCGGCTCGAATTGTTCGGCTTTGACATCAACTCCGTCACGCTCTACTACTACCTGTTCCTGGTACTGGTGGTCGTCAGCGTGGTGATTTGCTACCGCCTGCAGGACTCGCGCATCGGTCGTGCCTGGATGGCGATCCGCGAAGACGAAATTGCCGCCAAGGCCATGGGCATCAACACCCGCAACATGAAGCTGCTCGCCTTTGGCATGGGCGCCTCGTTTGGTGGTGTGGCGGGTTCCATGTTCGGAGCCTTCCAGGGCTTCGTGTCGCCCGAGTCGTTCAGCCTGATGGAGTCGGTCATGATCGTCGCCATGGTGGTGCTGGGCGGTATTGGCCACATCCCCGGCGTGATCCTGGGCGCCGTGCTGCTGTCGGCCCTGCCCGAGGTCCTGCGCTACGTGGCCGGCCCGCTGCAGGCCATGACCGACGGCCGCATCGACTCCGCCATCCTGCGCCAGCTGCTGATTGCCCTGGCCATGATCATCATCATGCTGCTGCGCCCCCGCGGCCTGTGGCCAACGCCCGAGCACGGCAAGAGCCTGACGCAAAAGACCTGAAGCACTCCACCGAAAGTTCGCAATGACAGAGAAATCCAATGATGTGGTGCTGAAGGTCGCCGGCATTTCCAAGCGTTTCGGCGGCCTGCAGGCCCTGTCCGACGTGGGCATCACCATCCAGCGCGGCCAGGTCTATGGCCTGATCGGCCCCAACGGCGCGGGCAAGACCACGTTCTTCAACGTGATCACCGGCCTGTACACGCCCGACAGCGGCAGCTTCGAGCTGGCCGGCAAGCCCTACGAGCCCACGGCCGTGCACGAAGTGGCCAAGGCGGGCATCGCCCGCACCTTCCAGAACATCCGCCTGTTCGCCGAGATGACGGCCCTGGAGAACGTGATGGTAGGCCGCCACATCCGCACCAGGTCCGGCCTGCTGGGCGCCGTGCTGCGCACCAAGGGCTTCAAGGCGGAAGAGGCGGCCATCGCCAAGCGCGCACAGGAGCTGCTCGACTACGTGGGCATTGGCAAGTTCGCCGACTACAAGGCGCGCACGCTCTCGTATGGCGACCAGCGCCGCCTGGAGATTGCCCGTGCGCTTGCCACCGACCCGCAGCTGATTGCGCTCGATGAGCCCGCCGCCGGCATGAATGCCACCGAGAAGGTGCAGCTGCGCGAGCTGATCGACCGCATCCGCAACGACAACCGCACCATCCTGCTCATCGAGCACGATGTGAAGCTGGTGATGGGCCTGTGCGACCGCGTGACGGTGCTCGACTACGGCAAGCAGATCGCCGAAGGCAACCCTGCCGAAGTGCAGAAGAACGAAAAAGTGATTGAGGCCTATCTGGGCACCGGAGGACACTGAGAATGGCCGAAAAATCCAACAAGGTACTGCTGCAGGTCAAGGGCCTGAAGGTGGCCTACGGCGGTATCCAGGCCGTCAAGGGCGTGGACTTCGAAGTGCGTGAGGGCGAGCTGGTGTCGTTGATCGGCTCCAACGGCGCCGGCAAGACCACCACCATGAAGGCCATTACCGGCACGTTGCCCATCAACGATGGCGACATCGAATACCTGGGCGAGAGCATCAGGGGCAAGGGCGCCTGGGACCTGGTGAAGAAGGGCCTGGTCATGGTGCCGGAAGGCCGCGGCGTGTTTGCGCGCATGACCATCACCGAAAACCTGCAGATGGGCGCCTACATCCGCAACGACAAGGCGGGCATCGCGGCCGATATCGAGAAGATGTTCTCCATCTTCCCGCGCCTGCGTGAGCGCAAGGACCAGCTGGCCGGCACCATGAGCGGTGGTGAGCAGCAGATGCTGGCCATGGGCCGGGCGCTGATGAGCCAGCCCAAGGTGCTGCTGCTCGACGAGCCCTCCATGGGCCTGTCGCCCATCATGGTGGACAAGATCTTCGAGGTGGTGCGCGACGTGTACGCCCTGGGAGTGACCATCTTGCTGGTGGAGCAGAACGCCAGCCGGGCCCTCGCCATTGCCGACCGTGGCTACGTCATGGAGTCGGGCCTCATCACCATGACCGGCCCCGGCCAGGAACTGCTGAGCGACCCGCGCGTGCGCGCCGCCTATCTGGGCGAGTGAGCGTGGTGCCTGCGGGTGCAGGCGTTATTCCAAAGGCACTGCACTGGCTGCAGTGCCTTTTTTGTTGATCCTGTGCCGGGTGTGGAATATTCCACGATGGATAGCTCGTGGCGTTTATCCGGCAAGGGATAAAACCATATCTGGCTTGTGTTTTCGTGTTGGCTGCTCTGTGGCATGGTGTCCATGAACTCTCTGCAATCGCTTCCCGTCAGCCTGCAAACCATCGTGTTGCTGGTGGCCAGCAACGTCTTCATGACCTTTGCCTGGTATGGCCACCTGAAGAACCTGGCGACATCGCCCTGGTACGTGGCTGCGCTGGTCAGCTGGGGCATTGCGCTGTTCGAGTACCTGCTGCAGGTGCCTGCCAACCGCATTGGCTACACCCAGTTCAATGTGGGGCAGCTCAAGATCCTGCAAGAGGTCATCACGCTGTCGGTGTTTGTGCCGTTTGCGGTGTTCTATCTCGACCAGCCCCTCAAGTGGGACTACCTTTGGGCAGGTCTGTGCATGGTCGGCGCGGTGTATTTCATCTTCCGCAGCGGGTGATTGGGGGCGCTTCGCGCCGCTTGGGTGCGAGGTGGGCGCCCGGCGAGAAGCGGCGGGCGGTTAAACTTCGCGGGTTTTCAAAGTCACAAATAGGTCACTCGCCTGTCATGAACAGGCGGTATATGACCATTTTTTATTCCGATTCCGCACCAGGAGCTCCCCCTCATGCTGTTTGGCAAGCTGTTGCCGCGCGAAGGCAATTTTTTCGAGATGTTCAACCAGCATGCGGATCGCATCGTCGAGGCCGCCAGGGCCTTTTCGCAACTGGTGGCCAACTACAGCGATCTGCACCTGCGCGACAAGTACAACGAGGATGTGGACAACGCCGAGCGTGCCGCCGACCGCGTTACCCAGGACGTCAATCGCCTGATCCACAAGACCTTCATCACGCCCATTGACCGTGAGCAGATTCACACGCTCATCAACACCATGGACGACGTGGCCGATCTGATCCAGGACTCGGCCGAGACCATGGCGCTGTATGACGTGCACCACATGACCGAGGAAATCACGCGCCTCACCGACCTCAGCGTGAAATGCTGCGAACGCCTGCGCGATGCGGTCAAGCTGCTTGGCACGATTGCCGACCCGGCCGTGGCCGAAGCCGCCCTCAAGACCTGCGAAGAGATCGACCGGCTCGAAAGCGATGCCGATCGCGTGATGCGCAGCGCCATGAGCAAGCTGTTCCGTGAAGAGCCGGATGTGCGCGAGGTGATCAAGCTCAAGGCCATCTACGAGCTGCTGGAGACCATCACCGACAAGTGCGAGGACGTGGCCAATTGCATCGAGGGCATCGTCCTCGAAAACTCCTGATCCGCAGGGCCCATCACCATGCAAACCGTACAGACGGCCCTGTGGGTTGTGGTCTTGCTCGTGGCGCTGGCCATCCTGTTCGACTTCATGAACGGGTTCCATGACGCCGCCAATTCGATTGCCACGGTGGTCTCCACCGGTGTGCTCAAGCCGGCCCAGGCCGTGCTGTTTGCCGCGTTTTTCAACGTGGTGGCCATTTTTGTCTTCCACCTGAGCGTGGCGGCCACGGTGGGCAAGGGCATCGTCCAGCCGGGTGTGGTCGATACCCATGTAGTGTTCGGCGCGCTGGTGGGCGCCATCACCTGGAACGTGGTCACTTGGTATTACGGCATTCCCAGCAGTTCGTCGCATGCGCTGATCGGCGGTATCGTGGGCGCGGTCATTGCCAAGGCGGGGGCGGGCTCGCTGGTGTCCGCAGGCATCCTCAAGACGGTGGCCTTCATTTTTGTGTCGCCGCTGCTGGGGTTTCTGCTCGGCTCGGCGATGATGGTGCTGGTGGCGTGGTTGTTCCGGCGCACCCGTCCCAATAAAGTGGACAAGTGGTTCCGTCGCCTGCAGCTGGTGTCCGCCGGCGCCTACAGCCTGGGGCATGGCGGCAATGACGCGCAAAAGACCATCGGTATCATCTGGCTGCTGCTGATCGCCACCGGCTATGCGTCGGCTGCGGATGCCTCTCCGCCCACCTGGACCATCGTGAGCTGTTACCTGGCCATCGGCCTCGGGACCATGTTCGGCGGCTGGCGCATCGTGAAAACGATGGGGCAGAAAATCACCAAGCTCAAGCCCGTGGGCGGTTTCTGTGCCGAAACCGGCGGGGCCTTGACCCTGTTCCTGGCGACCGCGCTGGGGATTCCGGTGTCCACCACTCACACCATCACCGGGGCGATTGTCGGCGTGGGCTCCACGCAGCGCGCCAGCGCGGTGCGCTGGGGTGTGGCGGGCAACATCATCTGGGCCTGGGTGTTGACCATTCCGGCCAGTGCGTTCGTTGCTGCCATGGCTTACTGGGTCAGCCTGCAGTTGTACTGAGGTCGCAAACGCTATTAAAAAAGAGCTGCCAGCGCTTCCCAATCAGGCGCTGGCAGCTCTTTTTGCTTGAAATCGGTGCTTACTGCGAGATCTTGCGTGCTTCCTCGATCTGGTACTCGAAATAGCGCTGAAAGCTGAAGGCCAGGCTGGCCATCAGCACGGTGGTGCCTATCATCAGCGCCAGTCCGATGGCAAAAATGGTGGCCCAGCGGGTGCGGCCGGCAGGCGCATCCGGCGCGGCCGCCGCATTGAAGCGGGCATTCCATTTCTCGGGGGGCGTCAGGCCATACAGAATGGCCTGGAGTGCGCAGCCTGCAATGGTGAATCCGAGCAGCGGTATCAGTATCCAGCTGGTGTGATCGTCCTGCCCCAGCGCCTGCACGCGCTGGATGCCGTACAGGCCCAGGGCGGTGGGAATGGGCAGCAGCCAGCCGAGCATGTCGGAGAGGCCATGCAGATAGAAGCGGTGCAGGCCCAGGGGCCCGCCTACGAAGGCGAGCCAGGCCGCCACGGTTTTGTTTTTCATGCCCCAATTATTCAGGCGAAGTGGTGTCACCGGCACCCAGGGCTTTTTCCATGAGCACGATGTCGCGCCAGGCACCGAACTTCCAGCCCACCGAGCGCATGGTGCCCACATCGGTAAACCCCAGCGCCCGGTGCACCCCAATGGAGCCGGCGTTGGCCGAGTCGCCGATCACCGCCAGCAGCTTGCGCACGCCGGCGGCCTCGGCCTGCATCGCCAGTGCGGCCAGCAGCTTGCGCCCCACGCCCATGCCGCGCGCGCTGTCGGCCACGTAAATGGAGTCTTCGGCCGAGAAACGGTAGGCCGGGCGTGGTTTGAACCAGTTGGCGTAGGCGAAGCCCAGCACCTGGCCCTCTTTCTCGGCCACCAGCCAGGGCAGGCCCTTGGCCAGCACGTCGGCGCGGCGGCCTGCCATGTCGGCTTCGGAGGGGGGATCGATCTCGAACGTGCCTGTGCCGTGCAGCACATGGTGCTGGTAAATGGCGGTGATGGCGGGAATATCGCGGTCTGTGCTGGGGCGGATGGTGGACATGGGAACAAATAGATATAATCGCGGGCTTTGCAGCGTGTCGCTGGCCGGGTGGCCATGTCGCGTGTCTCAAGCGTTGCGAATATGGTTGCGAACACTGTGGCTCCGGGCAAATGTTGCCGGAGTTCACCACCCGAAGGATAAATCATGGTCGTCATTCGACTCTCCCGCGGCGGCTCCAAGGGCCGTCCTTTCTTCAACATCGTCGTTGCCGACAAGCGCGTGCGCCGTGATGGCCGCTTCATCGAGCGCATCGGCTTCTACAACCCCACCGCCAAGGAAACCGAAGAAGGTCTGCGCATCGTGCAAGACCGCCTGACCTACTGGCAGAGCGTGGGCGCCCAGTCCTCGCCCACGGTGGACCGCCTGATCAAGCAAGCCGCCAAGAAGGCTGCTTAAAGCTCCCCGAAAAGGGCGGGTTCCGTGGGCTTGCCCGGCGGAACCCGCCCTTTTCTTTTTGCACGAGACACACCATGGCTGCACCCCTGTCGCTCGAATCCGCCGTACTCCCTGCCGATGCCGTCGAGGTCGGGCGCATTGCCGATGCCTGGGGCGTCAAGGGCTGGTTCAAGGTGGTGTCGCACAGCACCACGCCCGAGGCGCTGTTTGCCGCCAAGCACTGGTATCTGCAGCCGTCCGAGCGCGGTGCCAAGACGTTTTCTGGCACGGTGCTGTTGCCGATCCGCCAGGCCAAGGACCATTCCGACACGGTGGTGGCCTGGGCGCAGGGCATCGATGACCGCGATGCCGCAGAGGCCTTGCGGGGTGCGCGCATCTTCGTGCCGCGGTCGAGCTTTCCCGTCACCACGCAGGACGAGTATTACTGGGTTGACTTGATCGGCCTTCAGGTCCTCAACCGTGAAGGCGTGGCGCTGGGGCAGGTGCAGGAGCTGATGTCCACCGGCCCGCAGACCGTGCTGGTGCTGGCCTACGAGCAGGACGGCAAGGCCCGGGAGCGCATGATTCCCTTCGTGTCGGCGTTTGTCGACAAGGTGGATCTGCCCGAAAAGCGCATCACGGTCGACTGGCAGCCTGACTACTGACCGGCCTGCGCTCTGGCACGCCGCGCACCATGCGCTTTGACATCATCACCTTGTTCCCCGAGCTGTTTGCGCCTTTCCTGGTGAGCGGCGTGACCCGCCGCGCCTATGCCAGCGGACAGGTCGCAGTGCATCTGTGGAACCCGCGCGACCATGCCGAGGGCAACTACCGGCGAGTGGACGACCGCCCGTTTGGCGGCGGCCCGGGCATGGTGATGCTGGCCGAGCCGCTGGCGCGGTGCCTTGCAGCCATCCGGGCGGAGCGTGGCGAGCCGCAAGACGGCCAGGCGCCGCTGGTGCTTTTTTCGCCCATCGGCGAATCGCTCAACCATGCCGCGGTGGAGCGCTGGTCTGCCAGCGCTGGCGCTGTGTTGCTGTGCGGGCGTTATGAAGGGATCGACCAGCGCTTCGTCGACGCCCATGTCGATCTGCAGATGAGTTTGGGTGACTTCGTGCTCTCGGGCGGTGAAATTGCGGCCATGGCCTTGCTCGATGCCGTGGCGCGGCTGCAGCCAGGGGTGCTCCATGACGAGGGCAGCCACCAGCTCGACAGTTTCAACCCGGCGCTCGACGGCCTGCTCGATTGCCCCCACTACACCCGCCCCGACGAATGGCAGGGTCGCCCGGTGCCCGCGCCGCTGATGTCCGGGCACCACGCGCAGATTGAGCGCTGGCGCCGTGATCAGCGCCTGGCCACCACGGCAAAGCACCGTCCCGACCTGATCGATGTCGCACGCAAGGCAGGGCGCCTGGCGCCCGCCGATGAGGCGGTCTTGGCCAAGCTGGGTTGAATTGCTATAATCAAAGGCTTTTCGATCCTCTGGCCGGCCGTTTTGCCCAGTGGCTTTGCTTGCAAAGCCTGCCGCGAAACCCTGAATCGTCAATCCCGACGCTGCCATTTTTGGCGCGGACAAGATCGTTGGATACCCAAATGAACCTGATCCAGACCCTGGAAGCGGAAGAAATCGCCCGCTTGAACAAGACCATTCCCGTGTTCGCCCCTGGCGACACGGTCATCGTGAGCGTGAACGTGGTCGAAGGCACGCGCAAGCGCGTGCAGGCCTACGAAGGCGTGGTGATTGCCAAGCGCAATCGCGGCCTGAACAGCGGCTTCACCGTGCGCAAGATCTCCAGCGGCGAAGGCGTGGAGCGTACGTTCCAGACCTACAGCCCGCTGATCGCCGGCATTGAAGTCAAGCGCCGTGGCGACGTGCGCCGCGCCAAGCTGTACTACCTGCGTGAACGCAGCGGCAAGTCGGCACGTATCAAGGAAAAGCTGCCTTCGCGCGCCAAGGTGGCTGCACCCGTCGCCGCATAAGGCACAGGCCATCCCTGACCGGAGCCGCTACAGCATCGCCTGTAGCGGCTTTTTGTTTTTTGCGGCCCCCTTGGGTCTGCGTTCCAGGCTTGTCGTGAATCCCTCATCCGCCCCTGTTCCATCGGCCAACCCGGCGTCGCTTTCGGCGCTGCCTGATTTCGACCCGCGTGCCGTCCCGGTGGTGGGCGTGGATGGGCACCTGCCCGCAGTGCCGGTGCAGGCGCAGACGCCGCAGGCCCTGCGGGCGCGTTTTGCCCACCCGCCTGTATGGACGCCCGAGGTGGTGCTGGAAAAGAAGTTCATGCATCGCGAGCCGGCCCACGCGTCCGTGCTGGTGCCCATCGTGCTGCGCGAACAGCCCATGGTGCTGCTGACGGAGCGCACGGCCCATCTTTCCACCCATTCGGGCCAGGTGGCCTTTCCGGGTGGGCGGGCAGATCCAGAAGATGTCTCCACGTCCGACACGGCTTTGCGCGAGGCCGAGGAAGAGGTCGGGCTGGCGCGGCGCTTTGTCGAGGTGCTGGGCGTGCTGCCCACCTATGTCACCGGCTCCTCATTCATCATCACGCCGGTGGTGGCGCTGGTGCAACCGGACTGCGTGCTGCATCCCAACCCCTACGAGGTGGCGGATGTGTTCGAGGTGCCGCTGGCGTTCCTGCTCAATCCTGCCCATCACCAGCGCCATGTTTTCGAGTGGCAAGGCGTGCACCGGGAATGGTTCTCCATGCCTTACCAGGATGGCACCAAAAACCGGTTTATCTGGGGCGCTACTGCCGGCATGCTGCGCAATTTCTATCGATTCATGCAGGCGTGATGGAGGGGCCGGCGCCCGCATGATCCAAAGGCGCGCAGCCCCAGTATCATTGCCCTCCATGAGTTTCTTTGCCATCCTGTTCGCTCTGCTGATCGAGCAGGCCCGCCCTCTGGCCCGCACCAACCCCATCCACGCGGGACTGCGCGCGTGGGCTCTGTCGGTCAGCCGCAATTTCGACGCGGGCAAGCCTCACCACGGCTGGGTGGCCTGGAGCCTGGCCGTGCTGGTGCCGGCGCTGGTCACACTGGCTGTCCACTGGTTGCTGCTGCTGGGGTTGGGCTGGCCGTTTGCGGTGGTGTGGAGTGTGGCGGTGCTGTATGTCACGCTGGGCTTTCGCCAGTTCAGCCACCATTTCACCGGCATCCGCGATGCGCTGGAGGAGGGCGATGAAGACCGGGCGCGCGAGCGCCTGGCCGACTGGCAGCAGGTGGATGTCGGCGCGCTCCCGCGCAGCGAGATCGTGCGCCATGTGATCGAATATTCGGTACTGTCGGCGCACCGCCATGTGTTCGGCGTGCTGGCGTGGTTTTCCGTGCTGGCAGCGCTGGGTCTGGGGCCCACGGGTGCGGTGCTGTACCGGCTGGCAGAATTTGTCTCGCGCTATTGGCAGTACAAGGAAC
Source organism: Acidovorax sp. JHL-9 (assembly GCF_000426205.1). Classification (NCBI taxonomy): domain Bacteria; kingdom Pseudomonadati; phylum Pseudomonadota; class Betaproteobacteria; order Burkholderiales; family Comamonadaceae; genus Acidovorax; species Acidovorax sp. JHL-9. Next base: position 115,058 of record NZ_AUEX01000009.1, read on the forward strand.
GTACTGGCGTCCAGCCCGCCAGCGCGGCATTGCAGCAAGCCTCGGCCCAGGCCTGGACCCTGGTGGACTGGTTGCCCGTGCGCATGACGGCCTTGAGCTTTGCGGTGGTGGGCAGTTTTGAGGAGGCCATCGAGGGTTGGCGTTTTCATGCGCAGCGCTTTCCCAGTGACAACGACGGCGTGGTGCTGGCCGCCACCGCAGGCGCCATCAATGTGCAGCTGGGCGGCGAGGCCCTGCCTGCCCGCGCCGATCCGAAGACACCCCAGGGACTGGAAATCGAGGCCGACATGGGCGACAGCGACAGCACCCCCGGTCGCGAGCCGGAGGTGGTGCATCTGCGCAGCGTGGTGGGCCTGGTCTGGCGCTCGGTGGTGGTGTGGATGCTGCTGCTGGCGCTGCTGACCCTGGCGCGCTTGCTGGGCTGATGGCCGTCCCCTGGCCAGGTGGCCGAGGTGTGGGGTGTGATTCAGTAGCGCGTGTGGCTCAATTCGGCGAATAAATCGCTATAAATCTTATAGCGATTTGCGCTGATTCCCTCTGCGCTGGCATTCTTTTCGAGTGCTGTAATCACGCCGCAACCCGGTTCGTGCAGATGGCTGCAGTTGTAGAACTTGCAGTCGGTGGCGTGGACGGCGATGTCGGGCATGCAGGATGCGAGTTGCATGGGAGCGATGTGCTGCAGGCCGAACTCCTGAAAACCCGGCGAATCAATTAGGGCGGTGGTGCGGGCGCTGTCCACCCAGTACCAGTTGGTGCTGGTGGTGGTGTGCTTGCCCGAGTTCAGTGCCTGTGAAATCTCGCCTGTCAGCACGCTGGCGCCCGGCACCAGCAGGTTGATCAGCGTGCTCTTGCCTGACCCCGAGGGACCCAGCACCAGCGTGGTCTTGCCCTGCAGGTGTTGCATGAGCAAGGCGCGGTCCACGTCGCCCGACATCGACAACGACAGCGGCAGCACGCCATAGTGGTGCCCGCCCCCCATGTGGCGGTAAGGCAGCAGGCGCTCCCAGGCGCGGGCAAAGGGCTCCACCAGATCGCTCTTGTTGAGCGCGATCAGGGGCTTGATGCCAGCTGCTTCTGCGGCGATCAATGCGCGGGCCAACTGGCTTTCCGAGAACACCGGTTCGGCTGCGATCAGGATCAGGATCTGGTCGAGATTGGCGGCGAAGGACTTGGTGCGGATCTCGTCCTGGCGGTAGAACAGGTTGCGCCGCTCCAGCACCTTTTCGATGGTGCCTTCCTCGCCCTGGCCCTGTGGAGGGGCTTGCCACAGCACCCGGTCGCCCACCACGGCCTGGTTCTTCTTGCCCCGCGGATGGCAGATGCGGCGCTGCCCATCGGCGGTTTCCACCATGCAGTGGCGCCCGTGGCCGGCCACCACAAAACCTTCCATCAGGGCGCTGCGTTCAGTCATGCGGACGATTGGCAGGGTTCATGCCAGCAGGGCGTCGAATCGGGCTGCGCAATCGAAGTCGGTGGCGGAGATGCCCTGCACGTCGTGGGTGTTGAGGCGCACCACACAACGGTTGTAGTGCACCGACAGATCGGGGTGGTGGTCTTGCGCGTTGGCCACGAAGGCCACGGCATTCACGAACGAGATGGTCTCGTAGTAGTTGGCGAAATGAAAGGTCTTTTCGATGGCCACCTGGGCGCCATCGCCGCTCAGGGACCAGCCCTCGATCTTGGCCAGATTGGCCACAATTTCTGTGGCTGTCAGCGCACGGCGGGTAAGCGCTGACCAGTCTTTTTTCTTTAACATCGATGTCATGGTCGGGCAGGTGAGGGCATGCGGGCCAGCCGCTCGGAAGCGGGCGGATGCGAGTAGTAGAACTTCACATACACCGGGTCGGGGGTGAGTGTGGAGGCGTTGTCTTCGTAAAGTTTGAGCAGCGCCGAAGAAAGATCGGCACCGCTGGCCTGGGATGCCGCATACGCGTCGGCTTCAAATTCGTGGCGGCGCGACAACTGGGCAAACAGGGGCGCAATGAACAGCGTGAAAACAGGCACCGCCAGCAGGAACAGCAGCAGGGCCAGCGCATCGTTGGGCGCGGCAGCCACGGACAGGTCCAGCGAGATATTGGGGCGCACGCCCAGCCCGGTATAAAACCACACCTGGGTGGACAGCCAGCCGAGCAGGGCAAAACCGACCAGGCTCAGGGCAAACAGGCTCGCCACGCGCTGGAGGATATGGCGGTGCTTGAAGTGCCCGAGCTCATGGGCCAGCACGGCTTCGACTTCGCCCGGGGAGAGCTGGCGCAGCAGGGTGTCATAGAAAACGACGCGCTTGGCGGCGCCAAAGCCGGTGAAATAGGCATTGGCATGGGCGCTGCGGCGGCTGCCATCCATGACGAACAGCCCTTTGGCCGCAAAGCCGCAACGTTGCATCAGCGCCGTGACGCGGGCCTTGAGCGATTCATCTTCGAGCGGCTGGAACTTGTTGAACAGCGGCGCGATGAAGGTGGGGTACAGCACCATCAGCAGCAGGTTCAAGCCCATCCACAGGCCCCAGGCCCACAGCCACCACAAGGGCCCGGCAGCGCCCATCAGCCACAGGATCAGCGCTGCAATGGGCAGACCGATGAGGGTGCCCACGAGGGCCGATTTGGCCAGATCGGCCAGCCACAGGGCCAGCGTCATCTTGTTGAAGCCGAAACGCTGCTCGATCACGAAGGTCTGGTACAGCGTTACCGGCAGGTCGATGGCGGCACTGATGACCACGAAGGCCCCCAGCAGGGCCAGTTGCTGCACCATGCCGCCACCCAGGGCGCCCAGCAGCGCCTGGTTCAGGGCGTCCAGGCCGCCCAGCAGCGTCCAGCCCAGCAAGACAGCGGCGCCGAGCGCCATCTCCAGCAGGCCAAAACGTGCCTTGGTGATGGTGTAGTCGGCGGCCTTCTGGTGGGCGGCCAGCGCAATGCGCGTGGCAAAGGCCTCGGGCACGCTGGACCGGTGCTCGGCCACATGGCGAATCTGGCGGGAGGCTAGCCAGAATTTGAGCAGCAGGCCAGCGCAGACGATCGCAGCAAAGGCGAATGTGAGTGCGGTGGAGGGCGAAAAAGCGTCGGGCGTGGGCATGAGGGGGCGAGTTTAGGCCATCAGCGACAATGCGCGCCATGTCTGAAGCCAACAACCCCGTACCCCCCGTGCTTTCCAAATCGGACCAGAACCTGGTCTGGCTGGACTGCGAAATGACCGGCCTGGAGCCCGATACCGACCGCTTGCTGGAGATTGCCGTGATCGTGACCGGCCCCCAGCTGGAGCCCCGCATCGAAGGCCCGGTGCTGGCCATTCACCAGGCGGATGAACTGCTGAACAGGATGGATGCCTGGAACAAGGGCACGCATGGCCGTAGCGGCCTGATCGACAAGGTGAAGGCCTCTACGGTGACCGAGGCCGAGGCCGAGCAGCAGATCCTGGATTTCCTGGCCCGTTACGTGCCCAAGGGCACGGTGCCCATGTGCGGCAACAGCATCGGCCAGGACCGGCGCTTTCTGGTGCGCTACATGCCAAAGCTGGAGCGCTTCTTTCACTACCGCAATGTGGACGTGAGCACCCTCAAGGAACTGGCCAGGCGCTGGAAGCCCGAGGCCTACAGCAGCTTCAAGAAGGCGCAAAAGCACACCGCGCTGGCCGATGTGCACGAGAGCATCGACGAACTGGCGCACTATCGCAAGAACCTGCTGTCCGTCTGACGACGGCCGGGCGCCGCATTGCCGGGCGAGTGACAGTTTGATGGCCCGGCATGCGGGTGCAATTCAAAGAGGGCTTGCGGGGAAACCCTTAACTGTGCGACAATCGCTGGCTGCGCAGGAAACTGTACGCAGATTGTGCATCTCCCCTCACACACCGGGCTTGCCAGCCGGCTGTCTCAGACAGCGCAGGACTGGCGAACAACGCCCACCCGCATGCCGCCCAGAGCGCATGCAGGTTTCGTTTGATGGTTGATGTTTTTTAACCATTGACGAAGCCATCGCGGGTTACGCCTGCGAACGTCTTCGTGAGAGAAAAATTCATGACCGACACCTCTTTGGTGCAGGGCGATTTCGCGCCTGCCGATACTTCTATTGCTGCCGATATTGCCGTGCAGCCTACCCTTGAATCTTCTGTGGAATCCACCAGCGAGGCTGTCACTGCCGAGCCCAATGGTTTCATCGAGTTGGGACTGGCGCCTGAACTGGTGCAAGCTGTGGCCGATCTGGGCTACACCCAGCCTACCAGCGTGCAGCGCAAGGCCATTCCTCTGGCCATGGGTGGTGGCAACGACGCCACCAAGTTCATCGACCTGATGGTCTCCAGCCAGACCGGTTCCGGCAAGACCGCTGCTTTCCTGCTGCCCGTGCTGAACACGCTGATCCAGCAACAGGCCGAGGCCGAAGCCGAAGAACGCGCCGCCTTCGAGCGTGCTGTGGCCGAAGCCGCTGCCCGGGGCGAGCCCGCTCCCAAGCGCGCCAAGCGCAAGGACCCCACCAACTCGCGCAATTTCAAGGCCGCCACCCCTGGCGCCCTGATCCTGTGCCCCACGCGTGAACTGGCGCAGCAGGTCGCGCACGACGCCATCGACCTCGTCAAGCACTGCCGCGGCCTGCGCGTGGCCAACGTGGTGGGTGGCATGCCTTACCAGCTGCAGATCGCCAAGCTGCAGAACGCCAACCTCGTGGTCGCCACCCCCGGCCGCCTGCTGGACCTGCAGCGCTCGATGCAGATCAAGCTCGACAAGGTGCAGTTCCTGGTGGTTGACGAAGCTGACCGCATGCTCGACCTGGGCTTCTCGGACGACCTGGCCGAACTGAACCAGCTGACCAGCCAGCGCAAGCAGACCATGATGTTCAGTGCCACCTTTGCACCCCGCATCCAGCAACTGGCCATGCGCGTGATGCACGACGGCGGCTCGTCCGTGCAGAAGGTGACCATCGATTCTCCGCAAGAGAAGCACGCCAACATCAAGCAGGTGCTGTACTGGGCCGACAACGCCCAGCACAAGCGCAAGCTGCTGGACCACTGGTTGCGCGACACCACCATCAACCAGGCCATCGTGTTTGCCAGCACCCAGGTGGAGTGCGACGGCCTGGCCAATGACTTGCAGCAAGAAGGCTTCTCGGCCGTGGCACTGCACGGCGCCCTGAGCCAGGGCTTGCGCAACCGCCGCTTGATGGCGCTGCGCGCTGGCCAGGTGCAGATCCTGGTGGCCACCGATGTGGCGGCCCGCGGCATCGACGTGCCCACCATCACCCACGTGTTCAACTTCGGCCTGCCCATGAAGGCCGAGGATTACACCCACCGCATTGGCCGCACGGGCCGTGCCGGTCGCGATGGCCTGGCGATCACCTTTGCCGAGTTCCGCGACCGCCGCAAGATCTTCGACATCGAAAGCTACAGCCGCCAGCAGTTCAAGTCGGACGTCATTGCCGGCATGGAGCCTTCGCAGCGCTCGCCCCAGGCGCCACGCGGTGGCGATTTCGGTGGTGGCCGTGGCGCCCCGGGCCGTTCTTACGACAACCGTGACAACCCGTCGCGTGGCCGCTTTGGCGGTCCCGCACGCGGTGGCAATGACCGTGGCGGTTTCGGGGGTGGCTTTGGCGGCGGTTTCGCTGGCCGTGGCAGCGACAACCGTGGTGCTTCCGCTCCCCGGGATGGCTACCAGGGTGGCAACGGCGGCTATGCCGGCCGTGATGACCGTGGCGGCTTCGGCGCCCCCCGTCGCGACAGCGAGGGCTACGGCCGCAAGCCCGGCTTTGGCGATGCGGGCCGTGGTGGCTTTGCCCCCCGTGGCGACGCCGGCGCACCCCGCGGTGATTTCGCTCCCCGCAAGCCTGCTTTCTCCAAGCCAGCCGGCGCTGGTGGTGGCAAGCCTTTTGCTCCCCATGATGCCCGCAAGCGCCCTGCGCGCCCTGCACGCTGATTTGGCTGCCCAGACGCCCTGACAAGCGTTCAAAAGGGCTGGCTCCGCAAGGAGTCAGCCCTTTTTTGTTCGCCATCGGTGGCGGTGGTCCGGCCGATGCGCGCCATGAACGCATCGGTCGTGCGCAGCAACTGGGCTATTTCATCGATCCCATTTCATCGATCTGTGTCGAGCCCGGTTGGGTGCGTCATCTGTGTCGTGGGTCGTTCAAGGGGGCGGGATATTCCGGTCGATTGTGGAAGGGCAGCTGGCAGTGGAGCATGCCAGTGCCGTCAACCATGCCCGGGGGTGCTGCGTCCAATCTCGGGCCAGCGATGGTGCACGCAGATCCAGGCCAGCATGCCGACGCCCATCATCATCAGCGACGCCACAGCCAGCCATACCGTGGAGTGCATCACCAATGGGGCCACCACGCCGGCCACCACGCCATTGGCGGCAGAGCCCACAAATGCTTGCAAGGACGATGCCATGCCACGTCGGTGCGGGTACAGATCCAGTACCAGCAGGGTGACCACCGGCACCATCAGTGCCCAGCCAAAAGCGAACAGGGCGACGGGTAGGAGTGCCCAGCTCGCATGCGCTGCAAAAACGGTATTCGCGACCACATTGGCAACCGCAACCACGCACATGATCGCGAAGCCATGCCGTATCTGCCGCTTGGGCGCAATGCGTCCTGCCAGCCGACCGCTCAGCCATGCGCCGCCCATGATGCCGCAGATGGTCAGGCCAAAGAACCAGAAAAACTGGGTAGGTGCCAGCCCCAGGTGGCCGCTCAGAAAGGCGGGGGCCGACAGCACATACAAAAACATGCCATTGAATGGCACACCGCTGGCGAGGGCCAGCAGGAGAAAACGCATGCTCGAACCCAGTTCCCAGTATCCCCGCAGGAGGTGCGGTATGTTGAAGGGCTGGCGCTGGTCCGCTTGCAGGGTTTCGGGCAGGAAGCGCAGGTTGGCGATCCAGAGCGCCACACCCACCAATGTCAGGAACCAGAAGATGCTGTGCCAGCCCAGATGCACAAACAGCCAGCCGCCAACGATCGGGGCAATGGCTGGCGCGACACCGAAGTAGATGGTGACCTGGCTCATGACCTTCTGCGCCTGGGCGGGCGGAAACATGTCGCGAATGACAGCGCGCGACACCACGATGCCGGCGCCGGTAGACAGGCCCTGCAGCGCGCGGAAGACCACCAGTTGTCCAATGGTCTGAGAAAGCGCGCAGCCGGCCGATGCCAGCGTGAACATCGCAATACCGGTCAATACGACAGGTCTGCGGCCAAAGCTATCCGCCAGCGCGCCATGAAACAGATTCATGAAGGCAAAGCCGAACAGATAGGCAGACAGCGTCTGCTGCATCTCCACCGGCGTGGCTCCCAGGGCAGAAGCAATGCCCGAGAACGCGGGAAGGTAGGTATCGATCGAAAAGGGTCCGAGCATGCCCAGCACAGCCAGCAGCACGGCCAGCGCCCATTGGGGTGCAGGCCATAGCAGGCGGGCTTGTGGGTTCATGGAGTGGTGGAGTCAATGGATCGAGAGGGGGCCGGAAACGACGGGGGCGTCATGATCGGTGCCGGGCCGGTCCATTATCAACGAGCGATTTCACCTGGGGGTGGCGCAGCAGCTGGGTCGATCCATGGGGCAGGTGCCGGCGCATCGCGTGCCGATGCAGTCGGCCTGGCAGGCCCGGTAAATAAAAAAGCCCCGCCATCTTGAAGAAGGCGGGGCTTTCCAGTTTGGTGGGTCCTGAGTGACTCGAACACTCGACCTACGGATTAAGAGTCCGCTGCTCTACCAACTGAGCTAAGAACCCAAACTATTTAATCTTTCAGCGTTGCTGCTGAGCCTCGAATTATGCACCATTTTTTCTCGTGCTGACAAGGCATCACGAAAAAATTATTGCATGGCGTTGCGACTCGCCAGCTCCACAAACAGGCCGCTGTGGTCCAGCTGGCCCAGTCCGTGCTCGATGCCGTCCTTGTACAGCGCCTCGAACAGTGTGGTGATGGGGGCGTCGAAACCGATTTCACGGGCGGTGATCAGGGCGTTGTCCAGATCCTTGAGTTGCACCGTCATGCGCCCGCGTGGTGCAAAGTCGCGGTCCACCATGCGCTGGCCGTGCAGCTGAAGAATCCGGCTGTCGGCAAAGCCGCCGCCGATGGCTTCCCGCACCTTGGCCATGTCGGCACCGCCCTTGGCGGCAAACAGCAGTGCTTCTGCCACCGCGCCAATGGTGATGCCCACGATCATCTGGTTGGCCAGCTTGGCCAACTGGCCGGCGCCGTGGGGCCCCACATGGGTGGCGCGGCCAAAAATGGCGAAGAGGGGCTGTGCGCGCGCAAAATCCTGCGCCCGGCCGCCGGCCATGATGGCCAGCGTGCCGTTTTCGGCGCCCACCGTGCCGCCGGACACTGGTGCATCGAGATGGGCCAGCCCCAGTTCATCGAGGCGGGCCGCGTGGTCGCGGGCTTCCCGGGGTTGTATTGATGCCATGTCGATGAACAGGGCGCCCGCACGCATGGCCCGTGCCGTGCCCATTTCGAACAGCACCTGGTCCACTGCGGGGCCGTTTTCCAGCAGGCTGATGATGAAGTCGGCGCTGCGGACTGCATCCACAGGGGTGTCATGCACCGTGGCGCCCGCGGATGCCAGCGGATCGGCCTTGGCGCGGGTGCGGTTCCAGGCGTGCACCTGGTGGCCCGCCGCGCACAGGCGCCGAGCCATGGGCAGACCCATCATGCCAATGCCGAGAACAGCAATGCGAAGCGGTGTGGTGGTCATGGGCGCATCCTTGGCAGCTACTTTTATGCCGCCATCATGGTCTTTTTCGCTGGCGCTCCCTGTCAGCGAGCTTGCAGTGCCGCATTGCACGCGCCCGCCGCCGGGCGCGCGGCCTACATCAGCAGGTGTTCGCCCGCGTTGTCGCCGCCCAGGATGACGTAGTTGACCTTGCGCACGTCCATCAGCTTGGTGCCGCCCGCGTAGCTGATGGAGCTTTGCACGTCCTGCTCCATCTCGATCAGTGTCTCGGCCAGCTTGCCCTTGATGGGCTCCAGGATGCGCTTGCCTTCCACATGCTTGTATTCACCCTTGTTGAAATCGCTGGCCGATCCGTAGTACTCCTTGAACAGTTCGCCGTCCACCTCCACGGTCTTGCCGGGCGACTCCTCGTGGCCCGCGAACAGCGAGCCGATCATCACCATGGTGGCGCCAAAACGGATGCTCTTGGCGATGTCGCCATGGCTGCGGATGCCGCCGTCGGCGATGATGGGCTTGGTGGCCACGCGCGCGCACCACTTGAGCGCGCTCAGCTGCCAGCCGCCCGTGCCAAAGCCCGTCTTGAGCTTGGTGATGCACACCTTGCCCGGGCCCACCCCCACCTTGGTGGCATCGGCGCCCCAGTTTTCCAGGTCGATGATGGCTTCGGGCGTGGCCACGTTGCCTGCAATCACGAAGGCCCGGGGCAGCTTTTCCTTGAGGTAGCCGATCATGGCCTTCACCGTGTCGGCATGGCCGTGGGCGATGTCGATGGTGATGTATTCGGGGCACAGCCCCTCGGCCACCAGCTGGTCCACGGTGTCGTAATCGGGTTTTTTGACGCCCAGCGAGATCGATGCGTAGCAACCCTTGGCGTGCATGTCGCGCACAAACTGCAGGTTGTCCAGATCAAACCGGTGCATGACATAGAAGTAGCCGTTCTGTGCCATCCAGGTGCAGATCTTTTCGTCCACTACCGTCTTCATGTTGGCCGGCACCACCGGGATGCGGAATGAGCGGCCGCCCAGTTCCACGCTGGCGTCGCATTCCGAGCGGCTTTCCACGCGGCATTTGCGCGGCAGCAAAAGAACGTTGTCGTAGTCGAAGATTTCCATGAGATTCCAAGCTCCTGTGAAAGGGTCGCGGCGGAAGGATTTCCGGCGCGATGGGCGCTTGGCTTGAAAACCGGCTTCGTGGGTGCTGGCGTGGTGGCTGCACCGGGCCCTGCGGTGCGCAGGCACAAAAAACCGGGCTGCAAGAAACTTGGGCCCGGTGATTGATTCTACCCGCGCGCGGGATTTCCGTCATGGCCCTGCTGGCCGCCCGGCTGCGCCCCGCAGTGCGACTGCGCAGCAGCCACAACCCGCCCTTGCGCATCCTGCACCCAGCCCACCACGCGCAGGCGTTCGGGCCGGGCGCCTTCGGGGATGCGCATGGGGCGTGCCTCCATCCAGCGCTTTGGGTCTGCTGGTGATGGCTGCTCGCGCTGATTCCATAGGCCCTGGAGCAGGTTACGGGCAATATTCCGGGCCACGGGCGAGCCCTCGGTACCTGCAGGCACGGTTTCCACCAGCAGCAGGAAAAAGTGCCACGGGGCCGGTGGCGCGTCGCGCCCAGCCGCCGCCCGCACCGGCGTGAATGCGATGGAGGTGCCCTGGTAGTCGTTGAAGGCCATGCCATGCGCCACACGCAGCCGCCCAGAGGATGCGCCCGCTACCGGTGCGGTGTGCACATCGGTGGTGGCAGGCACCTGGCGCCCGAGCGCCTGCAAACGGCCCAGGGCATCCGCGCTGGCGGCGGCCGACAGCGGTGCATCGTCGCCCAGGGTGCCGGGCACGATCCAGTCCAGCACCAGCGCGCCCGAACCGGGCGCCGGCGTGGCGGGATCACTCCAGCAGGCCTCGCAGTCGGCGCTGATGAAGCGTTCAAACAAGGCCACGGGGGGCGGTGCGCCGTCGCTGCTGCAACTGGCCTGCGCCGCCAGCGGGGGGCTGTGCAGTGCCAGCAGGGCGGTCAGGGTGACGGCCAGGTTTCTCATGGATGGGCGGGGTGCTTTCTACAATGGCCCCATGTTCCCACAAGACCCGTTTTCCGGCGCGCCAGAACCTCTGGTGCCCCCACACGCCGGTGCGGCCTCGGCCGCATCGCCCCTCCTGGCCAACCTGAACGACGAGCAACTGGCTGCCGTCACGCTGCCCGCAGGCCATGCGCTCATCCTGGCGGGGGCGGGCTCGGGCAAGACCCGGGTGCTGACCACCCGCATCGCCTGGCTGCTGCAAAACGGCTACGCCACGCCTGGCGGCATCCTGGCCGTCACCTTCACCAACAAGGCCGCCAAGGAAATGGTGGCCCGCCTGTCGGCGATGCTGCCGGTGAACGTGCGTGGCATGTGGATCGGCACCTTCCACGGCCTGTGCAACCGGCTGCTGCGCGCGCACCACAAGGCAGCGGGGCTGCCGCAGTCGTTCCAGATCCTCGACACGCAAGACCAGCTCTCGGCCATCAAGCGCCTGTGCAAGCAGCACAACGTGGACGAGGAGCGCTTTCCGCCCAAGCAGCTGTCGTACTTCATCGCCAGCTGCAAGGAAGAGGGCATGCGCCCTGGCGACGTGCCCACGCACGACAGCGACAGCCGCAAGAAGGTCGAGATCTACCAGCTGTACGAAGAGCAATGCCAGCGCGAAGGCGTGGTGGACTTTGGCGAGCTGATGCTGCGGTCTTACGAGCTGCTGCGCGACAACGACCCCATCCGCGAGCACTACCAGCGCCGGTTCCAGCACATCCTGGTCGATGAGTTCCAGGACACCAACAAGCTGCAGTACGCCTGGCTCAAGCAACTGGCGGGCAACGAGGTGAATGGGCGCTACGAGGCGCGGGGCAGCGTGATCGCCGTGGGCGACGACGACCAGAGCATCTACGCCTTCCGTGGCGCGCGCGTGGGCAACATGACCGACTTCGTGCGCGAGTTTGATGTCAAGCAGCAAATCAAGCTGGAGCAGAACTACCGCAGCTACAGCAACATCCTCGACTCGGCCAACCACCTCATCAGCCACAACAGCCGCCGCCTGGGCAAGAACCTGCGCACCACGCAGGGCGCGGGCGAGCCCGTGCGCGTGTACGAGGCCAGCTCCGACCTGGCCGAGGCGCAGTGGATGGTGGATGAGATCAAGCAGCTGGTGCGCAACGACGGCTTCGAGCGCAAGGAAATCGCCGTGCTCTACCGCAGCAATGCGCAAAGCCGGGTGATCGAATCGGCGCTGTTCAATGCCAGCGTGCCCTACCGCGTGTACGGCGGCCTGCGATTCTTCGAGCGCGCCGAAATCAAACACGCGCTGGCCTACCTGCGCCTCTTGGAGAACCCGCACGACGACACCAGCTTCACGCGCGTGGTCAACTTTCCGCCGCGGGGCATTGGTGTGCGCAGCATCGAGGTGCTGCAGGACGCGGCCCGCGCCGCGGGCTGCTCGCTGCATGACGCGGTGAGCGCCGTGCCCGGCAAGGCGGGCGCCAACCTGGGCGCGTTTGTGGCCATGGTGGACGTGCTGCGCGAGCAGACCCAGGGCCTGAACCTGCGCGGCATCATCGAGCAGATGCTCGAATCCACGGGGCTGGTGGAGCACTTCCGCACCGAGAAGGAAGGCGCGGACCGCATCGAAAATCTGGAAGAACTCGTCAACGCCGCCGAGAGCTTTGTCACGCAGGAAGGCTTTGGCCGCGATGCGGTGGCCTTGCCGCTGGACGAGCATGGCACGCCGCTCACCCAAAGTGCCGTGAGCCAAGGGCTGGACCCGAATGCGCCAGTGCTCGACGAACCCCTGAAACCCCCCGTGCCCGGCATGGTGGATGCCGACACCGGCGAAACCCTCTCGCCCCTGGCCGCGTTCCTGACCCATGCCGCTCTCGAAGCGGGCGACAACCAGGCCCAGGCCGGGCAGGACGCCGTGCAGCTCATGACCGTGCACGCCAGCAAGGGCCTGGAGTTTGACGGCGTGTTCATCGGCGGCATGGAGGAGGGCCTGTTCCCCCACGAGAACTCCGCCAGTGACCGTGATGGCCTGGAGGAAGAGCGCCGCCTGATGTACGTGGCCATCACCCGCGCGCGCAAGCGCCTGTACCTGAGCCACTCGCAGACGCGTATGCTGCATGGCCAGACGCGCTACAACATCAAGAGCCGCTTTTTCGACGAACTGCCCGAGGGCGCCCTCAAGTGGATCACGCCCAGGCAGCAGGGTTTTGGCTCGTATGCTCCCAATTCAGGAGCTGGAGGCACCTATCCAGCCAGTGCCAGAAACTCATTGGGTTTCAAGCCAGAAACCTTCGCCAGCCCACCGGTGCCGGTGCAGAAAGCCGCGCCTTCGCATGGCCTGCGCGCGGGCACCAACGTGTTCCACACCAAGTTCGGCGAAGGCAAGGTGCTGGCCATCGAAGGCCAGGGCGACGACGCGCGCGCGCAGGTCAATTTTCCGCGCCACGGCACCAAGTGGCTGGCGCTGTCGGTGGCCAAGCTGACGGTGGTGGAGTGAACCCCGTTGCCCACGATGGAGCACCTATGATCGATAAAAACGCATCTGCAACGAGATCCCGACGCCGTCGCGGCGCCTCGCACGGCAGCTCGGCGCGCCACCTCGTCAGCCCGGCGCAGTGGCGGGAGAGCATGACCATCGGCGCGCCGCCTTCGCCGCGTATCTTTGCGATTGCCGGCTTTCAGGCCGCGCTGGCGGTGTTGCTAGCCATCGTGGCCACGTATTTCTCGCCCTGGCCCCAGCTGGTGGGTTTTGCCTCGCTGGGCGCGCTGGCGGCCCTGTTCGGGCGCTTTGCCACGGTGGAGCGGCGCATGCGCATCGTTGTGATCTGCGCGCTGCTGCTGGCGCTGGGGGTGCTGGTGCCTTCGCTCGCATCGTGGGCGGGCGCGCTACCGTGGATGATGGTGTTCGCGCTGGCCCTGGTGGCCGGCGCGGCCACCGTGGCGGTGTCGTGGTGGGGCCTGGGCGGGCCCGGGGCGGTGATCATCGTGTTTGCCGCCGGGGCGGCCTACCATCCCGTGGGCAGTGGCGCCGAGGTGCTGGCCCGGGTGCTGGCCACCCTTGCCGGCGGTGGGGTGGCGGTGCTGACCTGCCTCGTGACGGACCGGTGGCGTGCCACCGAGCTCCAGGCCCTGCGCTTGCCGCCCGCGCATGTGGCGCCCTGGTCGCACCAGTGGATTGCAGCGGGGCGCATCACGGCCTGCGCCGCACTGGCCGCCTGGATTGCCTTCATGGCCGGCTGGCAGCATCCGGCGTGGGCGGCGATCGGTGCGGTGTCGGTGTTGCAGGGCGGGCACCTGCACATCACCATGAACCGCGCGCTGCAGCGCATGGCCGGCACCATCGTGGGCTCGTTCATCGTCTGGGCCATGCTCGCGCAACAGCCATCGTTCTGGGTCGTGGTGGCCGCGATCGTGGCGTTCCAGTTTTTGACCGAGGTGGTCATTGGCTATAACTACGCCCTGGGCCAGATCACGGTGACGCCCATGGCGCTGCTCATGACCTACCTGGCGTCGCCCACCGTGGCCGCGAGCATGCCGGTCGAGCGCGTGCTGGACACCATTCTGGGCGCGGCGCTGGGCATCGTGTTTGCCGTGATTTTCTCCAGCGTGGACGACCGGGTGCACCTGCATGAGCACCGCAGCAAGGACACAGCCGCGCGTTGATGACGGAGGCTGCATTGCCGCACCAAGCGGGACGTTGAATACAAAAAGCACCGTGTTCAGGGCAATAGCGGCAGACGCACAAAGCGGGTCGGCCCAGTGCGGTACCTTCTGGCGACGGTGCTGCGCGACCCTGGGAGATCGTCAACAGGCTCTAACGGCCACTCAAGCGCTGCACGTGGGCTTGCCATCAAAATGCCTTGCAAACGTCATGAAGTTGTCGCGATGGGTTCATACGCTCCAGTGGTTTTGCAAACCACAACCCAAGGAACCCCGATGAACCACCGCGTGGATGCGCCCGAGCAGGCGCTTGACTTCAACAACGAGAATTCCAACACCTCCAACAACCCTACGTTTGATTCCGTGCTGGGTGCACGTCTGTCGCGCCGTGGCCTGCTCCGTGGCAGCGTGGGCACGGTGGGCACGGCCGTGCTGGGCGGTTTTGGCGTGACCGCCTGTGGCGGCAGCGATGGTCCCATTGCGGACGCCAATCCCGTTCCAGAAGCCAAGCTGCTGGGCTTCGGCGCCGTGGCCAAGAGCCTGGCCGACACGGTGGTGGTGCCCGCAGGCTATAGCGTCAGCGTGCTGTTTGCACTGGGCGACCCCTTGGCCGCAGGCGTTGCCGCCTACAAGAACGATGGAACCGATGGCGACTACGACAAGCGTGCCGGCGACCACCATGACGGCATGGAATGGTTTGGCCTGGGTGCCGACGGCAAGCGCAACGACAGCGCCACCGAGCGCGGTCTGCTGGCCATCAACCACGAAGCCACCACGGACGAAAAGCTGTCGTCCTTCTTCCTGCATGCCAATGGCGGCACCTCGACCCTGCCACGTCCTGCGGCCGAAGTGGACAAGGAAACCGATATCCACGGCATCGCCGTGATCGAAGTGGCCAAGACGGCGGACAAGTGGGGCTATGTGTCCACCTCTGCGCTGAATTTCCGCCTGACTTCCCTGAGTCCCATCGAAATTGCCGGCCCCGCCCGTGGCCATGCGCAACTGGTCACCAAGTACTCGACCGACGGCACCAGGACCCGTGGCACGCTGAACAACTGCGGCACCGGCAAGACGCCGTGGGGCACGTTCCTGACCGGCGAGGAAAACTGGTTTGGCTACTTCACCCGCGGCGCGACCGACGACGCAGCCCGTGGCGACAAGAGCGTCACGGCGCTCAAGCGCTATGGCCGCAATCAGGGCGCCACATCGCGCCATGGCTGGGAAACGGGCGGTATCGACGACAAGTACCAGCGCTGGAACAACAGCAAGCTGGGCGCTTCGACGGACGGCAGCGATGACTATCGCAACGAGATGAACGGCATGGGTTACATCGTCGAGATCGACGCCTACGACAAGACCCGCATGGCCAAGAAGCGCACCGCGCTGGGCCGCTTCGCACACGAGAGCGCAGCGTTTGGCAAGGTGGAAGCCGGCAAGCCGCTGACCGTATACATGGGCGACGATTCGCGCGGCGAATACATCTACAAGTTTGTCTCCACCGCGCTGTGGAGCGCGGCCGATGCCAACGCTGCCGACCGCATGGCCGTGGGTGACAAGTACATGGACAGCGGCAAGCTCTATGTGGCCAAGTTCAACGCCGATGGCACGGGCACCTGGATCGAACTCGCGCTGACCAATACGGCGATTTCGGGTTACACCACCTACAGCTTTGCCGATGCGGCAGACATCGCCATCAACACCCGCCTGGCCGCCGACGCCG
The DNA here is from genome assembly GCF_000426205.1 of Acidovorax sp. JHL-9. Taxonomy (NCBI): domain Bacteria; kingdom Pseudomonadati; phylum Pseudomonadota; class Betaproteobacteria; order Burkholderiales; family Comamonadaceae; genus Acidovorax; species Acidovorax sp. JHL-9. The sequence goes on from NZ_AUEX01000009.1 coordinate 131,110, forward strand.
TGGGCGCCACCAAGATGGACCGCCCCGAGTGGAACGCCGTGAACCCCGCCAACGGCGAGATCTACTTCACGCTGACCAACAACAGCAACCGCAGCATCAACCCCACCAGCGGCCAGTACCTGCCCGACGCCGCCAATCCCCGTGTCTACACCGACATGAAGGGCACCAGCGCACAGAACGGCAACCCCAACGGCCACCTGGTGCGCCTGAAGGAAGGCGCTTCGGTCTCCAGCTTCAGCTGGGACGTGTACCTGTTCGGCGCCGAGGCCGGTGCCGACAAGGCCATGGTCAACATTTCGGCACTGACGGCCGACCAGGACTTCTCCAGCCCCGACGGCCTGGTGTTCAGCAAGGCCACCGGCATCTGCTGGATCCAGACCGACGACGGCGCCTACACCGATGTCACGAACTGCATGATGCTGGCCGCCGTGCCCGGCAGCGTGGGCGATGGCGCCAAGAAGACGCTGAGCTACACCAAGGCCGATGGCAGCAAGCTCGACATCGTCACGCCCGTGGGCAAGGCCGCCACGGAGAACACCCTCAAGCGTTTCCTGGTCGGCCCCAAGGGCTGCGAGATTACCGGCCTGACCGAAACGCCGGACGGCAAGGCGATCTTCGTGAACATCCAGCACCCGGGCGAAACCACCAAGATGGCCGATGTGGCCGATCCGACCAAGTACACCAGCCAGTGGCCGTCCAACGCTGGCTATGGTGCAGGCAAACGCCCCCGCTCGGCCACCATCGTCATCACCAAGAATGACGGCGGCAAGATCGGCACCTGAGCGATTGCAACTCCATCCCCTGCCGGCCCGCCGGCCTGGGGTTGCCAGATGGCTGGCAACTCCGGGTCGGCGGGTTTTTTATTGCGGCGCGGGCGCTGGCAAGCGCCCGGTAGGGGGGGCGGAGGTGCGCGGTGGCACGCGCGCGTGGCCGTCACGGAGCGCGGGGTTCCCCGCAGAGATGGGCGCTACGACAGCAGGCTGCGTTGCCCGGTACTTGTCACGCCGTGCCGTCAGGCCCTGGCGCGGGGTCGGACGCTTGGCTGTGCAGTGCCTGCGGCCCGGATTTTTCGGGCGGCTCAAAACAGTCGCGGAACGTGAACACCACCGACGTGAAGAACATGGCTGCCATCATCATGGCCGCGCCGACCATGATGCCGCCCACCACGGCGGTGAGGCCGCCCACGGCCAGCAAGCCTGCCAGCAGGCTGATGACCAGGCCACTCAGCAGGAACACGCCCATCCAGGCCAGACCATAGACCATGAAGGCGCCGAAATTGCGCAGGCAGGCCACGATGCTGAAGAACAGGCTTTTGACCGGTGGCACGCCATGCCAGTGCACCAGGCCCGGCGCATGCCAGAACAGCAGGGACAAGGGCAGGTACAGCAGCATGGACAGCCACATGGCGCCCTGGAAAGCGGGCGTCTCGGCCATCTCGCGGGTGAGGGGAGCGCCGCCCAGGTATACCTGGGCAAACTGCCCGCCGTCGATCAGTGCTGAAAGGCCCATCACTGCGAGAAACCCCACCGCATACAGCGCCCCCAGCACCAGCATGTCGCGCAGGCGCTGGCGCCCGGTGCGAAAGGCCACCAGCAGTACGGCAGGCGTGGGAAAGCGGCCCTGCACGGCCTCGGCGGCGGCCACCATCATGGCCAGCGTGGCCGAGGGCAGCAGGGCCAGCGCCACGGCGGGGCCGACCAGCGGAATCATGGTGGCCAGGGACATGGCGGCCATGGTCATGAAGAACAGGGCCGCGAGCGCCATGGGTTGCCGCCAGAACGCCCGGATGCCAAGCTTGACCCATTCCAGGCCGGTGCGTGCGGGGACGATGTGGAGTTTCATGGGGAGGGTTTGACAATCAGGAGAGGGCTCAGCACCCGGGGTGGCGGGCAGCACCGGTGAATTTAACCCAGTGCTCCCAAAGGCCACCGGGTGGAAGGGATTCAGGCGTGCACCGGGTGCGCAATGCGGCCTTGCAGAACGCGTTCGAAATGCGTGGGGTCGTGCGGGGTGAGCATCGCTGCCTCGCGGGGCAGGTAGAAATCCCACAGCCGCGAAATCCAGAAGCGCAGGGCGCCCGCCCTCAGCATGGCGGGCAGCAACTCGCGTTCGGCCGCCGTCAGGGGGCGCACGGCCTGGTAGGCGTCGAGCATGTGGGTGGCGCGGTCGGCGTCATGGGTGCCCTGTGCCAAGTCGATGCACCAGTCGTTCAGGCAGACGGCCAGGTCGAACAGCCAGGTGTCCACGCCAGCAAAATAAAAGTCGAAGCAGCCCGTGAGCTCTTCGCCATCGAACATCACGTTGTCGCGGAACAGGTCGGCATGCACCGGACCACGCGGCAGCGCAGCGTAGGCCGATGATGCGGCCACATGGTTCTGGTAGGCGAGCTCGGAGCGCAGCAAGGCGGCCTGCTGCGGGCCGATGTGGGGCAGCACCACGGGCACGGTTTCATTCCACCAGGGCAGGCCGCGCAGGTTGGGCTGGTGCCGGTCAAAATCGCGCCCCGCCAGGTGCATGCGCGCCAGCAGGGTGCCCACGGCCGCGCAGTGCACGGGCTGCGGCGTCAGCTGGCTCTTGCCGCGCAGCTTGTTCACCACGGCCGCAGGCTTGCCACACACGGTGTGCAGGATGTCGCCGTTCTGGTCGGCTTGCGGATCGGGCACCGGCATGCCGTGGTGGGCCAGGTGCTTCATCAGGTGCAGGTAGAACGGCAGCTGTTCGGCGGTGAGCCGCTCGAACAGCGTGAGCACGAATTCGCCCTGGTCGCTGGTGAGAAAGTAGTTGGTGTTCTCGATGCCACCCTCGATGCCGCGCAGCGCCACCAGGTCACCCAGTTGCAAACGGCGCAGCAGTTCGCGCGCCTCATTCGTCGAGACTTCGGTAAAAACGGCCATCGCTCAGCGCAGATACGGGATAGAAAATAGAAAAGGAAGGCAGCCAGCGCGCCGTGTCAGAACTTGATGACGTTCCAGACGCGCGGGGCGGTGTTGGTCTCGGCGCCGTTGCGGCTGCCGGCCCGGCTGCGCGCTCCGTCGGGGGACTGCACTTCGTATTCGGGCAGGTCGCCCGTCTTGGGTTGAACGGTGATGCTCTGGGTCTGGCCGCCCACGCGCAGTTCGTCCACGCGGCTGCCCTCGTCTTCCACGCGAATGCGTTCGGTGCGCTGGTTCTTGCGGCCGTCCAGTTTCTCTGGATTTGGGAGTTGCTCGCGCTTGTCTGCATTGCCTTGAGGGGCAATTGAAGGGGGGGTCTGGGCCAGCAGGGGGCTGGCGGTCAGGCCCAGCAGCAAAAAGAGGTGAACAGCGCGCATGGCGCTATTGTAGGCGGGGCGTGCCGGCAAGGCGGCGCATGGCCTGGTGCCGCCCAGCGGGGAGCTTTTGGTTTTCCCACGGCGGCCAACCCGTGGCAAGCGCGCCGGAGTGCTGCCTGAAAAACCGCTCAGGGATGTTTGGGGCAGGTGCCGGCCTCGCATGGCACAGTGCGCTGGCCGATGAAGGTGCGGAAGTTCTTGCCCAGCCGTCCCATCTGCTCGCAGACATCGCCCCGGGCATCAAAGGCGAAGCCCTGGGCGCCGCTGGCGTTGAGCAGTTCCACCCGCTTCAGCGCCAGTTGGGCGAACTGCTCCGGGTTGTGCCATTGCTCGGCGCAGATGTTGTGGAAGACGAAGGTCGCATACACCAGTTCGGTGACGGCCGGCTTGTCCATTTGCAGCCGCAGCACGCCGTTGTCCAGTTGCACCGTCTTGAGCGCGTTCCCGCGCAGTGCCTTTTGCAGCGGCACTGGCACGTTCTTGAACTCCGTGTCCGCCATCGCCAGCGTGCACGCCGCGCCGACCAGCAACGCCAGCAGTTTTTTCATGGGTTGACCTTTTTCGATGGAGACGCCGCCACCTTGCGGCATGGCGCCGTGCCTGGGAAAAGGGGCTATTTTGCCGGTTTTCATGCCCTGGGCCGAGGGCCGGGGCATGCCGTTGCGCGTGGGCGCCCGCTGGCAGCGGCTTGCTGTGACAATCGCCGCATGAGCGACAAAAAGACCCTGCTGCTGGTGGATGGCTCCAGCTACCTCTACCGTGCCTTCCATGCCATGCCCGACCTGCGCGCCGTGCCGGGCGACCCGGCCAGCCCGGCCACGGGCGCCATCCGCGGCATGATCAACATGATGCAGGCGCTGCGCAAGGAGGTGCATGCCGACTACGCCGCCTGCGTGTTCGACGCCAAGGGCCCCACCTTCCGCGACGCCATCTACCCCGCCTACAAGCAGCAGCGCAGTCCCATGCCGGACGACCTGCGTGCGCAGATCCCGCCCATCCACGAGGTGGTGCGCCTGCTGGGCTGGAAGGTGCTGGATGTGCCCGGCGTGGAGGCCGACGACGTGATCGGCACGCTGGCCGTGACGGCCGCGCGCCAGGGTATCGAGGTGATCGTGAGCAGCGGTGACAAGGACCTGGCGCAGCTGGTGAATGAGCACATCACCATCATCGACACCATGAATGGCAAGCGCCGCGACCTGGCCGGCGTGGAGGCCGAGTTTGGCGTGCCCGCGCGGCTGATGGTGGATTTTCAGACCCTGGTGGGCGACCAGGTGGACAACGTGCCTGGCGTGGAAAAGGTCGGCCCCAAGACGGCGGCCAAGTGGCTGCAGGAATATGGCTCGCTCGATGCCGTGGTGCAGAGCGCCGACAAGATCAAGGGCGTGGCCGGCGAGAACCTGCGCAAGGCGCTCGGCTGGCTGCCCACGGGCCGCCAGCTGCTGACCATCAAGACCGATTGCGACCTCGACGGCTGGGTCGAGGGCCTGCCCCGGCTGGATGCCATCACCATCGGCACGCCCGATACGCCCCGGCTCAAGGACTTCTACGAACAATACGGCTTCAAGGGCCTGGCGCGCGCGCTGGGGGGCGATGTACCGGCCGCCGCCCCCGCTCCCGTGGTTGCCATGCCGGGCGAGAGTGGCGACCTGTTCGCCGACCACTCCGCCAGCCCCGTGGCCGAGGCCGCTCAGCAGCGCGCGGTGGTGTACGACACCATCCTCAACTGGACCGACTTTGACCACTGGCTGCAGCGCCTGATGAAAGCCGAGCTGGTGGCACTGGACACCGAAACCACCTCGCTCGATGAAATGCGCGCAGAAATCGTCGGCATCTCGTTCAGCGTGCAGCCCGGCGAGGCGGCCTACATTCCGCTGGCCCATGCCGGGCCCGATGCGCCCGCGCAATTGCCGCTGGCCGAGGTGCTGGTGCGCCTCCGGCCCTGGCTGCAAGATCCCAAGCGCCACAAGCTGGGCCAGCACATCAAGTACGACCGCCATGTGTTCGCCAACCACGGCATCGAGGTGCACGGCTATGTGCACGACACCATGCTGCAAAGCTACGTGCTCGAAGTGCACAAGCCGCACAACCTGACCAGCCTGGCCGAGCGCCACACCGGCCGCACCGGCATCAGCTACGAAGACCTGTGTGGCAAGGGCGCGCACCAGATTCCGTTTGCCCAGGTGCCGGTGGACAAGGCCGCGGCCTACTCGTGCGAAGACTCCGACCAGACGCTGGACGTGCACCACGCGCTGTGGCCGCTGCTGCAGGCCGATGACAAACTGCGCGCCATCTACGAACTGGAAATCGCCAGCAGCGAGGCGCTCTACCGCATCGAGCGCAACGGCGTACTGATTGATGCCCCCACGCTGGCCGCGCAAAGCCACGAGCTGGGCCAGCGCATCGTGCAGCTCGAGACCGAGGCCTACGCCATCGCGGGCCAGCCCTTCAACCTCAGCAGCCCCAAGCAGCTGGGCGAAATCTTCTTCGACAAGCTGGGCATGCCCGTGGTGAAGAAAACCGCCACCGGCGCGCGCAGCACCGACGAGGAGGTGCTGGAAAAGCTCGCAGAGGACTACCCCCTGCCCGCCAAGCTGCTGGAGCACCGCAGCCTGGTCAAGCTCAAGGGCACCTACACCGACAAACTGGCGCAACTGGCCCTGCCGCGCACCGGCCGCGTGCACACGCACTACGCGCAGGCCGTGGCGGTGACCGGACGGCTGTCGAGCAACGACCCCAACCTGCAGAACATCCCCATCCGCACGGCCGAGGGCCGGCGCATCCGCGAAGCCTTCGTGGCGCCCGCCGGCTGCGTGATCGCCAGCGCCGACTACAGCCAGATCGAGCTGCGCATCATGGCCCACCTCAGCGGCGATCACGCGCTGCTGCACGCCTTCCATGCCGGGCTGGACGTGCACCGCGCCACCGCGGCCGAGGTGTTCGGCGTGGAGGTAGGCCAGGTCACCAGCGAGCAGCGCCGCTACGCCAAGGTCATCAACTTCGGCCTGATCTACGGCATGAGCAGCTTCGGCCTGGCCAAGAACTTAGGGATAGAGACCAAGGCCGCCGCCGCCTACATCGACCGCTACTTCCAGCGTTACCCCGGCGTCAAGCAGTACATGGACGACACCAAGGCCGCCGCCAAATCCATGGGGTATGTGGAGACGGTGTTCGGCCGGCGACTGTACCTCCCCGAAATCAACTCGCCCAACGGCCCGCGCCGCGCCGGCGCCGAGCGCGCCGCCATCAACGCGCCCATGCAGGGCACGGCGGCCGACCTCATCAAGATGGCCATGGTCAAGGTGCAGCAGGTGCTGGACGCCGAAAAGCCCGCCATCAAAATGATCATGCAGGTGCACGACGAACTCGTGTTCGAGTTGCCCGAGGGCGAGGTGGACTGGCTCAAAAGCCATATCCCGCGCCTGATGGCTGGCGTGGCGGACCTCAAGGTACCCCTGCTGGCCGAGGTGGGCGTGGGGCCCAACTGGGACAAGGCGCATTGAGCCCCAGCGGCGCAGGCAAAGGGGTCAGGTCACGACGCAGGCAGGGGGTCAGATCACGATTTCGCACAGCGAAACTCGTGCTCTGACCCCCTGCCGGACCACAAGGCGCAGCATTACCAAGCCCCCAGACATCCAACCATTCACCATTCGTCCTGCAGATTTTTAAGAATTTTTAGCCTCCAGCGCTTATCAGAAAGCGCCACCAGCGCCCAAACCAGAAGCAGATGCAATCTCCCCCACCCACCCTGCACCCATCCACCTGGACCCCCGCCATCCGCATGGGCCTGTCCATCTCCGCCGCCACCGGCCTCTACGGCATCTCCTTCGGCGCCCTGGCCGTGGCCGCCGGGCTCACGGTATGGCAAGCCATGGCGCTGAGCCTGCTCATGTTCACTGGTGGCTCGCAGTTCGCCTTCATCGGCGTCATCGCGGGCGGCGGCGCGGGTTCTGCCGCGCTGGGCGCCGCCGCGCTGCTGGGCGTGCGCAACGCCGTCTATGGCATGCAGATGAACGGCATGGTTGCCCCCACCGGCTGGCGCAAGGCCGTGGCGGCGCAGCTCACCATCGACGAATCCGCCGCCACGGCCTCGGGCCAAACCGAACCTGCGGAGCAGCGGCGCGGCTTCTGGACAGCCGGCATCGGCGTGTTTGTGCTCTGGAACCTGTTCACCCTGCTCGGCGCCGTGCTCGGCGATGCCCTGGGCGACCCGCGCCGCTGGGGCCTGGACGGCGCCGCCGTGGCGGCCTTCCTGGCCCTGCTGTGGCCGCGCCTGCGCCAGCGCGAACCCGTGGCGCTGGCCGTGCTGTGCGGTGTGGCCACCGCCCTGGCCGTGCCGCTGCTGCCGCCCGGCCTGCCCATTCTGCTGGCTGCTGTGGTGGGTGCCGCCTGGGGCTGGTGGGTGCACAGCCCTGATGCGCCGCCCACCAGCGGGGAGGGCGCGCCATGACGCTCTGGACCGCCATCGTGCTGGCCTGCGCAGCCACCTACCTCACCAAACTCGCGGGCTACGCCGTGCCCGCCCGCTGGCTGCGCAACCCCCGCATGGCCCGCGTGGCGGGCGCCATCACCGTGGCCCTGCTGTCGGCGCTGACGGTGATGAATACATTTGCCGCAGGCACTGTGCTGGTGATTGATGCGCGGTTGGCGGCATTGGCGGTGGCCGCGCTGGCGCTTTGGCTGCGCCTGCCGTTTTTGCTGGTGGTGGTGCTGGGGGCGGCTGTGGCGGGGGCGGTGCGGTGGTGGGGGTGATTGATGGAGTGCCTCAACCCAATAGATCACCTCACCCGTCCGCGTTCATTGATCACAGGACTGAAGTAGCCGCCATTCCACTGGACGCCATAGGCGTGGGCGCACGCCAGGCAGCTTTTCGGACGATAAAGTAGGGATGCAGGGAAAGCGGATCGCAAACCGCATCGGTAAACTCATCCAGCAACTGGCCATCCAGCCACCTTCCCCACCCGCTTTGCCCCCGGAGCTCCCTGCATGCCTGACACCACCCCCTACACCCCACCTGCCATCTGGCAATGGAACAAGGAAAGCGGCGGCAAGTTCGCCAGCATCAACCGGCCCATCGCCGGCGCCACGCACGACAAGGAACTGCCGGTGGGCCGCCACCCGCTGCAGCTGTATTCGCTGGCCACGCCCAACGGCGTCAAGGTCACGGTCATGCTCGAAGAACTGCTGGCCCTGGGCCACGGCGGTGCGGAATACGATGCCTGGCTGATTCCGATCGGTGAAGGCGCGCAGTTCAGCAGCGGCTTCGTGGCGGTCAACCCCAACTCGAAGATTCCGGCGCTGATGGACCGCAGCGGGCCCGAGCCGGTGCGGGTGTTCGAATCCGGCGCCATCCTGCTGTACCTGGCGGAAAAGTTTGGCGCCTTCCTGCCCAAGGATTTCTCCCAGCGTGCCGAGTGCCTGTCGTGGCTGTTCTGGCAGATGGGCAGTGCGCCGTTTCTGGGGGGCGGCTTCGGACACTTTTATGTCTACGCGCCCGAGAAGTACGAGTACCCCATCGACCGCTACGCGATGGAGGTCAAGCGCCAGATGGATGTGCTCAACCAGCGCCTGGCCGCGCACGAATACCTGGCGGGCAGCGATTACACGGTGGCCGACATCGCCGCCTGGCCCTGGTACGGCGCGCTGGCCAAGGGCCAGCTGTACGAGGCGGGCGAATTTTTGCAGGTGCAGGAATACACCCATGTGGTGCGCTGGGCCGAGCAGATTGCCAAGCGCCCGGCCGTGCAGCGTGGCCGCAAGGTCAACCGCACCTGGGGCGACCCGGCCAGCCAGCTGCATGAGCGCCATGACGCCAGCGATTTCGACACCAAGACCCAGGACAAGCTGGCGCCTGCCGCCTGATACGGATTGCCTTCCACCGTATAACTCGTTGGTTCGCCTTGCCGTGCTAAAGCACTGTCTGCGGCTTCCCGCCTAGTTATCCACTTGAATGCACAACCGTCGGAATACACTGAAGGAGAAGTTGCCATGATCACCCTGTACGACTGCGCCACGGCGCCCAGCCCGCGCCGGGCCCGCATCCTGCTGGCCGAAAAAGGCGTTGCCCATGACACCGTGCAGGTGGACCTGCGCAGCGGCGAACAGCTGGGCGATGCCTATCGGCGCATCAACCCGCAATGCACGGTGCCCGCCCTGCGCACCGAGGATGGCTTGCTGCTGACCGACAACGCGGCCATTACCGCGTATGTGGAAGCGCGCTACCCCCACCCGCCGCTGCTAGGCGAGACGCCCGCGGAAAAGGCCGAGATCGCCAGCTGGAACTGGCGCGCGGAGTTCGAGGGCCTGCTGGCGATTGCCGAGGCTTTTCGCAATGGTTCGCCGGCGATGGCCAACCGGGCGCTGGCGGGCACGGTGAACTACCCGCAGATCCCCGCGCTGGCCGAGCGCGGGCTGCTGCGCGTGGCGCAGTTTTTCTCGCTGCTGAACGAGCGCCTGGAGGGCCGCGATTTTGTGGCCGCCAACCGCTTCAGCGTGGCCGACATCACGGCCGTGGTGGCGGTGGACTTTGCGCGCGTGGTCAAGCAAAAGCCCGGCGAACAGCACCCGCACCTGCTGCGCTGGCGCGCGGCCATGGCGGCCAGGCCTTCGATGTCGCTTTGATCCCATGAGCGTGCCCAAGACCCTGCTGATCGTTTACCACTCGCTGACGGGCGGCACGCGCCAGATGGCCGAGGCGGTGCGGGCCGGTGCAGCGTTGGAGGGCGGTTGCCAGGTGCGCCTGCTGCACGCCGCGCAGGCCGGGCCCGCCGATGTGCTGGCGGCGCAGGGCTATGTGTTCGCCACGCCCGAGAATCTGGCGGCGATGAGCGGGCAGCTCAAGGATTTTTTTGACCGCAGCTATTACGGGGTGCTCGACCAGGTCAATGGCCGTCCCTATGCCAGCCTGATCTGTGCAGGCAGCGACGGCAGCAACGCGGCGCGCCAGATCGCGCGCATCGCCACCGGCTGGCGCCTCAAGGCCGTGGCCGAGCCGCTGATCGTGTGCACCCACGCGCAGACGCCCGAGGCCATCCTGGCGCCCAAGCAGATTGGCGAGGAAGACCTGGCGCGCTGCCGGGCGCTGGGCGAGGCGCTGGCGACGGGGTTGGTGCTGGGCGTGTTCTGATGTGCTATTGAGTTAATAGCTGTTTGTGCTTGTCCGTCAAGCGCTAGAGGTCGATTTTCTTGAATCTATAGGGCGCACTTCAGTGCCAGGCCGTGGCCACCAGCTGGCTGTAGTGCACGCCTTTTCTCCCCAGCAGCTGCTCGAACTGCGCCGGGTTGCCCACGTTGTCGCTGCCCAGCATGGCCAGGGTTTCGCTGCACCAGGGCGACTGCGGCACGGCGTCGCCCAGCTTCGCGCTCAAGGTGGTGAGCGGCTGGGGCAGGCGCAGCACCGTGGCGGGCCGATGGCCCAATTGCTGGCGCAGGCTGGCAATGAAGGCGCCCATGGTCAGCGCCTCGGGGCCGGTGCAGTCGATGGTGCCGGTTTGCTGAAGCGCCGGGCCCAGCAGGGCGACCACGGCGGCGGCCAGGTCGTGCACTGACACCGGCTGCACGCGCGCCTCCAGCACCGGGCCGGGGAACAGCGCCACCGGCAGGCGCGCCAGGTTCATGAACAGGGCGCTGCTGTCGCCACCTTTGCCATACACCACGCTGGGGCGCAGGATGGCGGGGTGCAACTTGCCTTGCGCTGCCAGTGCCTGCAGGTGCGCCTCGGCGGCCCGCTTGGTCTGGGCGTAGCGGGTGCTGCTGCCTTCAATGCCCAGCGCAGAGATTTGCACCACGCGCTGCACGCCGGCCTGGGCGCAGGCATCAAACAGGGCGATGGGCGTATCGCGGTGCACGGCGTCGATGGGGCGCGCGCGCGTGTCGCGCAGCACGCCCACCGCATTGACCACGGCGTCGATGCCCGCCAGGCGCGGCAACCAGGCGGCGGCCGCGGTGTCGCGGGCAAAGTCCATGGGCACCTGACCGGGCTGCAGCGTGCGCTGGCGCGGCGATACACCACCGTGCACGGTGTGGCCCGCGCGCTGCAGTGCTGCCTGCAGGGTGTGGCCAATGAAGCCGGTGGAGCCCGTGAGAAGGATGTGCATGGTGCGGTGCCGGAAAGCTGCGGAGAATTGGACAATAGACCGGTTTGCGATTTTTTTCAGGCCACCGCTTGAATCTGGGGCGCCAGGCCATGCCATCACGGCCGGCGGGCGCGCAACCGCGCTGATCCGTTGCCCGGGGTTTCGCCCATCCTCGCCGTGCCGGTGAAAAAACACCGGCATCCCTCTTGACATGGTTGCTAAGATGAAAAACACACCGGCCGGCGGCACTGCCGCCGGCACCGGACTTTGATCAAAAAATGCCCCTGGGGCATATACAAAAAGCGCAAATAGCTATGACTTTGGTAGCAATCATTCTGGTCACCCTGGCGGCAGGTATCGGTAGCGTATGGGTGGCAGCGCTGCTCATGGGCGCAGGGCTGCGAGGCGGTGGCGGCAGCGTGGGGCCGCAGCGCCTGCTCAGCCTGGCGGCGGGCGCCTTGCTGGCCACGGCCTTCATGCACCTGCTGCCCGAGGCGTTTGAAAGCCATGTGGACGCCCACGACCTGTTCGCCACGCTGCTGGTGGGCCTGGTGTTCTTCTTTCTGCTCGACAAGGCCGAGCTGTGGCACCACGGCCACGAGCACAGCCATGGGGCACTGCCTGCCAACGGGCATGGCACGACAGGGCACGACCATGCGGTGGCCGCGCAGCAGGGGCGTGCCCATGCGCATGCACAGGGGCATGACCATGACCACCCCCATTCCCATCACCACGGCCCCAAGGCCGGGGGCTGGGCCGTGCTCACCGGTGACAGCGTGCATTGCTTTGGCGACGGCATCCTGATTGCCTCTGCCTTCATGGCCGATATGCGGCTGGGGGTGATTGCCGCGTTTTCCGTGCTGGCCCACGAGGTGCCCCACCACATGGGTGACCTCGTGGTGCTGCGCCAGACCAGCCCGAACCGGCGCATGGCGCTGGTCAAGGTGTCGCTGGCCGGTGCCGTCACGGCCCTGGGCGGTCTGGTGGGGTATTTTCTGGTGGGGCAGTTGCACGACTGGCTGCCGTATTTCCTGGTCGTGGCGTCGAGCAGCTTTGTCTATGTGGCCCTGGCCGATCTGATTCCGCAGCTGCAAAAGCGCCTCTCGGCGCCCGAAACGCTGACCCAGATCGTCTGGCTGCTGGTGGGCATGGGGCTGGTCATGCTGGTCAGCAGTGCGTCACATTTGCACTGAGTACAGGTGTTTTGCTATTGAAAAAATAGCATCTGACGCATTCTGTATAAGCGCTCAAGGCTAAAAATGCTGGATGGACAGCAGGCCTCAGCCCGCCAGCTCCTCGCGCACCGCCGCCACCTGGCGGCGCGACACCATCAGCAGCTCGGTCAGCCCCTGCAGGCGCACGGCCCAGCCTTCGCCTTCCTCGGGGTCGTAGTGCTTTTCCAGCGCACGCACGGCGCGGCGCGCCACCAGCGCATTGCGGTGGATGCGCAGGTAGCGCGGGGCGAACTTGGCCTCCAGTTCGCTCAGCGAGCCATCCATGATGTAGCTGCGCGTGGCGGTGCGCACGGTCACATATTTCTGCTCGGCCTTGAAATACAGCACCTCGGCCAGCGACAGGCGCTCGGTGCGGCCCCGGTCCTGTATCAGCAGGGTTTCGCCTTCTGGCACGCCGGGTGCTGCCACCGGTGCGGGGCTGCGGATGTTGCGCTGGGCCTTGGCCAGGGCCTGCAGCAGGCGTTCGCGCCGCACGGGCTTGGTGAGGTAGTCCACGGCGTCGAGTTCGAACGCGCTCACGGCGTGGTCGGCGTGGGCGGTCACGAACACCACGGCCGGGGGGTACGCCAGCGCCCGCAGGGCGTGGGCCAGGCACAGGCCGTCCTGGCCGGGCATGTGGATGTCCAGCAGCACCAGATCGAACGCCCGCCCGCCGGTGGGGGTGAGCTGCGCCAGGGCCTCACCCGTGTTGGCTGCTTCGTCCACGGTGCATGGCACGGTGTCCCGGCAATCGCCCAGCAGGGTGCGCAGTCGGCCGCGGGCCAGGGCTTCGTCGTCAACGATGAGGATGTTCATGGATGGGAGCGGCGCGGGGTGAGGGTTCGGGCTGCGTGGGCAGGCGCGGTGCGCTGGGGCGCGCCGGGGGCCGGCAGGGTGATGCGCACCTGGTACAGGCCATCCTGCACGCCTGCACTGAACGCGCCCTGCACATCGTGCAGCAGCGCCAGGCGGGCGCGCACATTGTCGAGCGCAATGCCGTGGCCCCTGGTGGCGGTGTCGTCGCCCTCGCCGTTTTTGTCTTCCCTGGAGGGCAGGGTGTTGGTGATGCGCACCACCACCCGGCTGCCGCGCAGCTCGGTCAGCACGCGCAGCTTGCCGCCGCGGGCGCTGGGCTCCACGCCGTGCTTGACGGCGTTTTCCACCAGCGGCTGCAGCAGCAGGGGGGGCAGGTGGGCGTTGTCGGTGCGTGGGTCCAGGTTCCATTGCACCTGCAGGCGTTGGCCAAAGCGCACTTCCTCGATGGCCAGGTAGCGGCGCGCGAGCGTGATTTCTTCGGCCAGCGTGACCGATTCGCTTTGCTCGACCAGCGCATGGCGGAACAGGTCGCTCAGGTCTTCGAGCAGCGATTCGGCCTTGGCCGGTTCTTCGCGCACCAGGGCGATGGCACTGTTGAGGGTGTTGAACAGAAAGTGCGGCCGGATGCGCGACTGCAACTCGGTCAGGCGCGCCGTGGTGGCAGCCGGGGTGCGCCCGCGCGCGCGCATCACCAGGGCGGCCACCAGCGCCGCCGACAGCAGCGCGCCGCTGGCTGCGCTGGCCAGCCAGGGTGGCGGCTCTGCCATGCCCACCAGGGCCAGCATGGCGCAGGCATACAGCCCCGCCAGGGCGCCGAGCGCCACGCCCGCCGCAAACTGGCCGTTGGTTCCCAGGCGCTGCAGCAGGGTCTTGAGGCTGCAGGCGGCAATCAGCCAGACCAGCGTGGCGGGCAGGGCGCCGCCGGTGAGCAGCGACACGCGGGCCAGCCACTCCAGCGGTGTGCTGGCGCCATACATGGCACCCACGCCGAGCACGATTTCCACAAACAGCACGGCGCGCAGCACCACGCCCACATGGCAGGCATCGAACACCAGCGCCCGCTGCACTTTGCCCAGCCGGCGTGGCTTTGCGGGCGCCAATTCCAGGTCCAGGGGCTGGGTCGATAAAATTTGCGTGTTTTGCATTGCGGCATCCGGGTGTTCCGGGTGTCAGTTCCACCGGATTATTGCCCTGCCATGCCCACCAGCCAAGCCACGACCCCCTCCCACAACCAGCTCGACACCAAGGCCCAGGCCTGGTCGGCGCTGTTTTCCGAGCCCATGAGCGACCTGGTCAAGCGCTACACCTCCAGCGTGTTCTTCGACAAGCGCCTGTGGCAGGCCGACATCGCGGGCAGCCTGGCGCACGCCGAGATGCTGGCCGCGCAGGGCATCATCAGCGCTGACGACCACGCCAGCATCCAGCGCGGCATGGCGCAGATCAAAGAGGAAATCGAGTCCGGCGCCTTCGAGTGGAAGCTGGACCTCGAAGACGTGCACCTGAACATCGAGGCGCGCCTGACGCAGCTGGTGGGCGATGCCGGCAAGCGCCTGCACACCGGCCGCAGCCGCAACGACCAGGTGGCCACCGACGTGCGCCTGTGGCTGCGCGGCGAGATCGATCTGATTGGCGATCTGCTGAAAGAACTGCAGGTGGCGCTGGTCGATGTGGCCGCGCAGAACGTCGAGGTGATCCTGCCCGGCTTCACCCACCTGCAGGTGGCGCAGCCGGTGAGCTTTGGCCACCACATGCTGGCCTATGTGGAGATGTTCCAGCGCGATGCCGAGCGCATGGCCGATGTGCGCCGCCGCACCAACGTGCTGCCGCTGGGCAGCGCGGCCCTGGCCGGCACCACCTACCCGCTGGACCGCGAGCGCGTGGCGCGTACCCTGGGCATGGACGGCGTCTGCCAAAACAGCCTGGACGCCGTGAGCGACCGCGACTTCGCCATCGAGTTCACCGCCGCCGCCAGCCTGTGCATGGTGCACGTGAGCCGCCTGTCCGAGGAACTCATCATCTGGATGAGCCAGAACTTCGGCTTCATCCGAATCGCCGACCGCTTCACCACCGGCAGCTCGATCATGCCGCAGAAGAAGAACCCCGACGTGCCTGAACTCGCGCGCGGCAAGACAGGCCGCGTGGTGGGCCACCTCATGGGCCTGATCACCTTGATGAAGGGCCAGCCCCTGGCCTACAACAAGGACAACCAGGAAGACAAGGAGCCGCTGTTCGACACCGTGGACACGCTGAAGGACACGCTGCGCATCTTTGCCGAAATGGTGGGCGGCCAGCCCAACCCCGCCACGGGCCGGAAGGAGGGCGGCATCACCGTCAATGCGACCGCCATGGAGCAGGCCGCGCTCAAGGGCTACGCCACCGCCACCGATCTGGCCGACTACCTGGTGAAGAAGGGCCTGCCGTTCCGCGATGCACACGAAACCGTGGCCCACGCCGTGAAGGCCGCCACCACCCACGCCTGCGACCTGTCGGAGCTGCCCCTGGCCGTGCTGCAGGGCTTTCACCCGCAGATCGAAAAGGATGTGTACGAGTGCCTGAGCCTGCGCGGTTCGCTCAATGCACGCAATACGCTGGGTGGCACTGCGCCTGCCCAGGTGCGTGCGCAGATCGCCCGCCACCAGGCACGCCTGGCTGCATGACCGGTTTTTGAATGAAACGTGGCGCTGGCGCTCCGGGGTATTGCGCAATACGCTTTTCATTCAATAGCGTTTGAGCGCGCGTGACGCCAGGTGCATCCTGCGCTCCATGCCGTCTTGCAGCGTTCTCCGCCCGGTTTTTTCCTGAGGAGTGGGATATGACTTTGCGTCGCACCCTGATGTCGCTTGCCCTGCGCGGCCTGGCTGCCCTGGCGGCGGCGCTGGCCCTGTCCACCGCCCTGGCCCAGCCGGCCAAGCCGGTGCGCATCCTGGTGGGCTTTCCACCGGGCGGCGGCACCGATGCCATTGCGCGCACGCTGTCCGAACGGCTCAAGGACGCGCTGGGCGTGCCGGTGGTGGTGGAAAACCGGCCTGGCGCAGGCGGGCAGATTGCCGCGCAGGTGCTCAAGGCTTCGCCGCCCGACGGCACCACGGTGTTTCTGACGCACGACCACACCATCTCCATCCTGCCGCTGGTGGTGAAGAATCCCGGCTACCAGCCCGACCATGACTTCGTGCCCGTGGCCGGCTTTGCCACCTTTGTGAATGCCTTCGCCGTGTCGGGCGGCACGCCAGCCAAAAACTTTGACGAATACGTGCAATGGGTGCGTAAGCAGGGCGGCAAGGGCGCCGTGGGTATTCCGGCGCCGGCCTCCACGCCAGAATTTCTGGTGAAGCTGGTGGGCGAGAAATTCCAGCTCGATCTGGTGTCGGCACCCTACCGGGGCGCGGCACCCATGATGGCCGACATGCTGGGCAACCAGATTGGCGCGGGCGTGGGCTCGGTGCAGGACTTCATGGAAAACCACAAGGCCGGCAAGCTGCGCGTGGTGGCAGTGCTGGGCACCAGGCGCCAGGCGGCCATGCCCCAGGTGCCCACGTTGGACGAACTGGGCCTCAAGGGCTTTGCCGACCTGCCGTATTACGGCTTCTATGCCCCGGTCGGGACATCGCAGAAATTCCTCAACCAGTTCGCCGCGGCGCTGGCCACGGTGGTGGGCGAACCCGAGGTGCGCGAGCGCCTCACCGCCATGGGCCTCACGGTGGGCTTCATGACGCCGCCGCAACTGGCCGCGCGCGAACACGCCTACACCGATACCTGGCGCCAGATCATCAAGGCCAGCGGGTTTGTGCCGCAATAGGCGGCGCGAACGCGGCCCTTCACGCCATCATCGGCCCACGCAAGGTACCGGAAGCCCCGGGCGTGCGATGCAGGCAGGTGCCGCGGTTCTCGTAAGAGCCTGTTTGCGATCTCCCAGGGGTCGCGCAGCGGTCTTTGCGGGATGGGATGCAAGGCGCGGTGTGCGGTCAATAGCCCCGCTATTGGCAAGCGCCGCAACACAGCAGACCGCCCGCAAGACCGCTGCCCGAAGGGTTGGAGCGAAATCGGGCGATTGCACGCCCCGGCTGCTGGCATGGGCACCAGCCCATGCGGCGCATCCGAAGCATCCACTCATCCCGATTGCGCTCCAACGCGATCCCCTGCGACATCGTAAACAGGCTCTAAGCGCCTGCAATGCCGCGATTGGTGCGCCGCATCGGCCACTGTCTGGGGCAACCTGTGGAACCAGCCTTGTGCCGTTTCGCAGCGCGCTGGCGTGGCGCATGGATGGCAAGCCGCTGCGGAGCGGGCCCCAGGCAGCCGGACTGCCGTGTGATACGACTGACCGACGCAGCGGGCACCGTGCTGGACGAGGTGCGGGGCGCCGGGGTATGTGCCGGGGCAGCACGCTGCGGCTTGTCCGCCCGTCCGCGCCAGGCCAGTGCATACAATTGTAAAAATTCATTTCGCAGACCCCTTGTGCGCCTGTCTGTCTCTTCCCGTCTGATCCTGTTGGCCCTGCTGTTGTCCCTGGGCATTGGCGGACTGTTTGCCCGCAGTATCTGGGCGCTGCACGAAGAAGCCTGGCGCAACGCCCAGCGCACCAATGTCAACCTGGCCCGCACACTGAGCGAGAACATCGCCCGCACGATGGAGTCTTTTGACCAGTCGATGCAAGGGGTGGTGGAGGGCGTGACCGATCCCCAGGTGATGGCTTTGCCCCCGGCAATGCGCCAACGCGCGCTGTTCGACAACTCGCTGCGCGTGCAGGGTATCGGCTCCATCCTGGTGCTGGACCGGGCGGGCAATGTGGTGATCGACTCGGAATTCGAGAAGCCACGCCAGGCCAATTTTGGCGACCGTGACTATGTGCAGGTGTTCGACGGCGGGGCCCACACCGGTCTGTTTGTGGGGGCGCCGGTGCGTGCGCGCCTGTCCGGCCTGTACAGCCTGCCCGTCAGCCGCGCCTTCTATGACTCGGCGGGGCAGCTGGCGGGGGTGGTGGCGGGCACCATCCAGCTGGGGCACTTCCAGAACCTGTTCAACGCGCTGAACCTGGGGCCGGATGGCAGCCTGAACCTCTTTCGGTCCGATGGCGTTCTGATCGTGCGCTTCCCCTTCAGTGAGGACGCGGTGGGCCGCAGTCTGGCGGGTATGCCCAACATTCGTGTCTTTCAGTCCGCCCGCAGCGGCGTTTTCACCGGGCGGGCAGCGCATGGCAACGTCGAGCGTCTCTACGCCTTCCAGCATGTGGGCGACTACCCTCTGATGGTGAGTGTGGCCCAGTCGGTGGAGTCCATCTATGCCGGCTGGTACCGCAGCGCCTGGCTGCTGGGCGGCTTTACCCTGGTGTTGATGGCGGCTTGTGCGGGGCTGGCGTGGCTGTTCGCACGCGAGTTGCGCCGCCGCCAGCAGGTCAGCGGCCAGCTGGCGCAGGCCGAGCACGACCTGCGCACCCTCCTGAACAACCTGCCGTCCATGATCGGCTACTGGGACAGCAGCCTGCACAACCGCTTTGCCAACCATGCCTATGTGGAGTGGTTTGGCCAGGCGCCCGACCAGATGCGTGGCCGGCACATCCGTGAGCTGCTGGGCGAGGCGCTTTACGAGAAGAACCGGCCGTATCTGGAGCAGGCGCTGCAGGGGCATGCGCAGTTGTTTGAGCGCACCATCGTGGACCCCAAGGGGGGCGCACGCTACGCCATCGCCTCCTATGTGCCCGACATGGATGGTGACCAGGTGCGCGGCATCTTTGTGCAGGTGACCGACATCACCGAGCGCAAGCGCATGGAAGACGCGCTGTTCGAAGAGAAAGAGCGCATGCACCTGACGCTCAAGTCCATTGGCGATGCCGTGGTCTGCACCGATGCGCAGGGCCTGGTCACCTACCTGAACCCCGTGGCCCAGCGCCTCACGGGCTGGCAGATGTTTGACGCCGTCGGCCGCTCGGTGGACGATGTGATCCATCTGCACACCTCCGACGGGCAGGTGCCCCAGCCCAGTCCGCTGCGCCAGGCACTGCACGGGCAAAAGCCTGTGGAGCCCACGCGCGGCGTGGTGCTGCACCGCACCAGCGGCCAGCGCTTTGATGTGGAGGAAACGGCCAGTCCCATCACCGACCGCCATGGCCAGATCACCGGTGCCGTCACCGTGCTGCGCGATGTGACCGACGCCGTAGCCATGGCCGAGCGCATGGCCCACCTGGCGCAATACGACGCGCTCACCGACCTGCCCAACCGGGTGCTGCTGCAGAACCGGGCCAGCCAGGCGCTGATTCATGCGCAGCGCGACCAGACATCGTTGGCCGTGATGTACATCGATCTCGACGGCTTCAAGCAGATCAACGATACGCTGGGCCACGACGTGGGCGACGAGTTGCTGGTGCAGATCGCGCAGCGCCTCACGGGCGTCGTGCGGGCCTCTGATACCGTGTGCCGCCAGGGCGGCGACGAATTCGTGGTGTTGCTGCCGGGCATCGACGCTGCCGAGCAGGTCTGCCACGTGGCGCGCAAGATCGAGGCGGCATGCAGCGCCCCCTATGTGCTCAACGGCCGGGTGCTGTCGGTGGGGCTGAGCGGCGGCATTGCCCTGTTTCCCCAGCACGGCGACAACTTCAAAGCGCTGTCGCGCCATGCCGACGCCGCCATGTATGCCGCCAAACAGGCCGGCCGGCGGCAGTTTCGCCTGTATGCGGGCACGGATGCCGAGCCTGTGCGGGTGGCGCAAGAAAGCGGCGCTGCACCAGTTTGCTCCTTAAATAAGAGCTTTTAGCGCTTGCAGCACAAGCGCTGGAGGGCGGTTTTAGTGAAATTTTGTGCGGAAATCCCGTGCCGCTGGCTTGCTGGCGCGAAATTTGTTGCAAGGCTGCACAAATAAATTTGATGGCCCTGGCTTGCGCCGCGGCCTACCATTCGACGCCAACCCATCTGTTACCTGGAGTGTCCGCGTGCCCAATCTGTCCAAAGTTACCTGCATCGAAGACCTGCGTGTCGTGGCCAAGCGCCGCGTGCCGCGCATGTTCTATGACTATGCCGATTCCGGCTCGTACACCGAGGGCACCTACCGTTCCAACACCGCTGATTTCCAGGGCATCAAGCTGCGCCAGCGCGTGGCCGTGAACATGGAAGGGCGCAGCACCCGCACCACCATGATCGGCCAGGACGTGGCCATGCCGGTGGCGATTGCGCCCACGGGCCTCACCGGCATGCAGCATGCCGATGGCGAGATCCTGGGCGCGCGCGCGGCCAAGGCGTTCGGCATACCGTTCACGCTCTCGACCATGAGCATCTGCTCCATCGAAGACGTGGCCCAGCATGCCGGCCCCGGCTTCTGGTTCCAGCTGTATGTCATGCGCGACCGCGATTTCATCGAACGCCTCATCGACCGCGCCAAGGCCGCTGGCTGCTCGGCGCTGCAGCTCACGCTGGACCTGCAGATCCTGGGCCAGCGCCACAAGGACATCAAGAACGGCCTCTCGTCGCCGCCGAAGCCCACGCTCACGAACCTCATCAACCTGGCCACCAAGCCGCACTGGTGCCTGGGCATGCTGGGCACGAAGCGGCGCAGCTTTGGCAACATCGTGGGCCATGCCAAGGGCGTGGGTGACCTGTCTTCCCTGTCGTCCTGGACGGCCGAGCAGTTCGATCCGCAGCTCAACTGGGGCGACGTGGAGTGGATCAAGAAGCGCTGGGGTGGCAAGCTGATCCTCAAGGGCATCATGGACGCCGAAGACGCGCGCCTAGCGGCCAACAGCGGGGCCGATGCGCTCATCGTCAGCAACCACGGCGGCCGCCAGCTCGACGGAGCGCCCTCGTCGATTGCCGCGCTGCCAGCCATCGCCGAGGCGGTGGGCAAGGACATCGAGGTGTGGATGGACGGCGGTATCCGCAGCGGCCAGGACGTGCTCAAGGCCCGCGCCCTGGGCGCGCGCGGCACGCTGATCGGCCGCAGCTTTCTGTATGGCCTGGGCGCCTATGGCGAGGCGGGCGTGACCCGGGCGCTGGAGATCATTCAAAAAGAGCTCGATATCACCATGGCATTCTGCGGCCATACGGACATCCAGACGGTGGACCGTGGCATCCTGCTGCCGGGCACCTATCCCATCGCCTGAGTCCAGACAGGCCCATCACCGGGTGGCCGTCACCGATGCCGGCAGGTGTTTGAACGCGGCACGCGTCCACAGGATCTTGCCCGCGCGCAGCGCGGGCGGATCGTCAAAGCCCTTCAGTGCCCCCGCGCGGCGCCCCACCACGCCTGGGTGGGCGGGGCCGCCTCCAGGCTGGTCTGCACGGTGGCAACTGCTGCAATGCGCAGCGTACAGCGCTGCACCACGTTCCATCGACTGGGCTGCGCCGGGGGCCTACGGCAGGGCGGCTGCCACGGCAACACAACGAGTACGGGGCAGTGGACAAGGCATGGGCATGGCGGGTGGTGAGAGCCTGTTGACGACCCCCTGCGAGATCGTCAACAGGTTTTCAGGGTCACCCCTGCCGCTGCCCCGCACACTCCCCCACCACCCAATCCCTGAACGCTTTCACCAACGGCGTCTGCGCCCGCGCCTCGGGATAGACTAGGTAATACGCATCGGTGCTTGTCAGCACCCGGTCTGACAGCTCCACCAGACTTTCTGCCGCCAGTTCCTGCTCGATCAGAAAGCGCGGCAACAGCGCCGCGCCCAGGTGGGAGACTGCGGCCTGGGCGATCATGGAGAAGTGTTCGGACTGGGGGCCGCGCAGCGCCAGCGCCGTGGGGGCGCCCACCAGCTCAAACCATTCGGCCCACTGGGTGGGGCGGGTGCTTTGCTGCAGCAGCACCACGCGCGCCAGGTCTTGTGGGGTGTGGATGTTGTGGCGGTCGCGGTAGGCGGGGCTGCACACCGGCACGGCTTCTTCGTGCATCAGGTATTCGCACACGGCGCCCGCCCAGTGCGGGGTGCCGAAGTGGATGGCAGCGTCGAACGGCGTACCTGCAAAGTCAAACGGCTCGGTGCGGGCCGAGAAGTTGACCATGGCCTCGGGGTGCAGCGCCATGAAGCTGCCCAGGCGCGGGATGAGCCAGCGGGTGCCCAGCGTGGGCAGCACAGCCAGGTTGAGCAGGCCGTCGGTGCTGGAGAACGCCATGGCTTTTTGCGTGCTGGCCGACAGTTGCTGCAGCAGGTTTTGCACATCGGCAGCATAGACGCGGCCCGCGTCGGTGAGTACCACGCGCTGGCGCACGCGGTGGAAGAGGGCGGTGCCGATCTGTGCTTCGAGCTGGCGGATCTGGCGCGACACGGCGCTTTGCGTGAGGTGCAGCTCTTCGGCCGCGCGCGACACGCTCTGGTGGCGGGCGGCGGCCTCAAAGGCCAGCAGGTCGGCGGTGGAGGGCAGGAAGGTGCGGCGCAGCAGGGTCATGCGTGGATCATGCGTTGGGGGAATGATGGGCGTTGACCGCCTGTGCCCTGTTTTGGGTTGCAGCGCCTATGGAGTCAGCGTTGGCAGCTTTGCAATTTTCAGATACTTCATTCTGAATTGTGATCAAGTAGTTCCATTTTTTTGCTATCCATTGGAGTGGTATTGGCGGATATTGGCGCATTCATTGCGTGGGTTCTCTTGCGCTGTGCTGTTTTTCCGTACCCTTTTCACTTTTGCGAGCCGCCATGCCTGCAACCCTTGCCGCCGCTTCCCTTGTGCCCGAAGTCGATCCACTGCTGCAGCGCCTGGGCGTGCCCCGTGCGGCCTGCACGGGCGGTACGCTGGCTGCGCGTTCCCCCATCACGGGTGAGGTGCTGGCCCAGGTGCCGCAGCACAGCGCGGCGGATGCCATCGCTGCCATTGGCCGCGCGCATGCGGCCTTCCAGGCGTGGCGCAATGTGCCCGCACCGCGCCGGGGCGAGCTGGTGCGCCTGCTGGGCGAGGAGCTGCGCGCGGCCAAGGCCGACCTGGGCCTGCTGGTGACCATCGAGGCGGGCAAGATCCCGTCCGAAGGTCTGGGCGAGGTGCAGGAGATGATCGACATCTGCGACTTTGCCGTGGGCCTGTCGCGCCAGCTGTACGGCCTGACGATTGCCACCGAGCGCCCCGGCCACCGCATGATGGAAACCTGGCACCCGCTGGGCGTGTGCGGCGTGATCTCGGCCTTCAACTTCCCGGTGGCTGTGTGGTCGTGGAACGCGGCGCTGGCGCTGGTGTGTGGCGATTCGGTGGTGTGGAAGCCGTCCGAGAAAACCCCGCTCACGGCCCTGGCCACGCACGCGATTGCGCAGCGTGCCATCGCCCGCTTCAAACGTGAGACGGGCAGCGACGTACCCGAGGGCCTGCTGGAACTGATCGTGGGCCGGCGCGACATGGGCGAGGTGCTGGTGGATGACGCCCGCGTGCCCGTGCTGTCGGCCACGGGCTCCACCGCCATGGGCCGTGCCGTGGGCCCGCGCCTGGCAGCGCGTTTTGCGCGCGGCATCCTGGAGCTGGGTGGCAACAACGCGGCCATCGTGGCACCTACGGCCGACCTGGATTTGGCCCTGCGCGGCATTGCGTTTGCCGCCATGGGCACGGCGGGCCAGCGCTGCACCACGCTGCGCCGCCTGTTTGTGCACGAGAGCATCTACGACCAGCTCGTGCCACAGCTGGTCAAGGTGTACGCCAACGTGCAGGTGGGCGACCCGCGCACGCCCGGCACGCTGGTAGGCCCGCTGATCGACCGCATGGCGTTTGACGGCATGCAGAAGGCCCTGGCGCAGAGCCGCACGCTGGGCGCCACGGTGCACGGCGGCGGCCGTGTGGAAGGCCTTGGTGGTGCGGATGCGTACTACGTGCGCCCTGCGCTGGTGGAGCTGCCAAGGCACGAAGGCCCCGCGCTGCAGGAGACCTTTGCGCCCATCCTGTATGTCACCCGCTACAGCACGCTGGATGAAGCCATTGCCATGAACAACGCGGCGGGGGCTGGGCTGTCGTCGTCCATCTTCACACTCAACCTGCGCGAGGCCGAGCAGTTCATGTCCGCCTCGGGCTCGGACTGCGGCATTGCCAACGTCAACATCGGCCCCAGCGGCGCCGAGATTGGCGGCGCGTTTGGTGGCGAGAAGGAAACGGGCGGTGGGCGCGAAGCGGGCTCGGACAGCTGGAAGGCCTACATGCGCCGGGCGACCAACACCATCAACTACTCCACTGCGCTGCCGCTGGCGCAGGGCGTGAAGTTTGATGTGTAACCCCCTGAGTCGCCTGCGGCGCCTTCCCCCAGGGGGGACGCCGCCAGCGCGGCGGGGCGGCCCTTGCGCGGCGGCTGCTGGCTTGCACAGCGCCAGTGATGAAGCCCGCTAGGCTCAGTTCCATGCAGTGTATGAATGGTATTCATGACCACTGATTCCTCATCTATCGTCATCATCGGCGGCGGCGCCATCGGCAGCGCCATTGCGTACTTCCTCACGTTGCAGCAACCGGGCTGCGAGGTGGTGGTGGTCGAGCGCGACCCGACCTATGCGCGCGCCTCGTCGGCGCTGTCGGCCAGTTCCATCCGCCAGCAGTTCTCCACCGACATCAACATCCAGATCTCGGCGTTTGGTATCGGCTTCCTGCGCAACGTGGGCCAGCTGCTGGCCTGCCATGGCGACGCGCCCGACATCGGCCTGCACGAAGGCGGCTACCTGTACCTGGCCACCCAGGCGGGCGCGGCCACGCTGCGCGAGAACCATGCGCTGCAGAAGCGGCATGGCGCCGATGTGGCGCTGCTGGGCCCGCAGCAGCTGGCCGAGCGTTTTCCGTGGCTGGCGCTGCAGGATGTAGCGCTGGGCTCGCTGGGCCTGTCGGGCGAGGGCTGGTTTGACGGCTACCTGCTGCTCACGGCATTGCGCAAGAAGGCGCAGCGCCAGGGTGTGCGCTACGTGGCCGATGAGGCGGTGGGCCTCGACCTGGCCGCCAGCGATGGCGTGCAGCATGTGAACGCCGTGCGCCTGCACAGCGGCACCGTGCTGCCCTGCCGCTATGCCGTGAACGCGGGCGGCCCGTGGGCGGCTGCCATTGCGGGCTGGGCGGGGATTGACCTGCCCGTGGTCGGCAAGCGCCGCACGGTATTCCACCTCGCCAGCCCCGCAGCGCTGCCCGGCTGCCCGCTGCTCATCGACCCCAGCGGCATCTGGCTGCGGCCCGAGGGCAAGGGCTTCATCTGCGGCTTTGCGCCAGAGGCCGACAACGACGCGGACTTCGCCCCGCTGGAGCCCGAGTACGCGGCGTTCGAGGCCCACATCTGGCCCACGCTGGCCGAGCGCATCCCCGGCTTTGAAGCCCTGCGCATGCAGGGCGCCTGGGCGGGCTACTACGAGATGAACACCTGGGACCACAACGCGCTGCTGGGCCTGCACACCGCTTGCGACAACCTGGTGTTTGCCAACGGCTTCTCGGGCCACGGCCTGCAGCAATGCCCCGCCGTGGGGCGCGGCCTGGCCGAATGGATGCTGGCCGGCCGCTACCAGAGCCTGGACTTGTCGCCGCTGTCCATCGAGCGCATGGCGCGCCACCAGCCGCTGCTCGAAAGGAATGTGATCTGAGTTCCGCTTTTCTCAACCTGCCATCCCCCACACAAAGGAGACAACGACATGGCATCTTTCCGCAAGGCAACGCTCACCGCGCTGGTCGCAGGTCTGACCTTCGCCTGCACGGCATGGGCACCCGCGCATGCCCAGGCCCCCGCCACCAGCACGCTCGAGAAGATCAAGGCATCGGGCAAGGTGGTGCTGGGCGTGCGCGAGACCTCGCCGCCCATGGCCTATGCGCTGGGCGCGAACGAGAAGTACGTGGGCTACCACGTCGAGCTGTGCGAGCGCGTGCTCAAGGAAATCGTGCCCCAGGCCAAGCTCGAATACATGGCCGTGACCGCGCAGAACACCTTGCCCCTGGTGCAGAACGGCACGCTGGACATTGGCTGCGGCCCCACCACCAACAACAGCGCGCGCCAGCAGCAGGTGGCCTTTGCCGTGACCACCTATGTGAGTGAAGTGCGCATGGCCGTGCGCAAGGATTCGGACCTCCAATCGATCAGCCAATTGGGCAACCGCACTATTGCGGCCTCCACGGGGACGACCGCCGTGCAGCTGCTGCGCAGGCAAGAGCGCACGCTGGGCGCCCCCATCAAGACGGTGCTGGGCAAGGACCACCATGAGAGCTTCATGCTGCTGGAATCCGGCCGCGCCGACGCCTTTGTGCTCGACGACAACCTGCTGGCCGGGATGATTGCCAACTCCAAGGACCCGTCGGCCTACCGCATCGTGGGCGAGCCGCTGGGCGCCGAGCCGATTGCGCTGCTGTTCCGCAAGGACGACCCCACTTTCAAGGCGGCGGTGGACGGCGTGCTCACCCGGCTCATGCAAAGCGGCGAGATGGAAAAGATCTACGCCAAGTGGTTCGTGAACCCGATCCCGCCCAAGAGCGTGAGCCTCAACCTGCCGCTGGGCACCACGCTGCGCCAGCTGTTTGCCGCGCCCAACGACAAGCCCCTGGAGACTTACCTGCAATGAACGCGCCCCTCCCCGCCACGGCCTTCCGTGCAGCCGATCGCCTGGGCGCCATCGGTGTCTCGGAAATCGTGCGCCTGACGCAAGAGGCCCACCGGCTCAAGCGCCAGGGCCAGCCCGTGATCGTGCTGGGCCTGGGCGAGCCCGACTTCGACACGCCGGCCCACATCCTGGCGGCGGCGCAGCAGGCCATGGCGCGGGGGGAGACGCACTACACGGTGCTGGATGGCACGGCCGAACTCAAGGCCGCCATCCAGCACAAGTTCCAGCACGACAACGGCCTGGACTTTGCGCTGAACGAGATCACTGCGGGCGCTGGCGCCAAGCAGATCCTCTACAACGCGCTCATGGCCTCGGTAAACCCCGGCGACGAGGTGATCCTGCCAGCGCCGTACTGGACGTCGTACGCCGACATGGTGCTGATCGCTGGCGGCGTGCCCGTGGTGGTGCCAGGCACCGAGGCCAACGGCTTTCGCATCACGTCCGAGCAGCTGGAGGCCGCCATCACAGAGCGCACGCGCTGGGTGTTCATCAACTCGCCCTCCAACCCCAGCGGCGCGGCCTACAGCGCCGAGCAGCTGCGCCCCGTGCTGGAGGTGGTGGAGCGCCACCCACAGGTGTGGCTGCTGGCCGACGACATCTACGAACACATCCTGTACGACGGCCGCGCGTTTGCCACGCCCGCCGCCGTGCTGCCGTCGCTGCGCGATCGCACGCTGACGGTGAACGGCGTCTCCAAGGCCTATGCCATGACCGGCTGGCGCCTGGGTTATGGCGCAGGCCCCAAGGCGCTCATCGCGGCCATGGCCGTGGTGCAGAGCCAGGCCACGTCGTGCCCCTCGTCCATCAGCCAGGCGGCGGCCGTGGCGGCGCTGACCGGCCCGCAGGACGTGGTGGCCGAGCGCTGCCGCGCGTTTCAGGCGCGGCGCGACCTGGTGGTGGCGTCGCTGAACGCATCACCCGGCCTGCGCTGCCGCGTGCCCGAAGGCGCCTTCTACACCTTTGCCAGCTGCGAAGGCGTGCTGGGCCGCACCACACCGGGCGGCATGCTGCTGCGCACCGATGCCGACTTCTGCGCCTACCTGCTGCGCGAGCACCATGTGGCCGTGGTGCCTGGCGGCGTGCTGGGGTTGGCGCCATACTTCCGTATCTCCTACGCTGCTGCTACCGCCGATTTGCAAGAGGCCTGCGCGCGCATCCAGCGCGCCTGCCAGGCACTGTTCTGAATTACTTTTTGATCCCTTACCGTAGCCATGAACTCAACGTCCCTCACTCCCCGCACCGGCGGCCAGATCCTGGTGCAGCAGCTCATCACCCACGGCGTGAAGCAGCTCTTTTGCGTGCCTGGCGAAAGCTACCTGGCCGTGCTCGACGCCCTGCACGATGCCGACATTGGCGTGACCGTGTGCCGCCAGGAAGGCGGCGCGGCCATGATGGCCGAGGCCCAGGGCAAGCTGACCGGCCAGCCCGGTATCTGCTTTGTGACGCGCGGTCCGGGTGCCACCAATGCTTCGGCAGGCATTCACATTGCGCACCAGGACTCGACCCCCATGATCCTGTTCGTGGGCCAGGTGGCGCGCGGCGCGATGGGGCGCGAGGCGTTCCAGGAGCTGGACTACAGCGCCGTGTTCGGCACCATGGCCAAGTGGGTGGTGCAGATCGACGACCCGGCCCGCGTGCCCGAGCTGGTCTCGCGCGCCTTCCATGTGGCCACCTCGGGCCGCCCCGGCCCCGTGGTGGTGGCGCTGCCCGAAGACATGCTGACCGAAGCCGCCACGGTGGCGGATGCGCTGCCCTACGGGGTGGCGGAGACGCACCCTGGCGCCGCGCAGATGGCTGAGCTGGCCCAGCGCCTGCAGAGTGCGCAACGCCCAGTGGCCATCGTGGGCGGCAGCCGCTGGTCCGAGCAGGCGGTGCGCGAGTTCACGGCGTTTGCCGAAGCGTGGTCGATTCCCGTGTACTGCTCGTTCCGCCGCCAGATGCTGTTCCCGGCCACGCACCGCTGCTATGGCGGGGACCTGGGCCTGGGCGTCAATCCCAAGCTGCTGGCGCGCATCAAGGCGTCCGACCTGGTGCTGGTGGTGGGCGGGCGGCTGTCCGAAGTGCCGTCGCAGGGCTACGAACTGTTCGACATTCCCACGCCCGCGCAGCCCTTGGTGCATGTGCATGCCGATGCGGACGAACTGGGCAAGCTCTACCGCCCCACGCAGGCCATCCATGCCACGCCCCAGGCGTTTGCCGCAGCGCTCCATGCGGTGCGCCCCGTGGCCGCCGTACCCTGGAAGGCACACGCCGAAGCAGCCCATGCCGAATACCTGGCCTGGAGCGACCCAGCGCCCATCCGCATCCCCGGCAACCTGCAGATGGGCGAGGTGATGCAGCACCTCAAGGAGGTGCTGCCCGCCGACACCATCTTTTGCAACGGCGCGGGCAACTTTGCCACCTGGGTGCACCGCTTCTGGCCGTTTACCACTTACGCGAGCCAGCTCGCGCCCACCAGTGGTTCCATGGGCTACGGCCTGCCCGCGGCGGTGGGCGCCAAGCGCCTGTGGCCCCAGCGCGAGGTGGTGGTCTTTGCGGGCGATGGCGACTTTCTGATGCATGGGCAAGAGTTCGCCACCGCCGTGCAATACGGCTTGCCCCTCATCGTGGTGCTGCTCGACAACGCCATGTACGGCACCATCCGCATGCACCAGGAGCGCGAGTACCCCGGCCGGATCAGCGCCACGCAGCTCCAGAACCCCGACTTCAAGGCCTACGCCCAGGCCTTTGGCGGCCACGGCGAGCGTGTGGAGCGCACGGCAGAATTCGCCCCCGCCCTGGCCCGCGCCCGCGCCAGCGGCCTGCCCAGCGTGCTGCACTGCCTGATCGACCCCGAGGCGATCACGCCCACGGGCACGCTGCAGGGCCTGCGCAGCGCAGCGCTGTCGAAGAGCTAAGGGTCTCGGGCTTTTACAGAGCGGCGCGGGCGCTACCCGATTGCCGCAGGGTCTGCACCAGCAGGCTCTGCAGGCTGTCCACCGCCTTCGCACCGTGCGATGCGCGGCTGCGGTACACGGCCACCTCCATCGGCGCCAGCGGCCCCAGGCCATGTTCGGTGCCCAGCACCTGCAGCTGCGGTGGCACGCTGCATTGAGTGAGGGCGGCCACGGCCAGGCCACTTTCTACCGCCGCAATCTGTCCGGCCAGGCTGGAGCTGTGATAGACCACCTTGTAGCGGCGCCCCTGTTGTGCCAGTGCGTGGATGGCGCCGCGCCGCGCCAGGCTGGCCGACTCGTACACCGCAATGGGCAGCGGGTCGCGCCGCCACAACTCGAACTGTGCCGACCCCACCCACACCATGGGCTCGTGGAACAGCAGCGTGCCACGGCGTGCATGGTCGCGCGAGATGAGGGCCAGGTCCAGGTCGCCGCTGGCCACGCGCGGGATGAGCGCGGTCGATTGCTCGCAATCGAGCTCGATCTCCACCCCGCTGTGCCGAGGCGCAAAGCGTTTGAGCACGGGCGTGAGGTAGCGGGCGGCGTAATCATCAGGCACCCCCAGCCGCACGCGGCCTGTGAGCGCATTGTTGTTCAGCGCGTCGTGCGCTTCGGCATGCAGCGCGAGGATGCGGCGCGCGTAGCCCAGCAAGGTTTCACCCTCGGGCGTGAGGTGCTGCTTGCGCGCGTCGCGCTCCAGCAAGCGGTGGCCCACGGCGTCTTCGAGTTTCTTGAGCTGCATGCTCACGGCGGACTGGGAGCGGTGCACCTCCAGCGTGGCACCCGAGAGTGACCCCGCATCCACCACGGCCACCAGGCATTGGAGCCAATCGAGTTGCAGGTCGCGGTAGCCCATGGCTTGGATAAATTTGATTATCGAATGTTATATCAATGAATTATGCGCTTTTCGTGGTGATTGCTGACAGCCACACTGCGGGTATGCACAAACCGTCTTCTTCCGTTGCTGGCGCACCCGCAGCCGTTGTCCCCGCCACCCCCGCGTACCAAGGGGTTTTGCCCTTTGTCCTCGGCAATGCCCTGCTGGGCAGCATTGGCGTGTTCGTGCATGAGGCCCAGGCAGCTCCGTCGACCGTGACCTGGTTCCGGTGCGCCTTCGGCCTGCTGGGGCTCACGCTGTGGATGGCCTGGCGCAGGCCTTCGCGTGGACGATGGCGCGGGTGGTGGCGCGGGCTCTGGGTGGGCTGGATTGCGTTGCCCTGGGTGCTGCTGCTCAGCGGACTCATGCTGACGGGCTGGTGGCTGTTCTTCACGGCCATCGCGCAGGTACCTACCGGGGTGGCGGTGGTGCTGTTCCATGTGCAGCCGTTGTGGGTGCTGGTGCTGGGCGCCTGGTGGTTGAAAGAATCCATGCCACGCCAGCGTGTGCTGTCGGTGCTGGGCGCCATGGTGGGCCTGGTGCTGGCCACGGGTGTGGCCGAGGGGCTGGCCGCGCCGGGTGGTGGGCAGGTTCCCGGCTACTGGCGGGGGGTGGCCCTGTGCCTGGTGGGGGCGCTGTGCACCGCTGTGGTGACGGTGGTGGCCAAACGCCTGCAGGCCTTGCCCGTGGGAACCCTGGCCTGGTGGCAGTGCGCGCTGGGCTCGGTGGTGCTGTGGGTTGCACCCGCGGAGCAAGGTTGGCCCGCCTGGGGCGCCTCGTGGGCATGGCTGGCCGGGCTGGGGCTGATCCACACCGGGCTTGCTTACACCCTGATGTATGCCGGCATGGCACGGATGTCAACGACCCGGGTGGCGGTGCTGCAGTTTGCCTACCCCGTGGTCGCCATCGTGGTCGATTGGGCCTACTTTCAGCAATCTCTGGGTGCCTTGCAACTGGTGGGGGTGTTGCTGATGCTGGGCTCCATCGGGGTGGGCGAGCGCATGGCGCGCAGCTGGCGGTAGGCGGGTCGCAAGCCCCTGGATGGCAAGCCGCCGCGCACAATACCGGGTGTGACCGCCGTCGAGACCGATTTACCCGCCGACCTTCCGCCTGCACAGCCTGCCTTAGGCGGCAAGCTGCGCCGCATAGCCCACCTGGACATGGATGCCTTCTTTGCATCCGTCGAGTTGCTGCGCTATCCGCAGCTCAAGGGCCTGCCGGTGGTGATTGGCGGCGGTCGGCGCAAGGTGGACGATTGGATGCGGCAAAGTCCCGATGGCACGGGGCCGCGTGAGCCGCGCTTTATTCCCGTGGCCGATTTCCCCTTGCTCAAGGATTACGTGGGCCGGGGTGTGATCACCACTGCCACCTATGCCGCGCGGCAGTTTGGCGTGGGCTCGGCCATGGGCATGATGAAGGCCGCACGGCTGTGCCCGCAGGCCATCGTGCTGCCGGTGGACTTTGACGAGGTGCGCAAATACTCGCGCCTGTTCAAGCGCACCATCACCGAGATCGCGCCGGTGATGCAGGACCGGGGCGTGGACGAGGTCTATATCGACTTCACCGATGTGCCCGGTGGCCAGCGCGAGGGCGGGCGTGTGCTGGCCCGCCTCATCCAGAAAAGCATTTTTGACGCCACGGGCCTGACCTGCTCGATCGGCGTGGCACCCAACCGCCTGCTGGCCAAGATGGCCAGCGAGTTCAACAAGCCCAACGGCATCTCCGTCGTTTATGCAGAGGACCTGCAAGCCCGCATCTGGCCACTGCATGTGCGCAAGATCAATGGCATCGGCCCCAAGGCGGGCGAGAAGCTGGCGCGGCTGGGTATCGAGACCATCGGCCAGCTGGCGGCACAGGATGCGCAATGGCTGATGGGCCATTTCGGCAAATCGACCGGCGCCTGGATGCACCGTGTGGCCTGGGGCCAGGACGACAGCCCCGTGGTGACCGAGAGCGAGCCCGTGAGCATGAGCCGCGAGACCACGTTCGAGCGCGACCTGCATGCCGTGCGCGACAAGGCCGAACTCTCGCGCATCTTCACCGACCTGTGCCAGCGGGTGGCCGAGGACCTGCAGCGCAAGGGCTACATGGGCAAAACCATTGGCATCAAGCTGCGCTATGACGACTTCAGGATGGCCACGCGCGACCAGACCATTGCGGAACCCACGCACGACGCGGCCACCATCCGCCGCGTGGCCGGGCTGTGCCTCAAGCGCGTGCCGCTGGACCGGCGTCTGCGGCTGCTGGGCGTGCGGGTGGGGACGCTGGTGTGCCTGTCCGAGCACCCGCTGGCAGGCAGCGCGCCCGTTTCCGCCAGCACCCGCCCCGCGCGCAAGGCAGATCCGCACACCGCGCCGCTGTTTTGATTCTGCTGCGCTCCACCGCCGGGCACGGCCACTCCTGCGCAGGGGGGTGATCGGTACTTCTTGACGAATCCTTACCGGAAACTTACAGTGATTTTCCCGTTTTTCGGGAGATCACCGTGACCCTGAACGAGCTGCAACGCATCAAGCAGTGGCATGTTGCGCACAAGGCAGACCACCCGCTGGAATACCACCTCTGGGACCTGGTGCTGACGCTATGGGTGCTGGGCTGGGTGGGCTGGTTTCCCATCTGCGCTTTTGGCGAGTTGTGGATCGAGCCGGTGTGCCTGGTCGGCATTTACATGCCCAGCCTGTATGTGACCTGGCGCAAGCGCGCGCACATGCGCCACACTTTGCGGTGCGACTGGATCGATGTGCCGGGATGATGCCCCCGTGCGTTAGAGCCTGTTGACGATCCCCTGCGAGATCGTCAACACCCTCTTAGAGCCTGTTCAAAGTCTTTTGAGTAGTAGCGCCAAGAATGCCAGATGGACGAACTGCAGGCTGGTGTTGAGCAACCTCTCGCAGTTCTTCCACAACCTTCGGTTTTTCTCCAACCACGCAAAGCTGCGCTCCACCACCCAGCGCTGGGGCATTACCTTGAACGTGTGAAGCTCGCTGCGCTTGGCGATCTGTACGGTGACGTGTGCGCCCAGTATGTCTTGCACGCCCTGGACAAACGGCTTGCCTACATAGCCGCTGTCACACAGCAAGGCTTGCACTCGGCTCAAAGCCAGTTTGCAGCGCTGCAGTGCCTGCAGGGCTCCTTTGCGGTCTGTCACCTCGGCCGTGGTCACCGCA
>NZ_AUEX01000010.1:0-162701 GCF_000426205.1 Acidovorax sp. JHL-9
CAATACTGTTCAGATAGTATTTTTAAAGCCATAATCCTCATCCATCGAAGCTTCAATGGATGAGGGTGATGGCCAGAACACGCAAGACGCTGCCGTCGAGAGTTGACGTTGCGCATTTGATCAGCGCCGGGGTGCTGGCCAGCGTGTGTCCACGGACGTTGATCGAAGAAGTGTTGGCCGAGACCGGCAAGGCCAGCCAGCGGGAGCGGCTGCTGCCCGCGCCGGCAGTGGTGTATTACGTGATGGCGCTGGCGCTGTGGCGCGAAGCGCCGCTGGAGGAAGTGCTGCGCGTGGTGTGCGAAGGCCTGCAATGGCTCGGCGGCGGCCACACTGAGGCGGTGCAGGCCAGCAAGTCCGCGATCTCGCAGGCGCGCAGCCGGCTGGGCCCCGAGGTCATGCGCCAATTGGCCGATCGGGTGCTGCGCCCGCTGGCCGCGCCGGGGGCGCCAGGGGCGTGGTACCGGGGATTGCGCGTGATGGCCCTGGACGGCAGCTGCATGGACGTGGCCGACGAGGCGGCCAACGCCAAGTTCTTCGGCTACCCGGGCGCCTCGCGCGGCCAAAGCGCCTTCCCGCAGGCGCGCGTTCTGGGCCTGGTGGAATGCGGCACGCACGCGGTGGTGGCAGCCGGCATCGCACCCTACGGCCACAGCGAGCAGGTCATGGCCGCCCAGTTGCTGCCCGCCAAGCTCACGCCCGAGATGCTGGTGCTGGCCGACCGCAACTTCTACGGCTTCAAGCTCTGGCAGACCGCCTGCGCTACGGGCGCCAAGCTGGCCTGGCGGGTCAAATCCAACCTCAAGCTGCCGGTAGAGCAGATGTTGCCCGATGGCTCGTACCTGAGCCGCGTGTTCGACAGCGACGACCGCGCGCGGCGCGCAGGGCAAACGGTGCGTGTGATCGACTACGCGCTCGAGGGCTCGGCCACGCCGGCGCAGGGCAGCTACCGGCTGCTGACCAACCTCCTGGACCCCGATGCGGCGCCGGCCCTGGAGCTGGCCGCGCTGTACCACGAGCGCTGGGAGATCGAGGGGGTGTTCGATGAGTTCAAGACGCATTTGCGCGCCAACAGCACGGTGCTGCGCAGCAAGACGCCCGAGCTGGTGCAGCAGGAGCTGTGGGGGCTGCTGCTGGCGCACTTTGCGATTCGCCAGTTGATGGCGCAGGCGGCCTGGGCGCGCGAACTCGATCCGGATCGCCTGAGCTTCATGCACGCCGTGCGCGTGATCAAGCGCAAGATGCCGCAAGCTGCGGCCGTTTCCCCCTGAGCGTTTGCCTGCCTGGCGCGAGGCCCTGCTGGCCGAGATCGCGCGCGGGCGCTGCGTGAGCAGTCGTGGGCGCCTGAACCCGCGCGGCGTCAAGCGCAAGATGAGCAACTTCAATGTTCGGCATCGCGGCGCAGCGCTCCATTTGCGGCATCAGCCAGTGCCGGTGCTTCGTATCTGAACAGTATTTGCGCTAGCCAGGCCCCGTCGAAGCGGCCATTGCCCAGGTCGGCAGTTAAATGCGCCAACCAGCTGCCGCCAAGGAGCCCACCGGAAAGACGCATCGGATTGACACCGGACTCACCGGCCCAATACGACAAGGGCGAGCCGTTGAGCACTACCGGCCCGACCAGACCGGTGCAGTCTGCGGACAGCAGCGTCACAGCCCACCCGGCTTGGCAGTTGCCATAGAGCACAGGTGGCTTGCCAGGATGGCGTAGTGCGACCTCTTCGACGAAACGCCGAAGCACATGCAACACGTCTGCCAGGGTTTGACCCAGAGTCGGCTCCGGAAAGAAGATGACGAAATAAACCGGATGGCCTTCACGCATGGCCATCCCGACTTCGGAGTCGCGCTTGAAGCCGCCAATGCCGGGGCCGTGGCCGGCGCGTGGATCGACGATGATGACCGGCGGTTTTTCAGAGTCGACGCAGTCGTCCCAGCAATGCCCGTCGATTTCTGTGATGCGCAGCAGTGCATAGTTGACGGGCCGTTCGAAGCTGCGCGCGTCCAGCAGCGTTTCATACTTGAAGTCCAGAAGCGGCGGCAATCCGGCTCGCTCGTGCTCCAGCATGTTGTTCGCCCGCTGGCGAAGCGTGTCCCAGAACAGAATGGTGCGTTCGAAGAAGTCGCGCTGGTAATCGAAATAGTCCTGCGCCGAGGGAGTTTCAGCTGCTCTTTTCATACCCCCGGACGCATCCTGTGCCGCAGGCTTCAACAACTCCTCTGAATGATCCAAGACGGTCGGTGGTAGATCCGCTGCCTGGCGGTGCGTCCTTTGCACCGCTGCTTCCTTACCCCCCGCCGTGGTACGTTGAGAGGTCCGAGGTTTTTGTGGTGACATGGGGGTTTTCATCATTCCTCCGAACTACGGCGTCATTTTTTGCCACCCCGCAAACGCAGCGCATTCCCAATCACCGACACTGAGCTCAAGCTCATGGCCAGCGCTGCGATCAGCGGGGACAACAACCACCCAGTGAACGGGTACAGCACGCCTGCCGCAATCGGCACCCCAATGCCGTTGTAAACGAATGCGAACAGCAGGTTCTGGCGCATGTTTCGGACCGTGTCAGTGGAGATATCACGCGCCGCAGTGATTCCGCGCAAGTCGCCTTTGACCAGCGTGACCTGGCCACTGTTCATGGCCACATCGGTCCCCGTGCCCATGGCCACGCCGACATCGGCTTTGGCCAACGCCGGCGCATCGTTGATGCCATCGCCGGCCATCGCGACAATGCGGCCCTCTTTCTGGAGCCGCTCCACAAGCGCCAGCTTGTCGGCGGGCTTGACTTCGCCATGCACCTCGTCGATTCCCAGTTTGGCGCCCACTGCCTTGGCCGTGGTCAGGCCATCGCCAGTCGCCATCACGATGCGCAAGCCACTGGCGTGCAAATTTTGAATAGCTTCCCGCGTGGTGGCTTTGATGGGATCGGTCACGGCCAAGATTCCAGCCAGTTGTCTGTCCACGGCCAGATGCATCACGCTGGCGCCTTCACTGCGCAGACGCTCGCCATCGATCTTGAGCGCATCCGTGGCCACGCCCTCCTGCTGCATCAATGCGGTGTTGCCCAACACCAGATGCTTGCCATCGATCATGCCGCGCACGCCTATGCCGCTGCCGGACTCAAAATCAAGCGGTTTGATCAGTTCCAGGCCTTTGGCGCGTGCTGCGCTGACGATGGCCTCTGCCAAAGGATGCTCGCTGCCTTGGTCCAAACTTGCCGCAAGACGCAGAACTTCATCCGCTGTATAGCCGGGGGCAGCGACTGCGGTGTCGAAAGCGGGTTTACCTTCGGTCAGCGTTCCTGTCTTGTCCACAATCAGCGTGTCCACCTCGCGCATTTTTTCGATGGCGCCAGCGTCGCGGAACAGCACACCCTGTGTCGCGGCACGCCCTGTGGCCACCATCACCGACATGGGCGTGGCCAGTCCCAGCGCACAGGGGCACGCGATGATCAGCACGGCCACTGCGTTGATCAAGCCAAACACCCAGCTCGGTTCCGGACCGAAAAAACCCCAGACAAAGAAGGTGGCAATGGCGATGAGCACCACCACCACCACGAATTTGCCTGCGACCACGTCCGCCATTCGCTGCATGGGCGCCTTCGAGCGCTGGGCATTGGCCACCATCTGAACAATCTGCGACAGCATGGTGGCCGCACCGACTTTCTCGGAGCGCATCACCAAGGCGCCACTGGTGTTCATCGTGGCACCGATCACCTTGTCACCAAGGCGTTTTGTCACCGGCACAGGCTCACCGGTCAGCATGGATTCATCGACCGCACTGCTGCCTTCGGTCACAACGCCATCGACCGGCACTTTCTCTCCGGGGCGAATACGCAACAGGTCACCGACGTGAACATGGTTCAGCGGTACGTCTTCTTCGCTGCCGTCCGCATTGATGCGACGTGCCGTCTTGGGTGCCAAACCGAGTAGCGCCTTGATCGCCGCAGAAGTTTGTGAACGGGCCTTCAACTCGATGATCTGGCCCAACATGGTCAGCGAGATGATGACCACGGTCGCTTCATAGTAAACAGCCACACGCCCCATGGAGATAAACGAATCGGGGAACACGCCCGGCGCCAGGGTGGCCACCAGGCTGTAGAGAAAGGCCGCGCCTGTACCCAAGCTAATCAATGTCCACATGTTGGGGCTGCGAAGGACGAGGGACTGCCATCCGCGCACGAAGAAGGGCCAACCCGTCCACAACACGACAGGCAAGGACAGCGCCAGTTCAACCCAGGTTTGCACCTTCATGTCAAACCATCCGAGGCGATGGCCGAACATTGCAAGAACGGTGACGATGACCGTGAAGGGCAGTGTCCACCAGAAGCGATGCTGAAAATCCTTTAACTCATGGTTGTCTTCCTCGTCCAGGGGAATGATGGGCTCCAATGTCATGCCGCACTTGGGGCAGGTGCCAGGATGATCCTGCCGCACCTCGGGGTGCATGGGGCAGGTGTAGATGGTGCCGACCGGCTCTGGCGCGGTGTCCTCGGGTGCTGTGGATGCAAGGTACTGCAGTGGGGCCGCCGCGAACTTGCCTTGGCACTTGGCGCTACAGAAATAGTAGGGTCGACCGTCGTGCGTCAATTTGTGTTCAGACTGCTCCGTAACGGTCATGCCGCAAACCGGATCCTTCAGATCCGATGGTGGGGCTGGCTCGGCAGTAGGGGGACTGCCATGATGATGGTGTGCATGCATGTCCATTGCTTATTCCTTGTCGTTTTTGGAGCGCCGGGGCGTCTGCGCATGGCTTCCATGCCCACCATGGCCGCTATGACCGCCGTGGCCGTGCATCAGGTGCATCAGCGGACAGGCGAGGAGCAGCAGGTAGGGCCAATAACCTAAAACATGGCCCCAATGCTCTCGCAGCAGGTAAAAACCGGCGATCAAGGCCGCCGTTGCCAGCGCCATGCCGGCTGGGCGGCGCCAGAACGTAGGCGAATGAGAGTCGTTGTCAGGCTGATCCATGGCGTTGCTCCTTCAGAGTTGTCAGAAAAAGTATGTGTGCGGAGTCATCCGGCCAGACAATCCGAAATCAAATGCCGTGGCCGTTATCGGCAACCACAGGCCCCCGTGACGCCGCCGTGGCAGCCCGAGGCTTTAGG
The DNA here is from genome assembly GCF_000426205.1 of Acidovorax sp. JHL-9. Lineage (NCBI taxonomy): Bacteria > Pseudomonadati > Pseudomonadota > Betaproteobacteria > Burkholderiales > Comamonadaceae > Acidovorax > Acidovorax sp. JHL-9. Next base: position 5,097 of record NZ_AUEX01000010.1, read on the forward strand.
CTGCGAGGTTCCAGTAGAAATGGCCGCATCTGTGGCCAGCTTTGCGGTGTAGCCCGCATCCGTTAAGGCCCTCAGCAAAGGAGCGCTGCCCTGCGCCAGCTCCCCACTCACCCGGACACGGCCAGACGGGAGATCCACCTCTACCCCGCGAACCCCCGGCAGCGGCTGCAATGCCTGCGTGACGTGCTTGACGCATGAGCCACAGCTCATGCCCTCAACTTGCAGATCAATCGTGCTCATATTTCAAACTCCTAAAAAGTGAAACGTGTACCGCAGGGAAGAAATCCAGATCATCTTTTTGATACGGAGTCATTCGTCGACTCGAACTTGCCCATGCGAGGAATAAACCGGGGTGTTCGCTGGGCGTAGCTGTCGTACGCAGCACCGAATTGCCTGCGCATTTCGTTCTCTTCGGTGATGGCCAGACGCCCGTACATCAGGAGCAAGACTGGGAACATGACCAAGGTCAGCAACGTGGGCCACTGCAGCAGGAAGCCCAGCAAAATCATCACGAAAGCCACGTACTGCGGATGGCGAATGCGTGCGTAGGGGCCTGCTGTGGCGAGCGACTGGCGACGCTGAGCGTGGTACAGCACATTCCACGCGGTGGACAACAGGTAGAAACCAAAGCCCAGAAAAACGTAGCTGGCGATGTGCAGCACGCCAAAATGCGGGTCGCCCTTTTCGCCCAAGAGGGTAGACCACAGGTGACCCGAGCTGTGGGAGAGCAGATCCAGGTTAGGGAACTTGGTTTGCAACCATCCTGACATCAGATAAATCGTCAACGGGAAGCCATACATCTCTACGAACAAGGCAACGACGAAGGCTGCGAATGCGCCAAACGTCCTCCAGTCACGGGCCGTCGCAGGCTTGAAAAAGCTGAACGCAAACATGATGAAGATCGCTGAATTGATGATGACGAGCGACCACAGACCATAAGCGGATTCGGTATGGTTCACAGTTGACCTCCGTCCTTGCGTGAATCGGCAGTTTTCTTGGCATCAGGGTTGCTCTGGCCATGTCCGCCATGCATGAAGACATGCATCAGCGGGCAGGCGAGGAGCAGGAGAAAAGGCAGCGCCCCGACGACATGCGCGAGGTGTTCGGTCAACAGGAAATACGCTGCTACACCACCGATCACCACGAGGCCGATGGCATAGCGAGAACTCCAAAAGCTGGGGGGCGACTCGTGCCCGCCGTGTTGATGGTTCATGGTGACTCCCATTTCGGTGGATGCGTTACTTGGCTGGCGTAGCTGGCAGACGGTCCAGCATCATCTGCATCATGGACTCCATCATTTGCATGCGCTTTTCCATCATCTGATGGCGCTCGGCCATGTTGGTGGGCATGCCCTTGCCACCTTGCATGCCACCCATGCCCTGCATGCCTGCGCCCATCTGCTGCATCATTCCCATGCCGTCCTGCATCAGCTTCATGTGCTCGTCCATGAGCGCCTGCCGCTCTTCTGGCGTTTTGGCCGCCAGCATCTTTTCGTGCATCGCTTGCATGGCTTTCATGTGCTCGTCCATCTTGGCCATTCCAGCCATCTGCCCCGCACCCGTTGGCTTCGCGGCCGCCTTCATTTGGGTGGACGCAGGCGATGTGCTTCCTGCAGGGTGATGGGCCTTGTGCTCATCGGCGGTTTGCGCCATCACGCTCAGTGAGAGCGAAGCGACACAGATACCAACCAGGGTATGGCGAATTTTTGACATGGCGTTCTCCTTCTTACGGTGAAAAACCGTCGCATTCAGCATTCAAACCCTCTGACCGCGACGACACAGCACGCCCGAGCAGCGTGTTCTTACTGAGCGGGCTGAATGTCAGTGACAACCATCTTCCCGCCCTCGTTGATGACCATGAACTTGACCTTGTCGCCGGGCTTCACCTTGCCCAGCAGACTCTTGTCTTTTGCGGTGAACACCATGGTCATGCCGGGCATGTCCATGTGCTTGATTTCTCCGTGCTTGATGGTGACCTTGCCAGTTTCCTGATCGACCTTCTTGATTTCGCCGTCGGTCAGGGATGCCGATGCTTGGGACATATCCATCTTGCCGTGATCCATCATGGTCTGGGCGAAACTGCCCATGGGCGTGAATGTGCCCATGGCAAGAGCGGAGATGGCAAGAATGTTCTTGATGGTTTTCATGATTTCCTCACGATTGAGAGTAAAAAAAGTGGGTTATTTCATGGCCACTTTGACAGCGCCTTTCATGCCGGCCTCGAATGACCAGACATCAGGCACGCGAACTTGGCAGTGCCCGCCTTCTTGGCGAATTGCCAGACGATCTCACCTTGCTTGCCAAGGGCCCGCGTGACCTTGCTGGGCACATCACAAAAAATGACCGATCTCATGGAGGTGATTCTGAAGCGCGGTCATGTCAGAAAGCTGTGCGCCGGATTACAAATTTGTTATCTGCGTGTCAGGCACGCAGAAACTCGTCAAACTCACGTCTACGCCAGATAGCGGAGAGTGACCATGAAGATATTGATCGTCGAAGATGAGCCTAAAACCGGTGAATACCTTCGCCAGGGATTGAGCGAGGCCGGATTTGTGGCCGATCTGGCTCAAAACGGTAGCGATGGGCTGCACCTGGCACTCCATGGTGAGTACGACCTCGTGATCCTGGATGTCATGCTGCCCGGACTGGATGGCTGGCAGGTGCTGCAGTCCCTGCGCAATCGCGGATTGCAGATGCCTGTGTTGTTCCTCACGGCGCGAGACCAGGTGGAAGATCGGGTCAAAGGGTTGGAATTGGGCGCTGACGACTATCTGGTCAAGCCCTTTTCATTCGCCGAGTTGCTGGCCCGTGTACGGACAATCTTGCGCCGGGGCCGAGGAGGCACCGAAACCAACACATTGCGCGTGGCTGACCTGGAACTTGATCTGCTGCGCCGACGGGTCTCGCGGGGTGGCCGCCGCATTGACCTGACAGCCAAAGAATTTGGTTTGCTGGAGTTGCTGTTGCGCAGGCATGGAGAAGTGCTGCCTCGCTCGCTGATTGCCTCCCAGGTTTGGGACATGAACTTCGACAGCGACACCAACGTGATCGAAGTGGCGATGCGCCGCTTGCGCCTAAAGATCGACGAAGGCCAGGACGTCAAGTTGATCCAGACCGTGCGGGGTATGGGCTACGTGCTGGAAGCGCCGGAGAGCGTTTAGATGTTCCGGTTCCTATCGCTCACCCATCGTTTGGCCATCTTTTTCACGATCGTGGCTGCAGCCGTCGTGCTGGGGCTTGGAATGTTGTTTCTGGTTGCGACCGAACGCCACTTCCTGGAACTGGATCGAATCACTCTGAAAGATAAGCAGCACCTGATCGAAAACATAGTAGTCAATGCCAACTCCACCGATGAAATCCCATCGCGCTTACGCGAGTCATTGAACAATCATCACGGGTTGTTTGTCCTTGTCAAAAACGCTAATGGGGATGTTCTTTTCAGGACCGAAGGGTTTCAACCACCAGCCACTTTAGATGCGCCAACACCAAAAAATCGCACTTCTGAGATTCAGAGTTGGGAGAGCAAAGGCCGCGAATTTCGCGCGTTGAACTTGCGTTTCGACCCTGCTAATAGTGCGGCGCCACCCCTGGATGTCCTGATCGCTATTGACATGGAAGATCACATGCAATTCATGGCGCAATTACAGCGTACGCTTATGCTCTATGCTATTTGTGCCATCTTTGTCAGCGGGATGCTGGGATGGTTCGCAGCCTACAAAGGGATGGCACCGTTGCGCGCCATGAAGACCCGAGCCACAACGGTCAGCTCCCATCGTCTCGGCGAGCGGATGCCCATCGAAGCAGTTCCTGTGGAAATGGCTGACTTGGCACAGGAACTCAACAAAATGCTGGACAGACTGCAAAACGACTTTCAACGACTTTCCGAGTTCTCCTCGGACTTGGCGCATGAAATTCGCACGCCCATCAGCAACCTGCTGACGCAAACCCAGGTCGCACTCGCCAGCAAGAGAGACGCAGACACTTACCGCGACATTCTGGCGTCGAACGCGGAGGAGTTCCAACGCTTGGCGCGCATGGTGTCGGATATGTTGTTCCTGGCTAAGACAGATCGTGGGGTTGACTTGCCGAACAAGGAGCAGTTTTCCGCCGCGAAAGAAGCCCAGGCATTACTAGAATTTTACGAAGCCGTCGCTGAAGAAAAGAACGTCACACTACGCCAGTTCGGTGATGGAGACATCCTGGGTGACCGATTGATGTTTCGAAGAGCGCTGAGCAATCTGTTGTCGAACGCATTGCGCCATACCAATGACCATAGCGATGTAACGATTGACATCAGCGAGACAGCAAAGGCCGTTGTCGTGACGGTCGAGAACACGGGGGAGGACATTGACCCTCAAATCATTCCTCGCCTTTTTGACCGCTTCTACCGTGCCGACCCGTCTCGGTCCCACCCACAATCCGATGGTGCGGGCCTCGGACTATCAATTACCCGTGCCATCGCACAAGCGCACGGAGGACGCGTCACGGTTGAATCCGGTGCGGGGAGAACAAAGTTCAGTCTAGAATTTCCTAGCAGGCTGGCGTAATAGAAATAACTAACGCCAACAGAACTTCCACCAGCGTAACAGCACCTTATCTACTTACTGATCGGGATCAATTTTTCTGTAGAGACTTCCTTAAGAAGGGTTTCCAACAAAATGTAACCGATTACTCATCACTTCGTCACGAATGAACGGAACAATGAATACGCAATTCATGCAACCTACTTTCACGGAGGCATCGCCCCATGGAATTGCGTCATCTCCGCTGCTTTTTGGCGGTCGCGGAAGAGCTTCATTTTGCACGCGCGGCTGAAAAACTTCATATAGAACAGTCGCCTCTTTCACGTACCGTCAAGGAACTGGAGGAAGAGTTGGGGGTGCAGTTGTTCATCCGCACCAGTCGCAGCACGCGGCTGACCCTTGCAGGTAGGCTATTCCTGACGCATGTCCCTCGTGTCTTTACCGCGTTAGAGCAAGCCCGCGAAAGCGTGAAATCGGCCGCCAATGGCTTCCATGGGCAGTTGCGCATTGCTTTATCCGATGGCATTACGCCGTCGCGCCTGCCTGCTCTGCTGGCGCACTGCCGCGAGGAAGACCCGGAAATAGAAATACGACTGTTCGAGGTTCCGTTGGCCCAACAACTCAAGGGCTTGCATGATGACCTGTATGACGCGGGTTTCTCGATGGCCGACGAAGTGGGCGACGGCATCATCGTCGAGTCGGCCTGGGAAGACGAGTTGATGGTGGCCGTGCCCGCACGCCATCCGGCTCTGGCCTATAAGCGAATCCCGCTGGAGGAAGTGCTACGTTACCCCCTTGTGCTGGGCGATCCCGCCGTCTGCGAAGGCCATGCCCGCCAAATCGACCGAATCCTGCGCAAGCAGGAAAAGGAACCCTTGGTGGTTCAGCACGTCGCTACATTTGATGTGATGATGGCGCTTGTGTCGGCCGGTTTGGCGTTAGGGCTTGCGGGCACAGCGCATATTGCTGCCAGCCGCGAACCAGGGGTAGTGGGCCGCCCGCTCGCAGGGCGCTCCCCTATGCTGACCACCTATCTGCTGCGCCGGGATACCGAACCGTCTCAGGCGCTGGCTCGCTTTATTGAGCGGTTGGCCTCCCAGGGGTCGGATGACGCCTAACGCCCAAACCCGCTTCTCAAGTGTCACGCCTTCGAGGAATCAGGTCATGAGCCCGTTCAACATCTTCGCCTCATTGTCGTTAGCCACGCTATTGGCCTCTTGCGGTCAGTCTTCTGCTCCAGGCGAGACGGTGGAATCCTTGGCAGCCGATCCCGAGCGGCTGAAAGAATTGCGCCAGCAGTGCAAGCTGAACCGCGCCAAGTTGGGCGACGAACTTTGCAACCGCGTGGCCGAAGCGACGAACCGCCGCTTCTTCGGCAATGGCAAGGTGCCTTATACACTGCCTAAGGAATCGTCGAATTTTTAACCGTGGCCGGTAAGCCACACATCGCTCGATTTTCTGCTCGCTACGCCGCAACGCGCCTTTGCTTGCGGCGCTTTTACTGTCTTCGTCCTTGCTTGAATCGATGTTTTTTGCATCATCTTCGTTCTGATAACAGTCTTTGACCGGCACTGACCCGGCACCGATCCTGACGCCAGCGGCACGTTGTTGTGCAGCCGTTGAGCGGAGTGCGCGCAGGAAAAATCGGAGGCCGGGAGATGCAAGGAACGAACGTGCTGTTCGGTCAGATCGCCGTGGTATTCGGCATCGTGATCGCCGGAGTGTGGAGCGCCACACAATGGACAGCAGCGGCCCTGGGCTATCAACTACGCCTGGGTTCGCCCTGGTTCGATCTGTTGGGCACACCGATCTACCACCCGTGGAAGCTGTTCGAGTGGTGGTTCTTCTTCGATGCCTATGCGTCCCACATCTTCGACGTGGGCGGCGCCATTGCCGCCGGCAGCGGTTTGCTTGCCGTGGTGGTCGCCATCGGCATGTCTATCTGGCGCTCGCGCCAGTCGCGCCTGGTCACGACCTACGGTTCGGCACGCTGGGCCGACGCCAGCGACATTAGCAAGGCAGGGCTGACCCAGCCCGCTGGTGTGTTCCTCGGTCGGCATGGTGATGAGTACCTGCGCCACGAAGGTCCGGAACACGTCCTGACCTTCGCGCCCACACGCTCGGGCAAGGGCGTTGGCCTGGTGGTGCCCACACTGCTGTCCTGGCCCGCATCCGCCGTCATCCATGACATCAAGGGCGAGAACTGGACCATCACCGCCGGCTGGCGCGCGCGCTTTTCGCACTGTCTGCTGTTCAACCCGACCGATGCGAAGTCGGCCGCCTACAACCCACTGCTGGAAGTTCGGCGCGGCGCACATGAAGTGCGCGACGTGCAGAACATTGCAGACATCCTGGTCGATCCCGAAGGCGCGCTGGAGAAGCGAAACCACTGGGAGAAGACTTCGCACGCGCTGTTGGTCGGTGCCATCTTGCATGTGCTCTATGCCGACGAAGACAAGACGCTGCGGGGTGTGGCGAACTTCCTCAGTGATCCGGCGTGTCCGTTCGAGCTGACGCTGCACCGGATGATGAGCACGCGGCATCTGGGCAACGACCCGCATCCGGTCGTTGCCTCCGCTGCCCGCGAAGTGCTCAACAAGAGCGACAACGAACGCTCCGGCGTTCTCTCCACGGCCATGTCGTTCCTCGGCCTGTACCGTGATCCCACGGTGGCCGAAGTCACCTCGCGCTGCGACTGGCGCATTGCGGACCTGATTTCCGCCGAACATCCAGTATCGCTGTACCTCGTGGTGCCACCCTCGGACATCAGCCGCACGAAGCCGCTGATCCGGTTGATCCTCAACCAGATCGGTCGGCGGCTCACGGAATCACTCGACGGCAGCGACGGCATCGCCCGCCGTCACAAGCTGCTGCTGATGCTCGATGAGTTCCCCGCGCTGGGCCGCTTGGACTTCTTCGAGACGGCCCTGGCCTTCATGGCGGGCTATGGCATCCGGAGCTTCCTGATTGCACAGTCGCTCAACCAGATCGACAAGGCGTATGGGCAGAACCATTCAATCCTGGACAACTGCCATGTGCGCGTGACGTTCGCCACCAACGACGAACGTACCGCCAAGCGAATTTCTGAAACGCTGGGCACAGCGACCGAGCTGCGCGCGCAGCGCAACTACGCGGGCCACAGGCTCGCCCCGTGGCTGGGCCATCTGATGGTGTCGCGTCAGGAGACGGCCCGGCCGCTGCTCACCCCTGGCGAGGTCATGCAACTGCCCACCGATGAATCGGTGGTGATGGTGTCCGGCCATGCGCCGATCAAGGCCAAGAAGCTGCGCTACTACGCGGACGCCAACTTCAAGCGGCGCGTGCTGTCGCCGCCCGCGCTCGCGGCGGATTGCTACGCCGACGTGCCGCGCGCGCGTCCTGACGACTGGAGCGGGCTGGCGATTCCTCTTGTCCCCACGCCGCCCGCTTCCACAACCGCTGATGGCTTGGAGCACCTGGGCACGGCCGATGACGGCGGCCCACGCCAGCAACCCGAACTGTCCGAAGTCGTCACCTACAACCCCGAACAGGAACACCCGGCCAGCGACCTGTCGCTGCTTGATGACGACGACGTCCCGCTTCCCCTTCCGCGTCAGCTCGATCCGGCCATGCAGCGCACGGCCCGGCTGGCATCCCTCGACCCCAACGACGGAATCGATCTATGAGTCCCAGCCACTCCACCTACCGCCTGAATCTTTTCATCCAACCTGAACACGCCAAGCGGCTCGATGAGCTGGCCGCCAAGAAAGGTGTGTCCAAGTCCAGCATCGTCGCGGCGGCGCTCGCATCATGGCTGTCACCGGACGCGGCCAACCAGCGCGAGGCAGCGATTTCCAAGCGGCTGGATCGCCTGTCGCGCCAGGCCGAGCGCCTGGAGCGCGACCAGAACATCCAGATTGAGACGCTGGCTCTGTTCATCCGCTACTACCTCACGGTCAGCACGCCGGTTCCCGAAGCGCATCAGGACGCGGCACGCGCCCAGGGCAAGGCGCGTTTCGAGCAGTTCGTCGAACAGTTGGGTCGCCACCTGCTGCGCGGGCGCAGCCTGGTGCGCGACGTGGTGGAAGAACTGCATCCCCAGGGTCACGAGTTCGGCATGCACATGGATGAAGCAGCGACGTTGGCCGAAGCGCAGGAGCGTGCCTCATGAGCGCCGTACCCCAACTCCCGGCAGAACCTCGTTCGTCCGCTGCCACGTCTCTGGATCGCCGCATCCAGATGCTGCGCACCGCAATGGGTCCGCTGATTTCTACCGTGCTCGAAGACCCGGACGTGGTGGAGATCATGCTCAATCCTGACCGGACGCTCTGGCTCGACCGGCTTTCTACCGGCCGCGCACCGATGGGAGCGGAGTTGTCCGAAGCCGATGGTGAACGCATCATCCGCCTCGTCGCGGCTCACGTCGGCGCGGAAGTGCATCGCGGTCAGCCGCTGCTGACGGCCGAACTGCCCGAGACGGGCGAACGCTTCGAGGGCATCCTGCCGCCGGCCGCGCCAGGGCCAGCCTTCGCGCTGCGCAAGCGCGCCGTGGGCGTCATCCCGCTAGCGCGCTACGTCGAAGACGGAATGATGACCAGCGCCCAGGCTGGCTTTGTGGTGCGGGCTGTGCGCGAACGCCAGAACATCCTGATTGCCGGCGGCACCAGCACGGGCAAGACGACCTTGGCGAATGCCTTGCTCGCAGAGATCGCCGCCACTGGCGACCGCGTGCTGGTGCTGGAAGACACGGTGGAGCTGCAGTGCGCAGCCCGTGACCACGTTCCGTTGCGTACCCGCCAGGGGGTGGTGTCCATGACCGAGCTGGTGCGCTCGTCCATGCGCCTGCGCCCGGATCGCGTGGTCGTCGGCGAGGTGCGCGGCGCCGAGGCGCTGGATCTCATCAAGGTGTGGGGCACGGGCCATCCGGGCGGCATCGCCACCATCCATGCCGGCTCTGCCTTGGGCGCGCTGCTGCGCCTGGAGCAACTGATCCTCGAAGTGGCGGTGAAACCGCCCCGCGCGTTAATCGCCGAGGCGGTCAACGTGGTGATCTACATCGCTGGGCGCGGACGCAAGCGCCGCATTGAAAGCATCGCCCGCGTCATCGGCTTTGACGGCGTGGGCTATCGCCTGGTGGACGCGCTGGAAGCGCCGTTTCCCGAGCCACCGCCGGTTCCCTCTGAGCTTTCCTCATCCCTCAACCCCTCTGGAGAACTTCCATGACGTACACCCATGCTTTCCGCATTCCCGTAAATCCACTTTCCTGCCTATCCCGCCTCGTACGACTGCGCGGTCTTGCCCGTCCTGCGGGACAAGGGCTGCTGCTGGCCGCGCTGATGCTGCTGATCGCCGGCACGGCCCAAGCCGCCGGTTCCTCGATGCCGTGGGAAGGCCCGCTGCAATCCATTCTCGAATCCATCCAGGGGCCGGTAGCTCGGATTGTGGCGGTCATCATCATCATCGCCACAGGCCTGGCGCTGGCCTTTGGCGATACCAGCGGTGGTTTCCGCAAGCTGATCCAGATCGTCTTCGGTCTGTCCATCGCCTTCGCGGCTTCGAGCTTCTTCCTGTCGTTCTTCAGCTTCTCGGGCGGAGCCGTCGTATGAGCGCGCCCGAGGAATTCGCCACTGGCTTTGAAGTGCCGCTGCATCGTTCGCTGACCGAGCCGATCCTGCTGGGCGGTGCGCCGCGCACCGTGGCGATTGCCAACGGCACGCTAGCCGCTGCCGTCGGGTTGGGCCTGCAGCTGTGGATTCCTGGGCTGATGCTCTGGATTGCCGGCCATGCTCTGGCGGTCTGGGGTGCGCGCGTCGACCCGCAGTTTATGCAGGTCTTTGTGTGGCACATCAAACACAAGCCGCTGCTGGACGTGTGAGGGGAATGCCGTGCTGAACCTTGCCGAATACCGCCAGCGGCCCGCGTTGCTTGCCGATTGGCTTCCATGGGCGGGCCTTGTCGCGTCCGGCGTACTGCTGAACAAGGACGGTGCATTCCAGCGCACGGCGCACTTTCGTGGCCCCGACCTCGACAGCGCCACACAGGGCGAGCTGATCGCCACGTCGGCGCGGCTGAACAACGCGCTGCGCCGACTAGGGTCCGGCTGGGCGCTGTTCATCGAGGCTGAGCGTCGATCGGCGGCGGATTACCCGCACTCGGATTTCCCGGAACCGCTGTCCTGGCTGGTGGATGAGGAGCGCCGCGCAGCCTTCGAGGATTCGGGAAACCACTTCGAGAGTGCCTATCACCTGACACTGGTGTATCTACCGCCTGAGGAATCCCGTGCCCGAGCGGCGGGCCTGCTGTATGAGAACCGTCCCACCGAAGGCGTGGACTGGCGCGAGCGGCTGCGAGCCTTCATCTCGGAAACGGATCGCATCTTCGATCTGCTCGATGGCGTGATGCCGGAGATTGCCTGGCTCGATGACGGGCAGACGCTGACCTATCTGCACGCCACGGTTTCGACGCGTCGTTACCGCATCGGCGTGCCAGAAGTGCCGTTCCACCTTGACGCGCTGCTGGCCGATTCCGCCCTGATCGGTGGATTGACACCGATGCTGGGCGACCAGCACCTGCGCGTGGCGACGGTGCGCGGCTTTCCGACCTCGACCTGGCCGGGGATTCTGGACGATCTCAACCGACTCGGCTTTGCCTATCGCTGGTCAACCCGGTTCTTGTGCCTCGACAAAGCCGACGCCGAAAAAGAACTCGCCCGTCTGCGCCGCCAGTGGTTCGCCAAGCGCAAAAACGTGGTGGCGCTGTTGCGTGAAACCATCTTCCAGCAGGAATCGCCGCTGGTCGATACCGACGCCAGTAACAAGGCGGCCGACGCGGATGCCGCCTTGCAGGAGCTGGGCGACGACCAAGTGGCCTTTGGCTACGTCACCGCCACGTTGACGGTGCTGGATGCTGCCCCCGCTGTGGCCGACGAGAAGCTGCGCATGGTGGAACGCGTCATTCAAGGACGCGGGTTCGTGACGATCCCCGAGACATTGAACGCGGTCGATGCCTGGCTGTCTTCAATCCCTGGTAATGCCTACGCCAATGTCCGCCAGCCCATCGTCTCGACGCTGAACTTGGCGCACATGATGCCGGTGTCCGCCGTATGGGCCGGGCTGGAGAAGAATGCGCATCTCGATGGCCCGCCGCTGATCGTGACCCGCACCGAGGGCGCGACACCGTTCCGGCTGGTCACGCACATCGGCGACGTGGGACACACGCTGGTGGCTGGCCCGACTGGCATGGGCAAATCGGTGCTACTCGCCACGCTGGCGATGCAGTTCCGACGCTATTCCGGCTCGCGGATCTTTGCCTTCGACATGGGGCGCTCGATGCGCGCCACCATCCTGGGCCTGGGCGGCGAGCACTACGACCTGGGGGCCGATGGAGAAATCGCCTTCCAGCCGCTCGCCCGCATCGACCGCGAAGGCTACCGCACCTGGGCAGCCGAATGGGTCGAAGGCCGCTTGCGACATGAAGGCGTGGCCATCGGCCCGGACGAGAAAGCCGCGATCTGGTCGGCACTGGGGAGTCTCGCCGGCGCGCCGCTGGAGCAGCGCACGATGACTGGTCTTTCGGTATTACTGCAATCGAACGCGCTGCGCCAGGCGCTCGCACCCTACGTGCTGAGCGGAGCGCACGGGAAGCTGCTAGACGCGGATTCGGATCGCCTGGGCTCCGGTACTGTGCAGTGCTTCGAGATGGAGGAACTGATGCACAGCAAGGCCGCTGTCATGGCCGTTCTGCATTACCTCTTTGCCCGCTTTGATGAACGCTTCGACGGTGCGCCAACGCTGCTGATCCTCGACGAAGCGTGGCTGTTCCTCGATGACCCGGTGTTTGCCGCGCGCATCCGTCAATGGCTCAAGACGCTGCGCAAAAAGAACGTCAGCGTCATCTTCGCCACGCAGTCGCTGGCCGACATCAAGGATTCGACCATCGCGCCCGCGATCATCGAAAGCTGCGCCAGCCGCATCTTTCTGCCCAACCCGCAGGCGACCGAGCCGCAGATTCGCGCCATCTACGAAGGCTTCGGGCTGAACTCGCGCCAGATCGAGATCGTGGCGACGGCAGTGCCGAAGCGCGACTATTACTACCAATCCCGCCTAGGCAATCGGCTGTTCGACCTCGACCTGGGGGCGGCCACGCTGGCCTTCGCGGGTGCATCGAAGCCGCAGGACCAGCGCGACATGGACGCGGTGCTCGCTGCGACCTCTTCGACGTCCTCCGCATTCGCAGCCGCCTGGCTGCGCCATCGCGGCCTGCATTGGGCCGCTGACTTGTTGCCTTCGTTTCCGTCCCCCCACCCACAGGAGAACCGATCATGAAAAAGCGTCTTCTCGCCGCCGCCGTCTCGGCCATGCTTTGCGCGGCGACGACTGCCTATGCACAAAGGGTCGTGATTGATCCTACGAACCTCGTGCAGAACACACTCACGGCCATCCGTACGCTGGAGCAGATCAACAACCAGATCCAGCAGCTCCAGAACGAAGCGCAGATGCTGATGAACCAGGCGCGCAACCTGGCCAGCCTGCCGTCCAGCGTGGTCGGTCAGTTGCGCGCAAACCTGGCGACCACCCAGCGGCTGATCGCGCAGGCCAAGGGCCTGGCCTACGACGTGACGAGCATCGACCGCGAGTTCGCGCGCCTGTACCCCGAGCAGTACGCCGCCACCGTCAGCGGCGACCAGATGTACCGCGACGCCCAGGAGCGTTGGAAGAACACGCTCAACGGCTTGCAGACCACGATGAAGATGCAGGCCCAGGCATCGCAGAACTTGAGCGATGACGAAAGCGTGTTGGCCGACCTGGTGAGTAAGAGCCAGTCAGCGGAAGGTGCTCTGCAGGCGATGCAGGCCATGAACCAGTTGCTGGCCCTGCAGGCCAAGCAGTCCATCCAGACGCAGCGGTTGCAGATCACGCAGGGTCGCGCGGCTTCGCTTGAGCTGGCGCGGCAGGCCGCTGCCGTCGAGCGTGGCCGCGAGGTGACGCAGCGTTTTCTGGGCGAGGGCACGCCGTACACGCCGCAGCCCGTGAACTTCTACAGTCGCTGACAGGTGCGGGCCATGAACGACGTTTCCGTGATCGACCGCTTCCTCGATGTCTTCTCGCGCTACATCGACTCGGGCTTTGGGCTGCTGCAAGGCGAAGTGGCGTTCCTGACCGCCACGCTGATCGTCATCGACATGACGCTCGCCGGGCTGTTCTGGGCGATGGGCCATGCCACCGGGCAGGGCGAGGACGTGATCGCGAAGCTGATCCGCAAGGTGCTTTACGTCGGCGCCTTCGCCTACATCATCGGCAATTTCAACACGCTGGCGGGCGTCCTGTTTCGTTCGTTCACCGGCCTGGGCCTGACGGCCAGCGGCTCAACCTTGAGCATGGGCAACTTCCTGCAACCGGGGCGGCTGGCCAAGGTCGGTATCGACGCCGGGGCGCCGATCCTCGACCAGATTAGGGAGCTTGCGGGATTCCCGGAGGTGTTCATCCACATCGCGCCCATCGTTGTGCTGTTCCTCGCCTGGATCGTGGTCATCGTCAGTTTCTTCGTGTTGGCGGTGCAGCTCTTCGTCACGCTGATCGAGTTCAAGCTGACTACGCTGGCGGGCTTCGTACTGGTGCCATTCGCGCTGTGGAACAAGACGGCGTTCCTTGCCGAGAAGGTCTTGGGTAATGTGGTGTCTTCGGGCATCAAGGTGCTGGTGCTCGCCGTTATCGTGGGCATCGGCTCGGGACTGTTCGCCGAGTTCAATATACCGGCCGGCTCCGAGCCCTCCATCGACCAGGCGCTGGTCATCATGCTGGCCTCGCTGTCCATGCTGGCCCTGGGCATCTTCGGGCCGGGCATCGCGACCGGATTGGTATCCGGTGGACCGCAGCTCGGCGCGGGCGCGATGGCCGGTGCTGCCATCGGCGCGGCCGGAGCCGCTGTCGCAGTCGGTGCCGCAGCTTCTGGCGTTGGTAGTGCCGTGGCCGCCGGGGCACGCATGGCCCCGGCAGCCGCGAGAGCAGCAGCCAGTGGTGCGCGTTCGATGGCATCGAACGCCAGCAGTGCCAAGTCCGCATACCAGGCTGGTTCAGCTTCGGCCGGTGGCGGCCTCAAGGGCGCTGCCGCTGGCCTGGGCAATGTCGCCAAGACCGGGGCGCAGGCAGCAGGGCAGAAGGTGGCCGATGGAGCGCGCTCGCTCAAGGAGCGTGCTGCCTCTGCCTTGCGGCCCGATGACGCTATGACGGCATCCGGGGCCGGTGCTGCAGCCCAGGGCACAAGCGATGCCGCAGCGTCACCCACATCCACCGAACAACCCGCTTGGGCCAAACGCCTGCATCGCAGGCAACAAATCACCCATGCCGCCACGACCGCCGCCCACACGCTACGCGGCGGCGACGCCGGTAGCTCCAGTCAAGGCCCGAGTCTGCGTAGTCCTGACGATTGAAAGGAGAACTTCCCATGCGATTCAAACGACCTCAGGTGCGCTACGCCGATACGCCGCAGCCTGCCACTCCCTACCAATTCGCGGCCCAGGTCTGGGATGAGCGCATTGGCTCAGCCCGCGTGCAGGCCAAGAACTGGCGGCTGATGGCTTTTGGCTGTCTTGCGCTCGCGTTGCTGATGACGGGCGGCCTGGTCTGGCGCTCGGCGCAGTCCATCGTGACGCCTTACGTCATCGAGGTGGACAACGCGGGCCAAGTGCGGACCGTCGGCGAAGCCGCCACGCCGTACCGACCCAACGATGCGCAGATCGCGTACCACCTGGGCCGCTTCATCGGCCTGGTGCGCTCGCTGTCCATCGACCCCATCGTCGTGCGCCAGAACTGGCTGGATGCCTACGACTACACCACCGACAAGGGGGCGGCTGGGCTCAACGAGTACGCCCGCACCAATGACCCGTTCGCGCGCATCGGCAAGGAGTCGGTGACGGTGCAGATCAGCAGCGTGACCCGCGCCAGCGACACGTCGTTCAACGTGCGCTGGACGGAGCAGCGCTTTGTCAACGGTGCACTGGATCGCACCGAGCGCTGGAACGCGGTGATTTCCACCGTGCTGCAAGCCCCGCGCACCGAGCAGCGCCTGCGCAAGAACCCCTTGGGCATCTACGTCAACGGCCTGTCGTGGAGCCGAGAACTGGAAGCGAACGAAGGAGCCAAACCATGAATGATGTTTTCCGTAAATCCGCTTTGCCGGTGATTTTGTTGGCTTCGGCCTTGTTGTTCTCGGGCTGCGCCACGCAGGGCAAGCCACCGCCGACCATTTCGCTCGATGAGCCGGTGCAGGCACAGCCGCTGCCGGAGCCGCCCAATCCGGTGGATGTGGTCACGGTTCCCGAGCCGCTGGCGCTTCCAGCGCAGTTGAAGCCGCTGCCCGAGGGCGAGGGCGCCAAGCCAGCGCCGGAGCCCACTGACGAGAAAGTCCGGGTATCGCGTGCGAACGCCGAAGCCCGCATCGCGCCCACGCGTGAGGGCTACGTCAATGCGATCCAGGTCTGGCCCTTCACCGATGGCGCGCTGTACCAGGTCTATGCGGCTGTGGGCCGCGTGACCGTGATCGCGCTCCAGCCGGGCGAGGAGCTGGTGACGGTGGCCGCCGGCGATACGGTGCGCTGGATCGTCGGAGACACGTCGAGCGGCAGCGGCGATGCGCTGCGCGTCAATGTGATGGTCAAACCGATCCGCTCAGGGTTGAAGACCAATCTGGTCATCACCACCAGCCGGCGCACCTATCTGCTGGAGTTGACATCGACCGACAAAACGTGGATGGCTTCGGTGTCCTGGGAGTATCCGAAGGACAAGATGCTGGCCTTGCAGCGCCAGGCACAGGCGGCCAGCGCCGCCACGCCGGTCGATACCGGCCTGTCGCTGGACAAGATCCGCTTCCGCTACGCAGTCAGCGGCAGTAATCCGCCGTGGAAGCCGCTACGCGCCTTTGACGACGGTGAAAAGGTCTATATCCAGTTTCCGCAAGGCATCGCCCAGGGCGAGCTGCCGCCGTTGTTCGTCATCGGCGCGCAGGGCGATGGGCAATTGGTGAACTACCGCTTTCGCACACCGTACTACATCGTGGATCGCCTGTTTGGCGCGGCAGAACTGCGCTTGGGCGGCGGAAAAGGAAGTGGTGGAGGCGACGTGGTGCGGATCGAGCGCACGGATGGCGCGCGGAGGAATTGACCATGAACCAGGACGACTCTCCTGATCTTGCCCCGCAAGCGGGCAAGGTGGCGCCCGATCCTGTGGCGCTGCGCGCCCAGCCGCGCCCGGTCACGCGCCTGAACCGGCGCACGCTGGCCATCCTCACCGGCGGCCTTTCGGTCGCCGTGCTCGGGGCCACGATCTGGTCACTGCAGCCGCACCGGCGCGGCGCGGGCGAGCAGACCGAGCTGTACAACGTGGATCGGGTCTCGAAGTCCGAAGGGCTGGATGGGTTGCCGGCCGACTACTCGAAGCTGCCGCCAAAGGTGCCCGAGCTGGGGCCGCCGTTGCCGGGCGATCTTGGCCCTGCTATCGTGAAGTCGCAGCAGCCGGTGACGCCCACCTATGCGCCGCCGGGCCATGATCCCGAAGATGCCTTGCGCAAGGAAGCCGATGCGGCGGCGGCTTCGTCGGTGTTCTTCCGCTCGGGCAAGCCAGGGCAGACCGCTGGCGCGGCCGTGCAGGCAACGCCCGGTGCGCCCGGCATGGGCAACGCCTTGGCGGCCTTTGACCCGCTGGCCGCTGGCCCGGCCTCGACGGCGGCACAGCCGGCCGACCCGACTGCCACGCAGAACCGGCAAGATCAGAAGGAGGCGTTCCTGAAAGCCGGTTCTACGGAAACGCGCAATTCAGGGAATCTCCAGATGCCGGCCTCACCGTACCAGGTCATGGCAGGGACGGTGATCGCTGCGGCGTTGGTAACGGGCATCAAGTCCGATCTGCCGGGCGACGTGATCGCCACGGTGACGGAGCCGGTCTACGACACGGCCACCGGCAAGTTCCTGCTGATCCCGCAGGGATCGCGCATCCTGGGCCGATATAACAGCCAGGTCAGCTACGGCCAGAGTCGTGTGCAGATGGTGTGGAACCGAATCATCCTGCCGGATACGTCCTCGCTGACGCTGGACAACCTTGTCGGCACTGATCCGGCGGGCTATGCCGGCGTGGAGGACGAGGTTGACCGGCACTGGGGCCGCATCCTGGCCGGCGCGGCGCTGACCACGCTGCTGGGCGTGGGGGCCGAGCTGGCCGCGCCGGAGAACCGGCAGGACGGCAACCGCATCATCATCGCCGGGCGCGACGGCTTGCAGGACAGCGTGAACCAGGTGGGCCAGGAGATGACCCGACGCAACATGAACATCCAGCCGACGCTGACGGCGCGACCGGGGTTGCCGGTGCGCATCATCGTCAATAAGGATGTCGCCCTTCGGCCCTACCAACCACTCTTTCTTCAGCGCGGAGGTGCCCGATGAACACGAGCAGAAAATTGCGGCTTGGGCCGCTCCCGAAACTGGAGTCCACGAAGGTGACCTTCACATGCCCGGCCAGCTTGAAAGCAGACCTCGACCGCTACGCCTCGATGCACGCGCAAACCTATGGCAAAGCGGTCGATGTGGCGACGTTGATCCCGCACATGCTCGAAGCATTCATGGCTGGGGATCGGGGGTTCAGGAAAGCCAATGCAATCGAGTTAATCGGACGCAAGCCTTCTGGAGTGAATCAAAGAGGATCGAATACAGGTCAACCATCCAGCTAAAAACCCGTTCCCGCTTTCGCAGGAACGGTTTTTGAGTTGGTGCCCGGGGCCGGAATCGAACCGGCATGACCGTGAGGTCGAGGGATTTTCTTACCACTTCGACTTTCGCCGCCAGCGTGAACGCTGTTCGTGGTCTGGAGCACGCCTTCACCATAGCCTTGCGGCCGTAGGTGCCCGCCGTCTGCTCTCTACACCTTCCCACGAACCTTTAGATTCAGGGCTTGGCTCGGCGTTGGCTCGGACGTTTGCGCATCCAGGGCGTTCACCGAATTTGACGGGCTTCACCTTCGGAGTTTCCTCCGGAGGGCTCAAATTTTTCAAGTCCCTTGTGTCTACCAATTTCACCACTCGGGCTGGCTTGCCTCGTTACCGAGGCCATTTTCGCACGGCTACTGCCGAGCTTGCTCTAACTGTACCGCTCGCTTGGCCCCTGGCTGGCTCCTAGCCGTCCAAGGGACCAACTCGGAAGCAATGCCTGGAGGCTTGAAACCCGCGCCATTGCTAGCTTTTCGGCCTATTCTCTCGTGATGGAAAAGACTTGACAAAGGAGGTTTTAAGTCCGCAGTGTCTACCAATTTCACCATCGGGGCGCCGGCTGCCCAACGCACACCTGCATCGCAGCGTAACCCGGGGCACGCGGACACGCAATGCCCCTGTCGTATCCAGTGAGGGCCATGCCGGCACCGCCAACATATCGCCATCACCAAGAAAAAAGGGAAGCCGAAGCTTCCCTTGCATATCTGGAGCGGGAAAAGAGTCTCGAACTCTCGACCTCAACCTTGGCAAGGTTGCGCTCTACCAACTGAGCTATTCCCGCATTTACTTTTGCACTCTTCAGTCACCTTCAGTGTGCATCAGCAATTCTCAAATTATAGCGCCATTTTCTGCCTCTCCGGCGAACTCGGAGAAATTTTCAGAAAAACACTTCTCTGACTCCACCGAACCGAACCGACAAAAAAGGCCCCGAAGGACCTTGATCCACTGGTCTGAACCAATGGTGTTCTGGAGGCGCGGTCCGGAGTCGAACCGGACTAACCGGATTTGCAATCCGGGGCATAACCGCTTTGCTACCGCGCCAGAAAATCACGCTTCCCTGACAAAAAAGGGAAGCATTTGCTTCCCTTTTTTTGGAAATTGGAGCGGGAAAAGAGTCTCGAACTCTCGACCTCAACCTTGGCAAGGTTGCGCTCTACCAACTGAGCTATTCCCGCATTTTACCGAAGCCTCACATTGTACAACGTTTGCTGCGATGGAATGAATTGTAGCGCAATTTTCGGGGTGCGCCAGCAATTTTTGCATCAATGTTTCAATGGATCGGCGTTGGCCACGCCCCCGGCTGATTTTTCTGCAGCCGACGCCACCACCACGGCCGCTTCTTCTTCGCTCAAGGCGACAGGTTTGCGCTCCAACGCCACTTCCAGCACCTTGTCGATCCACTTGACCGGCACGATCTCCAGCCCGCTTTTCACGTTGTCCGGGATCTCCTGCAGGTCTTTGACGTTCTCTTCCGGGATCAACACGGTCTTGATGCCGCCGCGCAAAGCAGCCAGCAATTTCTCCTTGAGCCCGCCAATTGCCGTCACCTCGCCGCGCAGGGTGATTTCCCCCGTCATGGCCACATCGCCGCGCACCGGAATTCCCGTGAGCGCCGATACGAACGCAGTGGTCATGGCGGCACCTGCGCTGGGGCCATCCTTGGGCGTCGCGCCATCGGGCACGTGGATGTGGATGTCGCGCTTTTCGAAAGCTTCATCCTTGATGCCCAGCATGCGCGCGCGGCTGCGCACCACCGTGCGGGCGGCCTCGACGGACTCTTTCATCACGTCGCCCAGCGACCCCGTTCGGGTAATGACGCCCTTGCCCGGCATGGTGGCCGCCTCGATGGTGAGAAGATCGCCGCCCACTTCCGTCCATGCCAGCCCGACCACCTGGCCGATCTGGTTCTGCTGCTCCGCACGGCCATAGGTGTACTTTCGCACACCCAGAAAGTCGGGCAGGTTGTCCTCATTCACCACCACCTGCGGGGTCAGCTTCTTCAGCTGCAGCCCCTTCACCACCTTGCGGCAGATCTTGGAGAGTTCACGCTCCAGCGAGCGCACCCCGGCCTCGCGGGTGTAGTAGCGCACCATGTCGCGCACGGCGGCTTCGGTGATGAGGAGTTCTTCAGCCTTCACACCATTGTTCTTGAACTGCTTGGGCAGCAGATACTTCATGGCAATGCTGGTTTTTTCGTCTTCGGTGTAACCCGACAGTCGAATCACCTCCATGCGATCGAGCAAGGCTGGCGGAATGTTCATGGAGTTGGATGTCGCCACGAACATGACGTCGCTCAGGTCGAAGTCGACCTCCACGTAATGGTCGCCAAAGGTATGGTTCTGTTCGGGATCCAGCACTTCCAGCAGTGCGCTCGACGGGTCACCCCGGAAATCAGTGCCCAGCTTGTCGATTTCATCCAGCAGGAACAGCGGATTGCGCACCCCCACCTTGCCCAGGCTCTGCAACACCTTGCCGGGCATGGCACCGATGTAGGTGCGGCGGTGCCCGCGGATTTCCGCCTCATCGCGCATGCCGCCCAGCGCCATGCGCACATACTTGCGCCCGGTGGCTTTGGCAATCGACTGCCCCAGCGAGGTCTTGCCCACGCCCGGTGGCCCCACCAGGCAAAGGATGGGCGCCTTGACCTTGTCCACACGCTGCTGCACCGCAAGGTATTCAAGGATGCGGTCCTTGACCTTGTCGAGGCCGAAATGGTCTTCATTGAGCACTGTTTCGGCATTGCCGAGGTCGTGCTTGATCTTGCTCTTCTTGCTCCAGGGCAGGCCCGTGAGCACATCGATATAGCTGCGCACCACCGTAGCCTCGGCCGACATGGGTGACATCAGCTTGAGCTTCTTGAACTCGGCCTCTGCTTTCTTGCGGGCCTCTGCCGGCATCTTGGCCAGCTTGATCTTCTTTTCAATCTCTTCTACGTCGGCGCCCTCTTCCCCTTCACCGAGCTCCTTCTGGATGGCCTTGACCTGCTCGTTGAGATAGAAGTCGCGCTGGTTCTTTTCCATCTGGCGCTTCACGCGCCCACGGATCTTCTTGTCGACATTCAGGATGTCCACTTCACGGTCCAGCTGCTCGAACAGGTTCTCGAGGCGTGCCTTGACGTCGGAAAGATCCAGCACCACCTGCTTGTTTTCCAGTTTCAGGGGCAGATGCGCGGCGATGGTATCGGCCAAGCGGCCAGGATCGTCGATGCTGGAGATCGAGGTCAGTATCTCGGGTGGAATCTTCTTGTTGAGCTTGACGTATTGGTCAAACTGCTGCATCACGGCGCGGCGAAGCGCCTCGATTTCACTGGATTTGTGCTTTTCCTGGTCCTGCTCGACAGGTGCCACGGTGGCCGTGAAGTGCGTCTCGGCATCCGCAATGGATGTCACCAGGGCACGCTGCTGACCCTCTACAAGCACCTTGACGGTACCGTCGGGCAGCTTGAGCATCTGCAGGATGGTGGACACGCAACCCACATCAAACATGTCTTCGACCGACGGTTCATCCTTGGCCGCAGCCTTCTGGGCCACGAGCATGATGCGGCGGTCGGACTCCATGGCCAACTCCAGCGCCTTGATGCTTTTGGGGCGTCCCACGAACAGCGGGATGACCATGTGGGGGAATACCACCACGTCGCGCAGTGGCAACAGCGGCAGATCAATGGGGGTGGCTGGCAGGGGGTTATGTCCGGACATGGAAATCCTCAAAGTGCTCTGTGGAATATGGTCCACATGTGGGGATTTTCAACCCTTGCGCGCAGCCGCGCTGTTGCAAGGGTTGATGATTCGGGGGTCGCAGCATGGCGCCCGCTCCGGGCTTCTCAAGCCTTCTTGGCGGCCTCGCGGTACACCAGCAAAGGAGGCTTGTTTTCTTCGATGGTGGATTCGTCCAACACCACTTTCTCGACGTTGCTGGTGTTGGGCAGGTCAAACATGGTTCCGATCAGCGCTTGCTCCAGGATGGAGCGCAGGCCGCGGGCCCCTGTCTTGCGTGCCAGCGCCTTGCGGGCAATGGCCTTCAGGGCTGTCGGGCGAATCTCCAGATCCACGCCCTCCATGGCCAGCAGCTTGCTGTACTGCTTGACCAGCGCATTCTTGGGCTCGGTCAGGATCTGCACCAGCGCGTCTTCGCTCAGTTCGGCCAGGGCCGTCACGACGGGCATGCGCCCCACCAGTTCGGGAATCAGGCCAAACTTGATCAGGTCTTCGGGCTCGATCTCGGTGAACACCTCGGACAGCGAGCGCTGCTTCTTGCTCTTGACCGAGGCGCCGAAGCCGATGCCCGAGGCTTCGGTGCGGTTTTCGATGACCTTTTCCAGCCCGGCGAACGCGCCGCCGCAGATGAACAGGATGTTGGTCGTGTCGATCTGCAGGAAATCCTGGTTCGGATGCTTGCGCCCACCCTGGGGCGGGACGCTGGCCATGGTGCCTTCGATGAGCTTGAGCAGCGCCTGCTGCACGCCCTCACCCGACACGTCGCGCGTGATGCTGGGGTTGTCCGACTTGCGCGATATCTTGTCGATTTCGTCGATATAGACAATGCCGCGCTGGGCACGCTCGACTTCGTAGTTGCAGCTTTGCAGCAGCTTCTGAACGATGTTCTCGACGTCCTCGCCTACATAGCCTGCCTCCGTCAGCGTGGTGGCGTCGGCCATGACGAAGGGCACGTCCAGCATGCGCGCCAGGGTTTGCGCCAGCAGTGTCTTGCCCGAACCCGTGGGGCCGATCAGCAAAATATTGCTCTTGGCAAGTTCCACATCATCCTTGTGGGCCTTGTCCTTGTGGCGCAGACGCTTGTAGTGGTTGTAGACCGCCACCGCCAGCGTGCGTTTGGCCTGGTCCTGACCAATGACATAGTTATCAAGATTCTTCTTGATTTCCACCGGCGTGGGCAGATTGCTACGCCCTTCACGCGCCAGATCACCGGCTGGAAGCTCATCGCGGATGATCTCGTTGCACAGGTCAATGCACTCGTCGCAGATAAAGACCGACGGGCCGGCGATCAGCTTCTTCACTTCATGCTGGCTTTTGCCGCAAAAAGAGCAGTAAAGGGTTTTTTCGCTGGAAGAGCCTTTTTTCTCGGCCATGGGGGCAATGCCTTGTTTCGGAAAGTTGTCGGGATGATAACCAAATAAAAAACGGCGTCTTCCCTTTGGGAAAACGCCGCGCGGCCACCAGGGGCCGACTCAGGAGCGCTTGTGAATCACCTGGTCGATGATGCCGTAATCCTTGGCTTCGTCGGCCGTGAGGAAGTAGTCGCGCTCGGTGTCTGCCTTGACCTTTTCCAGCGACTGGCCCGTGCGCTCGGCCAGGATGCGGTTCATCTGGTCCTTGGTGCGCAGGATGTCGCGCGCATGGATCTCGATGTCGGTAGCCTGACCGCGCGCGCCGCCGAGCACCTGATGGATCATGACCTTGGAGTTGGGCAGCGAAAAGCGCTTGCCCTTGGCACCGGCGGCCAGCAGGAATGCGCCCATGCTGGCAGCGAAGCCCACGCACAGGGTGGAGACATCCGGCTTGATGAACTGCATGGTGTCGTAGATCGACATGCCAGCCGTCACGCTGCCGCCGGGGGAGTTGATATAGAAAGAAATATCCTTTTCAGGGTTTTCACTTTCCAGAAACAGCAACTGAGCCACCACCAGATTGGCCGTCTGGTCATTGACCTCGCCCACCAGGAAAATGACGCGCTCCTTCAGCAGGCGCGAATAGATGTCATAGGACCGCTCACCGCGGCCCGACTGCTCGATAACCATGGGGACCATGCCCAAGCCTTGTGTTTCCAGTGCGCTCATTGTTTCTCCAGTCAAGCAGATACTGTATCCAGAAATGAATTGGGGCCTGTGCACAAAAGCACAAGCCCCTGATGGGTGGCTACCGCGAGATCATCCGCAAGGAACGCGCTCCCGATGGCCCGGCCTCAGCCCTGGCCCATCAGCTCGTCGAACGACACCGCCTTGTCAACGACCTTGGCCTTGCCCAGAACGAAATCGGTCACATTGTTTTCGATGACGACCGCCTCGACTTCGGCCAGACGCTGGCGGTCGCCAAAGTACCAGCGCACCACGTCTTCGGGCTTCTCGTAGCTGGCAGCCAGCTCGTCGATATGGGCCTTGAGCTGCTCGGGCTTGGCGTGCAGTTCGTTGGCGCGCACCAGTTCGGCCACCACCAGGCCCAGACGCACGCGGCGCTCAGCCTGGGGGCGGAACACGTCTTCCGGAATTTCCGCCTTGTCAGCGTCCTTGATGCCGCGCTGCTTGAGCTCGGCACGGGCACCTTCCAGCAGGCGGGCGATTTCAGCCTGCACGCTGGCATTGGGCAGGTCGAGTTCGGCCTTGGCGACCAGGGCGTCCATGACGGCTGCCTTGTTGCGGGCCAGCAGGCGGAACTTGACTTCACGCTCCAGGTTCTTCTTGATGTCGGCGCGCAGGCCTTCCACCGAGCCATCAGCAATGCCCAGCGACTTGGCCAGGGCATCGTTCACTTCGGGCAGGTGGGCCGCTTCGATCTTCTTGATGGTGACCAGGAAGTCGGCGGTCTTGCCGGCAACATCCTTGCCGTGGTAGTCGGCGGGGAATGCCAGGGGGAAGGTCTTGCTTTCGCCCGACTTCATGCCGCGCACGGCATCTTCGAATTCCTTGAGCATCTGGCCTTCGCCCACCAGGAACTGGAAGTCTTCGGCCTTGCCGCCATCAAATGGCTCGCCATCGATCTTGCCTTCGAAGTCCACGGTCACGCGGTCGCCGTCCTGTGCCGCAGCGTCGATGGCGCGCTGGGCAAAGCTGCGACGCTGCTTGCGCAGGATGTCGATGGTCTTGTCGATGGCGGCATCGGTCACTTCGGCCGACAGTTTTTCCACTTCCGCATCCGCCAGCTCACCGATCTTGACTTCGGGGAACACCTCGAAGATGGCGTCGAACGTGACCTGGCCTTCGGGCGCACCTTCCTTTTCGGTGATGCGCGGCTGGCCGGCCACGCGCAGCTTGGCTTCGTTGGCCGCCACGGCGAAAGCCTCGCCCACCTTGTCGTTCAGCACTTCGTACTGCACCGAGTAGCCGTAGCGCTGGGTGACGACGTTCATGGGCACCTTGCCAGGACGGAAACCGTCCATTTTCACGGTGCGGGCCAGGCGCTTCAGACGGGAATCGACTTCGGTCTGGATGGTGGTCAGGGGCAGGCTCAGCGTGATCTTGCGCTCGAGCTTTTCAAGGGTTTCAACAGTAACGGACATCGCTCTTCCTCTTATGAATGTGGATCGTGCTGGCTGCAGCGCAGCGGCGCCGTGTTCCGCAAAGTCTCACATGGGTGGTGCGCGGGGGGGGACTCGAACCCCCACACCATTGCTGGCGTCAGGACCTAAACCTGGTGCGTCTACCAATTTCGCCACCCGCGCGGTTCTACAAACAAACAGGCGGCAAGCTGGGCTGCCGCCTGTGTGAAATCGGTCAACCTTCTATTTTACCCTGATGCGGCAGGCGCTTTGAATCCCGGCGCTCATGCCAGCTCGGGAACCGGGCGCCGCACCCGGAACCAGGCGGCATACATGGCTGGCAGGGCCAGCAAGGTCAGCACCGTGGCCACGACGAGCCCGCCCATGATGGCCACGGCCATCGGCCCCCAGAACACGCTGCGCGACAGCGGAATCATGGCCAGCACGGCGGCAGCGGCCGTGAGCACGATGGGGCGCAAGCGCCGCACCGCCGACTCCACGATGGCATCCCAGGCCGGCACGCCCCGGGCGCGGTCCTGCTCGATCTGGTCGATCAGGATCACCGAGTTGCGCTGGATCATGCCCATGAGCGCGATCACGCCCAGCAGCGCCACGAAACCGAACGGACGATTGAGCAGCAGCAGCGCTGCCGCCACACCCGCCAGCCCCAGCGGCCCGGTCAGGAACACCAGCATCGCGCGGCTGAAGCTGTGCAGCTGCAGCATCAGCAGCGTGAAGGTGATGAACAGCATGATCGGAATGCCCGCCGCAATCGACGCCGAGCCTTTGGAGCTCTCCTCCACGGCGCCCGCCACCTCGATGCGATAGCCCGCTTGCCCTGCAGTGCGCCACTTCGCCTCCATCTCCTTGAGGGACGGCAGCAGCGCCGCCGTCACGGTGGCACCTTGCAAGCCTTCGGTCACATCGCCTTGCACGGTGATGGCGTAGTCGCGGTTCTCGCGCCACATCACGCCGGGTTCCCAGGTGAACACGGGCTTGGCGATCTGCGTGAGCGGAATCGACTTGCCCGAGGCCGTGGGCAGGTAGGCGTTGGCGATGTCGGTGATGGCGTTGCGCTCATCCAGCGGCTGGCGCAGCACAATGTCGATGAGCTTGTCGCCCTCGCGGAACTGGCCCACTTGCGTGCCCGACAGGATGGCCTTGGACGCCTGGGCGATGGACTGGCTGGTCACGCCCAGTGCGCGCGCCTTGGCCTGGTCCACTTCCAGGCGCAGCACCTTCACGGACTCGTTCCAGTTGTCGTTCACGCCACGCATGTTGGGGCTCTGGCGCAGCTGCGCCTTGACCTCGTCTGCGCGCTCGCGCAGCACCAGCGGGTCGGGCCCCACCACGCGGAACTGCACGGGATACGGCACCGGCGGGCCGTTGGGCAGCAGCTTGACGCGGCCGCGCACCTCCGGAAACTCTTTCGCCAGCAATTCAGGCAGCGCCACCCGCAGGGATTCGCGCACCTTCAGATCCTGCGACAGCACGATGAACTGCGACACGTTGGTCTGCGGGAACACCTGGTCCAGCGGCAGGTAGAACCGCGGCACGCCCGACCCCACCCAGGCGCTCACGGTGCTGACGCCCGGCTCGGAGAGCAGGCGCTGCTCCACGCGCTTGGTGACTTCTTCGTTGCCCGCAAAAGAGGTGCCTTCGGGGAACCAGATGTCCACCAGGATCTCGGGGCGGCTGGAATCCGGGAAGAACTGCTGCTGCACCTTGCCCATGCCCGCAATGCCCAGCGCAAAGGTCAGCACCGTGGCGCCGATGGTCAGCCAGCGGTGCTCCACGCACCAATGCACCAGCCGACGGAAGGCGGTGTAGAACGGGCTGTCGAACACCTCGTGCGGATCGTCGGTAATGCCCTGGCTGGCCTGCGCCGCGAGCACATGGGGCGGCACCTTGAGCAGCAGCGTGCCCAGGTAGGGCACAAAATACACCGACACGATCCAGCTGAGCACCAGCGCAATCACCGTGACGGCAAAGATGGCGAACGTGTACTCGCCGGTCATGGATTTGGCGATGCCGATGGGCAAAAACCCGGCCGCCGTGATCAGCGTACCCGTGAGCATGGGCATGGCGGTGAGCTCATAGGCAAATGTGGCGGCGCGCACCTTGTCGTAGCCCTCTTCGAGCTTGAGCACCATCATCTCGACCGCAATGATGGCGTCGTCCACCAGCAGACCGAGCGCAATGATCAGCGAACCCAGCGAAATCTTGTGCAGGCCGATATTCCAGTACCACATGGCCAGGAAAGTCACAGCCAGCACCATGGGGATGGTGATGCCCACCACCAGGCCGGGGCGCGGGTCGATGTACCAGCGTTTCCACAGCGGCTGGTTGCCGGGGCGCTTGTGCAGCCCCAGACTGACGAAGCTCACCACCAGCACGATGACCACGGCCTCGATCAGCACCTTGACGAACTCATTCACGGAGCTGGCCACCGCCTTGGGCTGGTCCTGCACGTTGACCAGCTTCACCCCCGCTGGCAGCCTGGCACCAATGCGGTCGGTGGCTGCGTGCAGTGCCTTGCCCAGCGCAATGATGTCCCCGCCCTTGGCCATGGAAACGCCCAGCGCGATCACCTCCTGCCCCTGGTGGCGCACCTTCACGGTGGCCGGGTCCACATAGCCGCGTTGGACTTCGGCAATGTCCGACAGGCGCAGCTGCGCACCCGACGGCCCCCGGATCGGCATGGCGCGCAGGTCTTCAATGGCGTTGAACTGCCCTCCCACCCGCACCTGCACCTGGTCCTGGGGGGTCTGGAAGGCGCCGGCACTCTCCACCGCGTTTTGCTGCCCCAGCTGGGCCAGCACCTGGCTCATGTCCAGGCCCAGTTGGGCCAGGCGCTTCTGCGAGATCTCGATGAACAGCTTTTCGTCCTGCACGCCAAACAGCTCGACCTTGGCCACATCGGGCACGCGCAGCAGCTGCTGGCGCGCATCGTCGGCAAAGGTTTTCAGTTCGGCATAGCTGAAGCCTTCGGATTCGAGCGCATAGATCACGCCATACACATCGCCAAAATCATCGTTGAAGAAAGGCCCCTGGATGCCACCGGGCAGGGTGTAGCGCATGTCGCCCACCTTCTTGCGCACGGTGTACCAGACGTTGGCCACCTCGCTGGCCTTGGACGAGTCCTTGATCTGAAAGATGATCTGCGACTCGCCGGGCTTCGAATAGCTGCGGATCTTGTCGGCGTACGGCACCTCCTGCAGCGTGCGCTCGATCTTGTCGGTCACCTGCTCGGCCACCTGCTGCGCCGTGGCACCCGGCCAGTAGGTGCGCACCACCATGGCCCGGAACGTAAAGGGCGGGTCTTCATCCTGCCCCAGCTGGAAATAGGCGGCGAAGCCCAGCAGCATCAGCACCACCATGAGGTAGCGGGTGAGCGCCGGGTGGTCGAGCGCCCATTTGGAGAGGTTGAACCCCTCTTTGGGTTGTCGTCGGGTCATGGCCTGCCTTACTTTGCGGAAGAGGCTGCAGCCGCCGCAGAGGCAGCAGGCACCGGAGGAATCGCTGCTGAATTCGCAGCCGTTTGCGCTTCAGGCACGGGGGCAACAACCACTTTTGGCCGATAAACCATGACCTTCTGCCCCGGCGAGAGCACATGCACCCCCGTGGCCACCACCTGCATGCCGGGCGCCAGGCCCGACGCCACCACGGCGTCGTTGCCATCGGCCGTGGCAATCTGCACCACCTGCGAGCGCACCGTGCTGGTGGCCGGGTCATACACCCACACCGCCGTGGCCTGCCCCTCCTGGCGCAACGCGCTGGTGGGCAGCTTGATGGCCGCAACACCCGCGTGGCTCAAGGCCTTGGGCGTGACATACACCGTGGCGCCCAGGGCCGGCGCATCGCTGCCTTCCAGCGCCACCTTGACCTGGTAGGTGCGCGTGGCCGCATCAGCGCTGGCCGCCACCTCGCGCACACGGCCCGCCAGCGGCGCGCCGCCCGACCAGCCACGCACTGCCACATCCTGGCCGCGCGCGATGTGCGCCACCTTGTCTTCGGGCACGGCAAACACCACATCGCGCGGGCCGTCCTGTGCAATGCGCACCACGGGCGTGCCCGCTGCCACCACCTGGCCCGGCTCGGCCTCGATGCCCGTGACCACGCCCGACACATCGGCCACCAGCGTGGTGTAACCGGCCTGATTGCCTTGCGAAGACAGCTGCGCGCGCGCCTGGTCCAGCGTGGCCTGCGCGGCTTGGAGCGTGGCCTCGCGGCGCTCCAGCTCGGCGCCGCTGATGAAGTTCTGTTCCTTCAGGGCCTGGTAGCGCCTGAAGTCGGCCGCCGCCAGATCACGCTGCGTGGTCGCCGCTGCCAGTTGTGCACGCGCGGCATCTGCCGCCAACTGGTAATCGCGTGGATCAAGTTGCGCCAGCACCTGCCCGGCCTTCACCCGCTGGCCCAGTTCGGCCTGGCGCTGCACAATTTTGCCCGCCACCCGAAAGCCCAGGCGCGATTCCACGCGCGCGCGCACCTCGCCCGCATATTCCAGGCTGGACTGCAGCGCCCCCACGCCCACCGTGAGCAACTTCACCGCGCGCACGGGCTCCTCGGGCGGCGCCGGCCGGGAACAGGCCACCAGCGAGGCGGCAGAGACAACAAGAAACAAAGACCGCAGCGAATGCCGCCGGGTGAAGGGTGTGCGCATGGGACATCCGGGGTAAGAACGGCAGCTGCCCCGCACCCATGCGACGACGATCACAGCGCCGCCCCATGTGCTCCCATGTTTTCAGCGGGACAAGGCAACCAAACCGCAAATTTTACTGACTGACCGGTTAGTAATCTAGAGGGACACCCTGACAATGTCAAGCGACAATCCCGCCTGTGAATCAACGCCCGCACTCTCCTGACCCTGATACTGCCGCTGCACCACAGCCGACCGCGCCGGTGGTGGCCGCACCCGTCACGCACTACGAGAACTTCCCGGTGGCCTCGTTGCTGTGCCCGCCCCACCTGCGCCAGCCCATTGCCGCCATCTACGCCTTCGCCCGCACGGCAGACGACCTGGCCGACGAAGGCGACGCCACGCCCACCCAGCGCCTGGCCGACCTGGCCGCCTACCGTGCCGAACTGGCCCGCGTGGCCGCAGGCCAGCCCCCCGCGGCGCCCTGGACCGCCGTGTTTGGCCCGCTGCAGGCCGTACTGCGCCAGCACCAGCTGCCGGTGCCGCTGCTTGACGACCTGCTCAGCGCCTTCATCCAGGACGTGGAAAAAACCCGCGACGCCCAGGGCTACACCGACCGCGCCGAGCTGCTCGACTATTGCCGCCGTTCCGCCAACCCCGTCGGCCGCCTGCTGCTGCACCTGTATGGCGTGACCGGCGCACAGGCGCTGCAAGCAAGCGACGCCATCTGCACCGCCCTGCAGCTCATCAACTTCTGGCAAGACCTGAGCGTGGACATCCCCCGCGGCCGCCACTACCTGCCCCACGCCGACTGCGCCCGCCACCGCGCCGACCCGGCCGACCTGCAGGCGCTGCGCAGCACCCCCGACAACGCGCGCCTGATTGCCGACTGCGCCCGCTGGGCCCGCACCAGCATGCAAAGCGGCACCCCCCTGGTCCACCGCCTGCCCGGCCGCGCGGGCTGGGAGCTGCGCCTGGTGGTGCAAGGCGGCCTGCGCATCCTCGACAAGGTCGATGCCCTGCAAGGCGGCAGCCTGCACACGCGCCCCAAGCTCCACGCCTGGGACTGGGGCCTGATGCTGGGCCGCGCGCTGGCAATGTAAGAAAGATTCATGGGCGGCAAGGCGATCTGACACGGGGTGCGCCTTGGTCAAACGGCTTGAAGCCAAAACAGCCACAATGGCTTACTACATAAGCACCAGAAGCTATTAAATATGAAGCAATCAACCTGCCAGCCGCCATGGTTGCAGCACAGGCGGTGCGTGGTGGGCAGGGATTGCGCGCATGCTGCAGGCCCGCCGTCCGATTAGCCTCGCCACCATGACCACCTCTCCCCTCTCCGTCAGCGTTTTCGACCTCTTCAAGATCGGCATCGGCCCCTCCAGCTCGCACACCGTGGGGCCCATGATTGCCGCGCGGCAATTCGCCTGCCACCTGCAGGCCAGCGTGGGCCTGGCGGCGGTGCATGGCGTCACGGTGGAACTGTTCGGCTCGCTCTCGGCCACCGGCGTGGGCCACGGCACGGACCGCGCCGTGCTGCTGGGCCTGGCCGGGCACGAGCCCGACCGCATCGATCCCGAGCTGATCGCGCCCGCCATTGCGCAGATCCGCGGCAGCGGCACGCTGGCGCTGCTGGGCACGCACACCGTGCCCTTCATCGAAAAAGAGCAGCTGCTGTTTCGCCGCAAAAGCCTGCCGCTGCACCCCAACGGCATGTGCTTTCACGCCTTCAACGCGCAGGGCGCAGAGATCGCGGTGCGCGAGTACTACTCGGTGGGTGGCGGCTTCGTGATCGATGCCACCGGCGAGCGCGTGCTCAACCTGGCCGCCGGCGCCGCTGCCGATGCCGACACAGCCGGTCACGGCCGTGGCCTGCCCTACCCGTTCCGCACCGGCGCCGAGCTGCTGGCCCAGTGCCAGGCCACCGGCCTCACCCCCGCCCAGCTCATGGCCGCCAACGAAGAGCACTGGCGCAGTGCCGCCGCAGTGCGCCGCCAGCTCCTGGCCATCTGGCAGACCATGGCCGGCGCCGTGCAGCGCGGCTGCGCCAGCACCGGCAACCTGCCCGGCCCCCTGCATGTGCGCCGCCGCGCCGCAGAGCTGCACAAAAACCTGCGCAGCCACCCCGAGGCCTCCCTGCGCGACCCGCTGGCCATGCTCGACTGGGTGAACCTGTACGCCATGGCCGTCAACGAAGAAAACGCCGCCGGCGGCCGCGTGGTCACTGCCCCCACCAACGGCGCCGCGGGCGTCATCCCCGCCGTGCTGCACTACTACGTCAACTTCCTGCAAGGCGGCGTCAAGACCAACGAGGACGGCATCGCCAGCTTTTTGCTCACCGCCGGCGCCATCGGCATCATCTACAAGGAAAACGCCTCGCTCTCGGGCGCCGAGGTGGGCTGCCAGGGCGAGGTGGGCGTGGCCTGCTCCATGGCCGCCGGCGCCCTGGCCGCCGTGATGGGCGGCACACCCGAGCAGATCGAGAACGCCGCCGAGATCGGCATGGAGCACAACCTGGGCATGACCTGCGACCCCGTGGGCGGCCTGGTGCAGATCCCCTGCATCGAACGCAACGCCATGGGCGCCATCAAGGCCATCAACGCCGCCCGCATGGCCCTGCGCGGCGACGGCCAGCATGTGGTCTCGCTCGACAAGGTCATCAAGACCATGATGCAGACCGGCGCCGACATGAAGGTGAAGTACAAGGAAACCTCGCGCGGCGGGCTGGCGGTGAACGTGGTGGAGTGCTGAAGCGCTTCAGAAGCAGTCACTCTCAAATCAATAGCTGCCAGCGCTTATTCAACAATCGCCAGCGGCCCAAAATACTTCAAACCTCGCCACCCCGGCAGACGCTGTTCAGCATGGGACAATCCGGCCCCATGACACCGCAGCAGTACGTTCAGCAAAAGGCCGTGGCCTCGGGCAGCAGCTTTTATTACGCCTTTCTCTTCCTGCCCGCGCCGCGCCGCGCGGCCATCACGGCGTTTTATGCGTTTTGCCGCGAGGTGGACGATGTGGTCGATGAGGTGACCGACCCCGGCGTGGCCCGCTCCAAGCTGGCCTGGTGGCAGGCCGAGGTGGCCAAGGCCTTTGCCGGCCAGCCCACGCACCCGGTGATGCAGGCGCTGATGCCGCACACGTTGGACTACGGCATCGAGCAGCGCCACCTGCAGGCGGTGATCGACGGCTGCCAGATGGACCTGGAGCAGACGCGCTACCTCGATTTTGCCGGCCTCAAGGGCTATTGCCACCTGGTGGCGGGCGTGGTGGGCGAGGTGGCGGCGCGCATCTTTGGCCAGACGGATGCGCGCACTACCGAATACGCCCACCGGCTGGGCCTGGCATTCCAGCTCACCAACATCATCCGCGACGTGGGCGAAGACGCCATGCTGGGCCGCATCTACCTGCCGGTGAGCGAGCTGCAGCAGTTTGACGTGAAGGCGCACGAGATCTTGAAGCGCCAGTATTCCGACCGTTTTACGGCCCTGATGCGCTTTCAGGCCGAGCGCGCGCACCGCCTGTACGAAGAGGCCTTTGCCCTGCTGCCCGATGCCGACCGCCGCGCGCAAAAGCCAGGCCTGATGATGGCCAGCATCTACCGCACGCTGCTGCGCGAGATCGAACACGAGAATTTTCAGGTGCTGCACCAACGCATCCGCCTGACGCCGCTGCGCAAGTTCTGGCTGGCGTGGAAGGTGCAGGCGCTCGGGCGCATGTGATGGCCCCCACGGTCGCGCGCTGCGTGTCGCTCCCTGCCCCCCGCAGCAGTCTTGCCCTGCGCGTCGCTGGTGCATGGGGCCGCGTTTCGCCTTGGGGCGGCCCGGCGGCGAAACAGATGACGGCTTTGCTCGCATGAAGATCGCCGTGATCGGTGCCGGCTGGGCTGGCATGGCCGCCGCCATTGCGCACACGCAGGCGGGCCGCCAGGTCACCGTTTTTGAAGCCGCCCGCACCGTGGGCGGCCGTGCGCGCGCCGTGCCCGCCCGCTTGCCCGACGGCACCGCGGCCACGCTGGACAACGGCCAGCACATCCTGATTGGCGCCTATGCGACCAGCCTGCGCCTGATGCGACTGGTGGGGGTGAACCCCGACGCTGCGCTGCTGCGCCTGCCGCTCACGCTGCAGTTCCCCGATGGCCAGGGGCTGCGGCTGCCCGATCTGCCGCCGCCGCTGGATGCCTTGGCGGGCATCGCCACGGCACGGGGCTGGGGCTGGCGCGACAAGCTGGCGCTGCTGCGCACGGCCTCGGGCTGGCAGCGGCGCGGCTTTCGCTGCGCGCCCGAGGTTTCGGTAGCCCAGCTGTGCGCCGGGCTCACGCCGCGCCTGATGGCCGAGTTCATCGATCCGCTGTGCGTGTCGGCCCTCAACACCCTGTCGCACGAAGCCAGCGGCCAGGTGTTTTTGCGCGTACTGCAGGACAGCCTGTTCAGCGGCCAGGGCGGCTCCAACCTGCTGCTGCCGCGCACCGACCTGGGGGCCCTGTTTCCTGAAGCGGCCGGGCGTTGGCTGCAGGCCCAGGGTGGCGCGCTGCACACCGGCCACCGGGTGCAGCGCCTGGCGCGCAGTCCCGCAGGTGGTCCCCACGGCGGCGCAGGCTGGCGGGTGGACGACCTGCCGTTTGACGCCGTGGTGCTGGCCACCACCAGCACCGAGGCGGCCCGCCTGGCGCTGACGGCACAAAGCACGCTGCCAGGCCCCGAGGCAGCCGCCCTGCACGCCTGGGTCGGCTGCGCACAGGCGCTGCGCTTCACGGCCATCTCCACCGTCTACGCCCAGGCGCCGGCGCCATCGCATGGCCACTTGCTCAGCCGGCCCATGCTGGCGCTGCGCCCTGGCGCGGGCCGGCCCGCGCAGTTCGTGTTCGACCGGGGCCAGCTGGGCGGCCCGGCGGGTTTGCTGGCCTTTGTGGTCAGCGCCAGCGCGGGCGACCGCGCCACCCTGGAGCGCGCGGTGCTGCAGCAGGCGCGCGAACAGCTGGGGCTGCAGGGCCTGGGCATCGTCCAGACGGTGATTGAAAAACGCGCCACCTTTGCCTGCACGCCCGGCCTGCAGCGGCCCGCGCCGGCACTGGCGGACGGCCTGTGCGCCTGCGGCGACTACATCGAAGGCCCCTACCCGGCCACGCTGGAAGGCGCGGTGCTGAGTGGCACGGCAGCGGCAGGCCTGGCCTGAGGAAACGCAAAGGCCCCTGCGACCGCCCCCGGGAAACTCCCTAGCCCACCGACCGCAGTTTGACAGCCGTTCGACAGCGTGGCAGTGCACCATGGCCGCAGCCCATTTTTGACTGTAATTCCTGCCAAGGAGACTGCACCATGCCGCCCCACCCCTCTTCCGCCTTGTGCCCCACCCGCCGCCAGCTGCTGACCGCCAGCGGCGCGATGGCCCTGGGTGGTCTGCTGCCCGCGACTTCGTGGAGCCAGACCCCCTGGCCGAGCAAATCAGTGCGCTTCGTCGTGCCCTTTGCACCGGGTGGCAGCTCGGAAATCGTGGCCCGCTCCACCGCCGCCGAGCTCTCCAAGACGCTGGGCCAGAGCGTGTTCGTGGACAACAAGCCGGGCGCAGCGGGCAACATCGCCATGCAGGAAGTGGCGCGCGCCGAAGACCAGCACACGCTGATCCTGGGCCACATCGGCACGCTGGCGGTGAACCCCTTCATCTTCGACAAGCTGCCCTACGACGCCAACAAGGACTTCAAGCCGGTGAGCCTGCTGGCCAAGGTGCCCAGCCTGTACGTGGTGCACCCCGATGTGCCGGCGAAGAACCTCAAGGAATTCATCGCCTATGCCAAGAAGAACCCGGCCAAGCTCAGCTACGGCTCGGCGGGCAACGGCAGCGCGGGGCACCTGGCGTTTGAATACCTCAAGATGACGGCCGACATGTTCATGCTGCATGTGCCCTACCGTGGCACCGGCCCCATGATGACCGACCTGCTGTCGGGCCGGCTGGACGCCGCCGCCGTGGGCGCCGCCGCCATGCTGCCGTTCATCAAGTCGGGCAAGGTGCGCTGCATCGCCACCGGCTCAGCCCAGCGCCTGCCCCAGCTGCCCGATGTGCCCACCGTGGCCGAACAAGGCTTTCCCGGTTTCGAGATGACGCAGTGGTACGGCATGCTGGCCCCTGCCAGCCTCCCGCAGGAGCACATCGACAAGCTCGCCGCCGAAACCATGAAGGCCGTCAAGGCACCGGAATCGCTCAGGCGCCTCAATGCCGATGCGGCCGAAGCCATTGGCGGCACGCCTGCGCAGTTTGCCCAGTTCATCGCAGCCGAGCAGGGGCGCTGGAAAAAGGTGCTGCTGCGCGCCAAGGTCAAGCCCGACTGATACGGCTTTGCCTTCAAACGTATAACGTCGTTAGCTCGCCTTGCCGTGCTACAGCACTGTCTGCGGCTTCCCGCCTAGTTATCCGATTGAATGCAAAACCGTATGAGGGGTGCGCCAGGCCCCGCAGCGGGGGCCTGGGCCTGGGCCTGCTGCGGGAGTCGCGTTAATGATCGCCCCGGGCCACTGGCCGGCCGGGGGGTCGCGTTATTTCTCCAGCCACCACTGGATGACCACCTTGGCCAGGAACCCCAGGAAGCCCACGCCCAGCCCCAGGAACAGCACAAAGGTGCCAAACCGGCCGGCCTTGGAAGCCCAGGCCAGTTGCCCGATGATGAAAACCATGTACAGGATGAAAGCCCCCACCCCGTAGGTGAGGAAGAAGCTCGAAATCTGCGCTTCGGTAAATCCAAAAATCACGAGCGCCCCCCCTGGGCAGGACCCTTGTACGAATCGCGCGGCGGCAGGCTGGAGGCATCCACCAGGTCGCGGTAGGCATGCCAGCTGGCATGGCCCAGCATGGGCATGACGGCAACCATCCCCAGCAGCAACGAACCCAGCCCCAGCAGCGTGAACCCCAGAATCAGCGCAGCCCACAGCGCCATCGGCACCGGGTTGGCCAGCACCGCCTGCCAGCTCGTCAGGATGGCCTGGCGCAGGCTGGCGCGCCGGTCCAGCAGCAAGGGCATGGCCACCACGCTGGACAAAAAGATGGGCGCGGCCATCAGGCTGCCCAGCGCCAGCCACAGCTCGAACAGCCAGCCCTCGCGGGCCAGCACCACATGCAGCAAAAAGTCTCGCGGCGTCTCGATGGGCACGGGCGCCAGCAGGGTGATCAGGGCCGCCGAGGTCACCACCCAGCCGGTGGCGGCCAGCGCCAGCAGCACGCCGAACTGCACCATGCACCAATAATCGTTGCCCCACTTGTTGACATGGCTGTTCTGCCAGTTGAGCCAGGTTTTCAGCACCACGGCGGTGTTGGCGCTTTCGCGCCGCTCCAGCGCACGGCTCAGGGCATACAGGCTGGTGGCCAGCACCGGCGCCACCACCAGAAAGCCCGACAGCGCACCCGCCAGCAGCCAGAAACGGTTGTAGGCCACGGCCATGATGGCGGCGCCCAGCAGCGTGATGGCCAGGCCGTGGGCAAAGCTGATCCAGCCGGCACGCGCCATGTCGCGCCAGCCCAGGGCCAGCCAGGCCAGCGGTTGCATCAGCCCGACGGTGCGGACGACGGGCAGGGGGGGCGGGGTAAAGCGCATCGGTTCTTCCGGCAAAAGCGGTTTAACGGGGTATCGCCGGGTCGTCCAGCAGACGGCACAGCTCGGTGAGGCTGGCCACGGTGGCATGGGGCTGTGTGTCGTGGGGCCAGTCCTTGCGCACCGGGTTCAGCCATACGGCCTGCATGCCGGCGGTGATGGCCGCCAGCGCATCGAGCGTGGCGTCGTCGCCCACATGCAGCACCTCATGGGGTTCGACCCCCAGGGTGCTGGCGGCGGCATGAAAGATGCGCGGGTCGGGCTTGGGCACACCAAATTCGTGTGCGCTGATGCTGGCTTGGAAGTAATGCCCGATGCCCACGCGGTGCACATCCGCGTTGCCATTGGACACGGCCACCACCGGGTAGCGTCCGGAAAGGAACGCCAGCGTGGTGTGTGCATCGTCAAACAGCTCCACCCGCTGGCGCTCGGCAAAGAACACCTCGAACGCGGGCTCGGCCAGCGCCGCTTCATCCCCGGCCTGGGTGAGGGCCAGGCGGATGGACTCGCGGCGCAAGGCACCCAGGTCGTGCCGCAGGTCGGGGCGCAGGCTCCCCATCTGGTTGCGGATGGCGCGCAGCGCCGTGGTGTCG
Organism: Acidovorax sp. JHL-9; assembly: GCF_000426205.1. Taxonomy (NCBI): domain Bacteria; kingdom Pseudomonadati; phylum Pseudomonadota; class Betaproteobacteria; order Burkholderiales; family Comamonadaceae; genus Acidovorax; species Acidovorax sp. JHL-9. The sequence goes on from NZ_AUEX01000010.1 coordinate 43,364, forward strand.
GAATACAGCGCTGCGGTGGCGGGGGCATGCACGGTCAGCCATTGCAGCAAGACTGCTTCGGCCCGGGTGATGGTGGGCCAGATGGGCCACAGGGTGTCGTCCAGGTCAAGGGTAACGGCACGGATGCGGGAGATATCGAGGGAGCAAGCGGACACAGTCGATGCAGGGAAAGCGGGGGTTGCGGGCGTTGCCCTGGAAAGTCCAGCCAGAGAATACCCCACGCAGCCACCGAGAGTGGAGCGACGAGGGCGCGAGAGATTTTTTTGCCCTGGCACTCTGCCCATAATAGAAGCAGGCGCCGCTGCCAGCACCTGAACGCACAGATCAACCCTAACGGAGAAAACCATGAACGCAACACTGACCGCCGCCCAACGCGAAGAACTCAAGGCCCTGCTGCTGGCGGCGCGCCGCAGCCTTGAGTCCCAGATGCAGCAAAACCGCGAGAACCTCGCGCCGCCCGCCGCCGACCAGGACGGCATCGAGCAGGGCAATGTGGTGCGAGAGGTGGACCAGGCGCTCACCAACATCGACGCCGCTGACGTCAAGCGCATCGACCACGCCCTGGAGGCCATGGAAGATGGCAGCTATGGACTGTGCGCCGAATGTGGCTGCGCCATCCCGTTCGAGCGCCTCAAGATCGAGCCGCAGACGCAGCACTGCGTGGCCTGCAAGTCGCGCTGGGAACAGGGCCACGCCAAGACGCGCGCCTGATCCTGCAGCGCCGGGGCCGCAACCGGGCCTGCGGCCAAAGCCCATGCCGGCGCACCGGCCCTGCCTTGCGTGAAAATGCCGCATGCCTTTTCAAACCGAACCACCCTTTAACCACGGCCAGGCCGAACGCACCGCCGTGCTGCTGTGCAACCTGGGAACCCCCGACGAACCCACGGCCTCTGCCGTGCGGCGCTATCTGGCCGATTTCCTGGGTGACCAGCGCGTGGTCGAAATTCCCAAGCTGGCCTGGTGGCCCATCCTGCACGGCATCATCCTGCGCACCCGGCCGGCCAGATCCGCCGCCAAGTACGCCAGCGTCTGGACCCCCGAGGGCTCGCCCCTGGCGGTGTGGACCGCCAAACAGGCCACGCTGCTGCGCGGCTGGCTGGGCCAGGCCGGGCACAGCGTGCTGGTGCGCCATGCCATGCGCTACGGCAACCCCTCCATTGCCAGCCAGCTCGATGCCCTCAAGGCCGAGGGCGCCACCCGCATCCTGATCCTGCCGCTGTACCCGCAATACTCGGGCACCACCACGGCCAGTGTGTTCGACGCGGTGTATGCCTGGGCTGCCAGCACCCGCAGCGTGCCCGAGCTGCGCTTTGTGAACCGCTACCACGACCACCCCGGCTACATCGACGCGCTGGCCCGCAGCATCGAAACCCACTGGAAGCACCACGGCCGCCCCGACCAGCTGGTGATGAGCTTTCATGGCGTGCCCGAGCGCACGCTGCGCCTGGGCGACCCCTACCACTGCGAAAGCCTCAAGACCGGCCGCCTGCTGGCCGAACGCCTGGGCCTGCGCAAGGACCACTACCAGATCACCTTCCAGTCACGCTTTGGCAAGGCCAAGTGGCTCACGCCCTACACCCAGCCCACCGTCGAAGCGCTGGGCAAGGCGGGCACCCGGCGCGTGGATGTGGTGTGCCCCGGCTTCACCAGCGACTGCCTGGAGACGCTGGAAGAAATCAACATGGAAGTGCGCGAGGCCTTTTTGCACCACGGCGGCCAGGAGTTCCACTACATCCCCTGCCTGAACGACAGCACCCACTGGATCACCGCCCTGAGCCAGGTGGCCCAGCAGCACCTGGCCGGCTGGCCCACCAGCGTACCCGATGCCGCTGCGCTGGCCGATGCGCGCACCAAGGCGCTGGCAGGCGGTGCGCCTGCGGGGGTTTGCCCAGTGGCGCATTGACTATTATTTTCATAGCTACCAGCACCTATCCATCAAGTGCCAGAGACTGTTTGAGTCCAATATCCACGGCGCCACCGCCATCTCCCATGCCCGCCATTGCCCTTGAACCCCATCAGCTGCGGCTGACCATCGCACCCGAATCGCTGGGCTTTGCCAGCACCGCCGAGCTGCAGGACCTGCCCCTGCCCTGGATCGGGCAGGAGCGCGCCCAGGCCGCCACCCAGTTTGGCTTGGGCCTGCAGCAACCCGACTACCACCTGTTCGTGCTGGGTGAGGCGGGCAGCGGGCGCACTTCGCTGCTGCGCCAGGCCACGCAGGCCGCGGCAGCCCAGCGTGCCGTGCCACCCGACCTTTGCTACCTGCACAATTTTGACGCGCCCGAGCGCCCCCGCGCCCTGCGCCTGCCCGCCGGCCAGGGGCGCCAGCTGCGCGTGGCCCTGCTGGAGATGGCCAGGATGCTGCAGGCCGACATCCCCAAGCGCCTGGCCAGCCCCGATTGCAAGGCCGAGGCCGAAGCCATCCACAAAGCCTGGCAAAAAGAAGAAGCCAGCGCCTTTGCCACGCTCGACGCTTTCGCCGAGGCGCGCCACTTCCGACTTTCGCGCGAAGGGGGCCAGCTGGTCTTCACCCTCACGGGCGACAAGGGCCACCCGCTGACCGAAAACGAGGCCCTGGCCCTGCCACGCGAACGCCGCGCCGAAATCGATGCCGCCGAGCAGGCCCTGCGCGCCGAGATTGCCCGCTTTCTGGACACCATGCGCCCACTGGAACGCGCCCGCGACGAGGCCCTGGCCACCTTGCGCCGCCAGGCCATCGAGCCGTTGCTCGAACATGCGGTGCAGGACATCCGCCAGGGCCTCAAAAAACAGATCAAGGACGCCGCCAAGCTGGACCAGTGGCTCGACCAGGTGGAGCGCGAAGTGCTGGCGCGGCTGGCGCTGTTCGAAGCCGGCGATGCCGACGACGATGCCGAGGACGAGCGCAAGGCACATCTGGCCGAACTGCTGGCCCGCTGCCAGGTGAACCTGGCGGTCGATAACGACGGCCGCGACGGCGCACCAGTGATCGTGGAGGACAACCCCCAGATGCGCAGCCTGTTTGGCGCCATCGACCTGCAGACCGACACCGACCCGCCGCACGCTGATTTTTCGAGCATTCGCGCGGGCAGCCTGCTCAAGGCCCATGGCGGCTTCATCGTGCTGCACCTGCGGGACCTGGTGGAAGACGAAGGCCTGTGGCCGCGGCTGCGCCGGTTTCTGCGCTGCAGCCGCCTGCAGATCGACGAGGGCAGCGCCGCAGCGCACGGCCCCACGGCGCCGATTGCGCTGCAGCCCGAGGCGGTGGATGTGGATGTGAAGATCGTGCTGATCGGCTCGGTCGAGGAGTACTACGCCCTGCAGGAGGCCGACCCCGACACCGCGCGCCGTTTTCGCGTGAAGGTGGACTTTGCCGAGCGCTTTGCCGCCAGCCCCGCCACGCGCCACGCCACGGCCATCTTTGTGGCCCACAGCTGCCACAAGCGCGGCCTGCCCCACTTTGCCCCCGATGCCGTGGCGCGCCTGCTGGAACAGACCCACCGCGAGGCCGACGACCAGAGCCGCCAGAGCGCGCTGTTTGCCAACACCGAAGCCCTGGTGATCGAGAGCGCCGCGCTGTGCCGCTCGCGCGGCGGCACGCTGGTGCAAGCGCCCGATGTGGACGCAGCGCTGCAGGCCCACGCGCTGCGCCACAACTACCCCGAAGAGCAGCTGCACGAGTCCATCACCGAGGGCGAGCGCCTGATCACGTTGCACGGCACCGTGGTGGGCCAGGTCAACGCCATGACACAGGTCGATCTGGGCGACTACCGCTTTGGTTTTCCGGTGCGCATCACGGCGCGCACTTTTGCCGGGCACGAGGGCCTGCTCAACATCGAGCGCGAAGTCGATATGTCGGGCCCCATCCACGACAAGGGCGTACTGATCCTGCACAGCTACCTGACCGCCCTGTTCAGCCATGTGGCGCCGCTGGCGCTCAACGCGTCCATCGTGTTCGAGCAGGAGTACAGCGGCGTCGAGGGCGACTCGGCCTCGTGCGCCGAGCTGTATGCGCTGCTGTCCAGCCTGTCGGGCCTGCCGCTGCGCCAGGGCATTGCCGTGACCGGCGCCCTCAACCAGCACGGCGAAGTGCTGCCCGTGGGCGGCATCAACGAAAAGATCGAAGGCTGGTTCCACGCCTGTGCAGCGGCCGGGCTCGATGGCACCCAGGGCGTGCTGATCCCCGCCCGCAACCTGCGCCACCTGATGCTGGGCCGCGCCATTGTGGAGGCGGTGGAGCGTGGCCTGTTCCATGTCTATACCGTGGGCCATGTGAGCGAAGGCATTGCGCTGCTGACAGGCGAGGCTTCGGGCATGGTGCCGGGCGTGTTGCCAGAACGGGCCGCCGATGTCGAGGGCACCGTGCTCAGCCGGGCCGAGCAAACCCTGCGCGCCTTCCGGCGTGCCTGCCAGAGCGCAGGGCACACCAGGCGGGGCCGGGTCATGCGCGGCGCCATGCCTGGGCAGGGCCACTGAGAGCCTGTCGGCAGCACAGACCTGGAGGTTTGTGGATTCAGGCGCCCGACAAGAACCCGTCCACCAGGGCGAAGTGTGCCGGCACGTTCAGCGCTGGCGCATGCCCGCAGCCGGGCACCTCCACCACGCGCACCAGGCCCCTGGCCCCCGGGCCACGCGTGAGCATTTCGGCGGTGGTCTCGGGAAGCACCAGGTCCGAATCGGCACCGCGCAGGCACAGCACCGGAATGTCGAGTGCGTCGTAGTGCTCCCAGATCAGGTAGTCGTTGGCGTGGTGCGTGAACTGCTGCACCATGGCCGGGTCGTAGTGCGGCGTCACGCGGCCATCGGGCAGGCGGCGCGTGCTGCTTTCGGTCAGCAGCCGCCATTGCGCATCGCTGAGCCAGCCATAGGGTTGGTACACCTGCCGGAAAAACGCCTCCAGCTCCAGCACGGTGTCAAACGCGGGCGGCTGGCCTGCGTAGGCCTTGATGCGCGCGAGCGCCGCATCGGCCAGGCGCGGTGCGTTGTCGTTGAGCAGCAGGCGGGTGATGCGGCCCTTGAGCTGCGGCTCGAACAGGCCCGACGCGCACACCGTGCCAATGGCGCCGCCCATGGAGGTGCCGATCCAGTGCGCCTGGCGGATGCCCAGCTGGTCGAACAGGTCTGCGGCGATGCGGGCATAGAACGACAGGCGGTATTCGTCCTGCGGCGCGCGCGCCCACTGGCTCAGACCCCGGCCGATGGTGTCGGGGCAGATCACCCGGTAGCGCGGCGCCAGGTGCCGCGCCAGTTCATCCATGTCACGCCCCGTGCGCGCCAGGCCATGCCATGCGATCACGGCGGGTGCATCCGGGGTCCCCCATTCGGTGGCGTGAATTTCGTAACCGGCACAACGCAGGTAGCGCGAAGAGAACAGCATGGTGGTCAGCCTGGAGAAAAACAGCGGGGCCCCGCGCCTACAGCATCAGACAGCCGTTGATGCCGATCACCGTGGCCCCGACACAGCGCGACCCCACCCGGTTGGTGGGCGAATGGCGGATGCCCGGGCCCGGCGCGTTCTGCTGGCCGGCCCGCTGGACCAGCGCGACGGGAGCCACCACCGAGATGCTGTACAGCTGCGCGCCGCCGCCTTGTTCGCGGTAGCGCTGGATGAAGGCCGCAGCCGGTTTGTAGATGGCGATCATGATCACGATGCTTCGGATTTCGCGGCGAAAGTAGTCACGTGTTCGATCAGGGGAAAGAACCCGCCATGCCCCGTGCGGGTCGTGAAAATGCGTTCACGCTCCCAAGGGCATGGCGGATGGACTCGCAGGTGCTCAGTTGGGCACGCTCAGCGAGGTACCGGCAAACCCGATCTGGTTCGCCGCCACGGGCGCCGCCACAAAGGGCGGCACGTTGCTGGCCGTGATGGCCGGTGCTGCACCGGGATTGCCCCCGCGCGGCGTGGTGCGCACCACCTGGCTGGCGGGCAGCGCGGTGCCGGACTTCAGGTGCGCATACATCGCGTCCATGGCCTGGTTGAAGTATGGGTGCAGCGGCACGAAGCGCGTATCGAACCCGCTGAACGGCAGGAAGGCATCGAAATGCTGGCCGTTCGTCACCTCGATGTAGCGCAGTTTGCTGGCAGCACCTTCCACCACCTTGCTGTAGGCGGCATAGGCACGCGCGTTGTTGTTGACCGGCACCAGGGCGTCGCTGCGGCCGCTGACGATGATGGTGGGCTTGCCGCGCAGGTTGCCATTGAGCACCACCTCGGCGATGCCGGCGCGCACGGCGTCGCTCTGCGCCTTGGTGGGCATGGTGGCGGCCGTGAGCGCCGTGCCGCTGACCGGGTCGGTGCCCGTGACCAGCGCGCGCTGGCACAGGGCGTTATCGAGGCCGAAGTCGGCCACGCCGGTCGAGGGCGAAATGGCGAATTGCCAGGCCTTGGCTCCGCCCACCGAGTCGTTGTAGACCACCGTGGCCGGCGTGCCGTTGGCGGTGCCATTGGCCGTGGCAAAGCTCTGCGCCAGTGCCGTGGGTGACACGGCCACCGGCACGCCCGTGGCGGCATTCACGGCCGCAAAGCTGGTGTTGCAGACATTGGCCTCGACAGGAAAGCGCCCATAGCTCACCGGGTACATGGCCGACAGGATGGGGCCGTTGCCCAGCGCATAGTGGGCGTTGTGCATCTGGTCGTTGTCGGGTGTCCAGCCAAAGGCACGCAGCTTGTTGAGCGCGTCCAGCGAACGGGCCGCCGTGTCGGCGCCACTGACCAGGCCCTTGGCCGCCAGGCCGTCGCAGCGTGCCGTGGCCCGCGCCGCCATGCCCACCAGCTGGATGTAGTTGAAGACCGACGTTTCCGCCATGGCCGCACCCGCTGCCAGCGCAGCACAGGGCTGGTAGATGTTGCCGTAGGTCGTGTAATCGGCCAGCGTCTTGCCATAGCCGGTCACGGCCGCACCGCCGAACTGGATGCCATAGCCGCTGGCGGTGGGCATTTCGGTCACGGGCTCGGAGGCCACCACGCCGTCGATCAGCCCCCCGCTGTCTTTTTCGGCCGCGCCCAGCGAGGCCGCACCGCCGTTGGAGGCCGAGCCGGCAATCACGATCGTGTTGCCGGGCGTGAACGGCACCGGATTGTCGACCGTGCCATAGCGATCGTTCAGCACAAACATCGCATAGCGGCCTGCCGCCAGCGTATCGTTACCCCAGTCTTTTTCCGGATTCTGCTGCGAGTGCACCTGCTTGAGGGCCAGCCGGTTCGGGAACAGGGCGTTGTAGGCGGCCCTGGCCGCATCGGTGATATTGGCGGCAAAGAAATTGAGGGTGCCGGCCGCCGTGCGGGTGGCGCGCGTGCCATCGATCTTGTGCACGGTGTCATCCATCATGTCGTACAGGCCCACGCCCTTGCCGGCATCGGTCAACGCCACGGCACAACCCTTTTTCAGGCCCCATTCACCGGCCGTGCCAATGGCGCCATAGACCCCGCGCGAGCCCGACGAAGCACCCAGCACCACGCAGGGGCTGGCCTGGTTGAAGCTGTCGGGCACCTGCACCGCGATCACGGTGCGCTTGCGGCCCGAGCCATCGTCGAGCACCGCCACATATTCGCGGCCCGGAATCAGGCCTTCACTGGTGGTGACGGCACCGGCCGCAGTCACGTTGGGGCCGTACAGCGTGCCGTAGCCACCACCCACCGAGGGGTCGAGGATGCCGCGGTAGTTGGAATACAGCGCGTTGCGGCGCAGCTCGGCGGCCGTGGGATTGGCGGGATCGGCATAGGCCGGTGTGGCCCCGCCCAGGCCGGTCTTGCCGATACCGCCGGTCAGCAGATCCTGCGTGGCGGCGGTGGCGCCCGTGCCCACCGTGGTCGCGGGATAGACCGTGGCACTGACCTGCGTCACGCCGGTAGGAAGTTGGTTGGTCGGGGCCGAAGACCCGCCACCGCACGCGGCCAGAACGGCCCCTGCCAACGCGGTCATGGCCACTTTCAGGGCACGTTTGTCCTGCAGATGCACTTTCATGTTGTCTCCTTTTTCTACTGCCACAGAAAAGCGCGCTCAGGCCTGGGCGCGCAGGAATCGCAGGCGTCCCACAACGCCCGCGGGAAAGTAATAGACCGAAAGAACAAACAGCACGCCCAGCCACAGCAGCCAGCGGTCGGGCGAGAGCAAGGCAGACAGCCACGGCAGGCCGGCAGTGGCCTCGCTGCCCAGGCGCAAAAGGTCCTGCAGGTAGCTTTGCGCCACCACGAACAGCACGGCACCGATGACCGAGCCGTAAATGGTGCCCATGCCGCCGATCACCACGATGAGCAGGCAGTCCATCATGATTTCGAAGCTCAGCGAGGTGTCGGGCCCGTTGTAGCGCAGCCAGAGCGCCAGCATGGCACCGGACAGGGTCGCAAACAGGGCCGACAGCACGCTCGACGTGGTGCGGTACACCACCACGCGGTAGCCGATGGCCTCGGCGCGGAACTCGTTTTCGCGAATGGCCTGCAGCACGCGGCCAAAGGGTGAGTTGACGATGCGCAGCAGGGCCAGCAACAGGGCCACGGCGGCCACGAAGAGCAGGTAGTAGCAGATCAGGCGACCGTCGATGGTGACCCCCAGGAAGGCTTCCTCGAACGGCTCGAAGCTCGGCGAAAGGATCTCGGGCACCTTGAACGTGAGCCCGTCCTCGCCGCCCGTGATGTCCGAGAGCTGCGAGGCCAGCGTCTGGAACGCCGCCGCCACGGCCAGCGTGATCATGGCGAAGAAAATGGCACGCACGCGCAGCGAAAACAGCCCCACGGCCAAGGACAGCAGCAGCGACAGCAGCAGCGCACCGCCAATGCCCACGCCCAGCGCCGTCCACGTAGGCCCCAAACGCGTGGTGGCCACTGCGATACCGTAGGCCCCGATGCCAAAGAACATGGTGTGGGCAAAGCTCACGATGCCGGTGTAGCCCAGCAGCAGGTCGAAGCTGGCCACCAGCACGACGAAGACCAGCACCTTGGCGGCCACATTGAGCGCCTTCACGCCCGGAAACAGGAAAGGCGCAAACGCCAGCCCCAGAAAAATGGCCACGAGCATGAGCGCCAGCAACTGGCTGCGCGGGTAGTCGCCGGAGAGGAGTCGGTTCAGCATGTGTGGCGTTCCTCTTCAACGGTTGGTGACGGGATAGACACCCTGTGGGCGCCACAGCAGGATGGCCACCATCAGCGCAATGTTGGAGAACAGCGCCACCTTCGGCACCAGGAAGCCGGTGTAGTTGGCCATGAGGCCCACCAGCAGCGCGCCAATCAGCGCCCCACCCGTGCTGCCCAGCCCGCCGATGATGACGACGATGAAGATCAGCACATTGACCTGCGCACCCATCTGCGGCACCACGCTTTGCTGGTACAGCCCCCACATCACGCCACCCAGGCCAGCCAGCGCCGAGCCCGCCACGAACACGCCGACGAACAGCCGGCGGATGCGGTAGCCCAGGCTTTCGACCATCTCGCGGTCCTGCACGCCGGCCCGGATCAGCAGGCCGACCTTGGTGCGCGACAGCGTCCAGGCCAGCAGCGCGAACACCGCCAGCCCCACCAGCACGGCCACCACGCGGTATTTTTCGATGGCGGCATCGCCCAGCAGCCAGCTGCCGCGCATGCCCTGGGGCAGCGGCAGCGGAATCTGCGCGGGCCCCCAGATGACCTTGATGAGTTCTTCACCAATGATCATGCCGCCCATGGTGATGAGGATCTGCTTGAGGTGCTGGCCATACACCGGCCGCACGATGAAGCGCTCGAACGCCAGGCCCACGGCGCCGGCCACGGCCATGGCCACCAGCATGGCCGGCAGCACCGCCACCATGTTGCGCCACAGCTGGTCGGAGCCGGTCCAGTCGCCCATGGCACCCAGCACGCTGGTGGCCACGAAGGCGCCCAGCGCGATGAACACGCCATGGCCGAAGTTGAGCACGTCCATCAGCCCGAACACCAGCGTGAGGCCCGAGGCAATGATGAAGATGATCATGCCCATGGCCAGCCCCGCCACCGTGAGCGTGAGCCAGGTGCTGGCCGAGCCGATGAAGGGCAGCACCAGCAGGGCCAGCAGCGGCACCAGCGCCAGCGGACTCCAGTCCAGCTGCCGGTTCATGCGCAGCCTCCCACGGACATGTTCAACGCTTCTTTTTGGATAGCTTCTAGCCAACGGCCATCAATCGCCGGAGGTTTTTTGGGTGTGTAATTCATAGCGACAATCCCAGCAGCTGGCGCTGCAGCGCCTCGTCCTCGGCCAGCGCGGCCATGCTGCCCGCGTGTACCACCCGGCCGTTGTCCATCACGGCCACGGTGTCGCCCAGGCGTTGCGCGAAGTGGATGTTCTGCTCGACCAGCAAGATCGTCACGCCGCTCTTCTTGAGCTGGTCGAACGCCTCGATCATGTTGTGGACGATGGCCGGTGCCAGCCCCTTGCTGGGCTCGTCGATGATCAGCAGGTCGCGCGGCTCCACCATGGCGCGCGCCACGGCCACCATCTGCTTTTGCCCGCCGCTGAGCTTGCCGGCCGGGTGGTTCCAGAACTTCTCCACGGCCGGGAAGAGCTTGAAGATCCACTGCAGGCGCTGCGCGTCCATCTGCGCGGCGTTGCCGGCCTTGCGTGCGGCCAGCAACATGTTTTCTTTCACCGTGAGGTCGGCGAAGAGGCCCATGTTTTCCGGCACATAGGCGATGTTCAGGTGCGCGATCTGCGGCGTGTGCATGCGCGTGATGTCGTGCCCGTCAAAAGCGATCTGGCCCTGCGAGGCCTGCCACAGGCCCATGATGGTGCGCAGCGTGGTCGTCTTGCCCGCGCCGTTGCGGCCCAGCAGCATGGTGAGCTGGCCCTTGGGCACGGCCAGGTCCACGCCATGCAGGATGTGGTAGGCGCCGATGTGCGTATGCACGCCCTTCAATTCCAGCAAGGCCCCTGCGCTGGCCGCCGCGCGTGTTTCACGCACCACCGGGGGGGTGCTGGCCCCGTGGGACAGCCCGGCCGCAGTCATCAGAACCATGCTCATGCGGCCTCCCTGTCTGCGTCTTTTGCCACGCCCAGGTAGGCCTCCTGCACCACGGGCGAGGCAATCACCTCGGCAGGCGGGCCGTCGGCCACCAGCGTGCCATTGGTCAGCACGATGATGCGGTCGGCCAGCTCGCGCACCACGTCCATCTTGTGCTCCACCAGCAGGATGGTCTTGGTCTTGTCCTGCTTCAGCGTACGGATCAGGTTCAGGATCACGGGCGCCTCGTCGTGGCCCATGCCGGCCGTGGGCTCGTCGAACATGTAGACCTGCGGCTCCAGTGCCATCAGCAGGGCCACTTCGAGCTTGCGCTGGTCGCCGTGCGGCAGGCTGGCCACGGGGGTGTCGCGCCGCTCCAGCAGCGCCACGGACTGCAGGATCTGCTCGGCCCGCGCGGTGAGCTGGCCGTGGTCGCTCCAGATGCTCCAGAGGTTCAGGCCCCGGCGGTGGCTGCCGGCCTGCGTGGCCTGCACGGCCAGGCGCACGTTCTCCAGCACGCTCAACCCCGGAAACAGGTTGGTGAGCTGGAACGCCCGGCCCAGCCCCGCGCGCGTGCGCGCCGACGGAGACAGGCCCGACAGATCCTGCCCGCCCAGCGTCACCCTGCCGCTGGTGGCCCTGAGCTGCCCCGAGATGAGGTTGAAGTACGTGGTCTTGCCTGCCCCGTTGGGGCCCACGATGGCGGTGAGCGTGCCCGGCTCGAACGCGCAGGTCACGGCATTCACCGCCACATGGCCACCGAAGCGGATGGTCAGGTCATGGGTCGCCAGCATCGCAGGTCGAGGCTCCGCAGGAATGAAGGTAGAAAGCAGCCCCGGCGCCTGATGGAAAGCGCTTTCAGCTATCAAAAAAGGATTTACAGGCCCGCCGGTGCGCAGCGGGCCCTGGCCGTCAGCGCTTGTTCCGGATCGGAACCTGCATCTCTTCCGGCTTGATTTCGTGCACCAGCTCGGGCACGCCCCAGGCGAAGGCCGGGTCCACCTTGATCTTGAAGTGGTACATGCTCTGCAGCGCCTGGTGGTCTTCCTTGCGGAAGGTCATCTTGCCCTTGGGCGTGTCAAAGCTCATGCCTTCCATGGTCTTGATGAGCTTGTTGGTGGCGGTGTCGCCGCCCGTGGCCTTGAGCGCCGTGACCAGTGCCATGGCCGAGCTGAAGCCCCCCGCGGTGAAGAAGTCGGGCGGCGCCTTGAACTCCTTGTAGTGCGCGGCCACCAGGGCTTCGTTCACCGGATTCTTGGGGATACCGAAGTAGTAATAGGTGGCGCCTTCCATGCCGGGGAAGTTCTTGAAGCTGGCCATGGCCGGCAGGATGTTGCCACCCGTGGCGATCTCGATGCCGTAGCGCTTCAAGTCCAGGTCGGCGATCTTGAACGGGTTGCCCGCGCCGGCCCAGAGGACCCAGATGATCTTGCGGCCGGGCTGGTCCTTGAGCTTGTCGATCAGGCGCTGGGCGCCGGCGGTGAAATCGGTGGTGCTGGTGGGCAGGTATTCCTCGTGCACCAGCTTGGCGTTCCTGATGGCGTCCTTGAAGGCTTTCACACCGTCGCGGCCGAAGGCATAGTCCTGCGCCAGCGTGGCAATGGTCACGCCCGGCTTGTCGATGGCCACCGCATTGCTGATGGCGTCCTGGCTGCTGTTGCGGCCGGTGCGGAAGATGTACTTGTTCCACTTGTCGCCGGTGATGGCGTCGGCGACGGCGGGCTCGACCAGCAGGATCTTCTTGTATTCCTCGGCCACGGGCAGCAGCGCCAGCGCCACACCCGAGGACGTGGGCCCCACGGCGATGTCGGCCTTGTCATCCGAATAGGCCGATGCCAGCAGGCTCTTGCCCAGGTCGGGCTTGCCCTGGTCGTCCTTCTCGATCACCACGATCTTCTTGCCGTTGATGGCCATGCTGCCGCCGGTGGCGTAGTTCAGCCCCATCAGCAGGCCGGTCTGCGTCTGCTTGCCATAGGCTTCCAGCGGGCCCGTCTTGCTGTAGACATGGGCGATGCGGATCTCGCCCGACTGGCTGAAAACCGGAGCCGAAAGGGTGGCGGCCAAGGCGGCCAGCGCGACCAGGGTGCGTCGTTGCATGGGGACTGTCTCCTTTGGGTATGCCTGCACACAGCACAGTTCGTGCCAATCATCAAGGCGTTGATTTATAGGAATCAATGGTGCAAACGCAATGAAAACGCCTGAATTCCAGACACAGTACATGCCTTAAATTCAGACATATGGCTGTTTTTTATTCAGGGTTTTCCAGACGTGCATAGAGCGTGGCCCGCGAAATACCCAATTGCCTGGCCGTGGCCTGCTTGTTGCCGCCATGGGCCTTGAGCGCTGCGGCAATGGCGCGCCGCTCCAGCTCCGCCACCTGTTCGGCCAGTGGGCGCAGGCAATGTTCGTCGCCCAGTGCCCCGGGGTCGGCCACGGCAGCCGGCACGGGTGCGGCCGGTTCCACCCCTGCTTCGCGCAGGATGCTTTCGAGCTGGTAGGCATCGATGGACTGCGAATCGCTGCGCATGGCGGCCTGCTCCAGCACATTGCGCAGCTCGCGGATATTGCCGCGCCAGGGCTGGCCCGCCAGCAATGCCATGGCGTCGGGCTGCAACTCGGGCGGCACCGTGCCGTTGCGCAGCGCCAGGTCTTCGCCCAGCACCTCCACCAGCGCGGGGATGTCGCCGCGCCGCTCGCGCAGCGGTGGCACGCGCACCGGCAGCACATGCAGCCGGTAAAAAAGGTCTTCGCGAAAACGGCTGTCGCGCACCAGGGCGCCCAGATCACGCGAAGTGGCAGCCACCACGCGCACATTGAAAGGCACCAGCTTGTTGGAGCCCAGCGGCTCGATCTCGCCCTCCTGCAGCGCACGCAGCAGCTTGGCTTGCAGGCTCTGGGGCATGTCGCCGATTTCATCGAGGAACAGCGTGCCGCCGTCGGCCAGCTTGAACTTGCCATCGCGCCCCTTGCGGTCGGCGCCGGTGTAGGCACCGGGCGCGACGCCGAAGAACTCGGCCTCGAGCAGCGTGTCGGGCACGGCGGCGATGTTGACGCTGACAAACGGGCCGCTGGCGCGGCTCGACGCCGCATGGATGGCATGGGCCAGCAGTTCCTTGCCAGTGCCGGTTTCACCCAGCAGCAGCACGGGGCTGGACGACTGCGCGGCCCGGCGCGCCTGGCGCTTGACCTCGGCCGCCGCGGGGCTCGACCCGATGAAACTGGCAAAGGTGTATTTGGCGCGCCGCTCACCGTCGCCCGACACGGCCAGCGAGCGGCTGCGCTGGCTGGCCAGCTCGCGCCGCGCATCATCGAGATCGCGCTGCAGCAGGGCAAATTTTCCGATCAGGGGTTGCAGCGTGGTCTCGGGGTGGTCGAACAGCACGATGCCGATGGCACCAATCACGCGCTCGGCCTCGTCGCGCAAGGGAATGCGGCTGACCACGAAGGTGCCCGCCTTGTTGGTGAGCAGGTCGATCAGCACCGGCTGGCCGGTTTCGAGCACGCTGCGCATCTGCGTGTTGGGGATCACCTCCTCCACGGTGCGGCCCACGAACTGGTCCACCGACGAAAAGCCCAGGTCCGGAAGAAAGCGCTGGTAACCCTCATTCACCCACACAATGCGCCCGCTGCAATCCACCAGGAACATGCCCTGGCTGACGCTGGAGAACAGCTGGAACATGGAGCGCGCCGCCAGTTCCAGAATGCCCTGGGCATCCAGCGGCAGGGGCGAGGCTTCGGAGTGCAATGGCATGGGCCAATGGTACCCGGCGCATCACGGGTAATGCATCGATCGGTGGTCCGCAGAAAGAAACCTTCCCCAGCGCCGTCGCTTGTTATCGATGGGTCCGCACAAGGCAAAACGCCTGGCAGGGCCAGGCGTTTCAGTGGCTGGGGACGGACTGCCGGTCAGTCGTCCAGCTGCCGCAGCCGCGCCAGCTTGCGCTGCGCCAGATGCTTGAAAAGACGCGGCAGCACCAGCACCGCCAGCACGATGATGAGCAGCGTGAGCGACATCGGGCGCTGCACGAAGATCAGCCAGCTGCCCTCGCCAATCGACACCGCATTGCGCATCTGCGCCTCGGCCAATGGCCCGAGGATCATGCCCACCACGACAGGTGCCGTAGGGAAGTCAAAACGCCGCATCAGAACCCCGAGCATGCCGATGCCATACAGCAGGAACAGATCGAAGGTGCTCTGGCGCATGCCGTAGGCTCCCACCGTGGCAAAGATCAGGATGCCGGCATACAGCTGCGGCTTGGGGATCTTCAGCAGCTTGACCCACAGGCCCACCATGGGCAGGTTGAGCACCAGCAGCATCACGTTGCCGATGTACAGCGAGGCGATCAGCGCCCACACCAGCGTGGCCGAGGTGGTGAACAGCTGCGGGCCAGGGTTGATGCCGTAGTTCTGGAACGCGCCCAGCAGCACCGCCGTGGTGTTGGAGGTGGGGATGCCCAGCGTCAGCAGCGGAATCATGGCCGCCGTCACGGTGGCATTGTTGGCGGCCTCGGGTCCGGCCACGCCCTCGATGGCGCCCGCGGTGCCGAACTCGGCCTTGTCGCCGCCCTTGGCCAGCTTCTTTTCGGTGGCGTAGCTCAGAAAGGTCGGGATCTCGGTGCCGCCGGCCGGGATGCAGCCAAACGGCGTGCCAATCAGCGTGCCGCGCAGCCAGGCCGGAATGGACCGTCTCCAGTCGCGCCTGGTCATGTGCACGCGGCTCATGGTGTTGCGCGACTCGACCACACGGCCTTCGTACATCGCTGCATACAGCACCTCGGCCACCGCGAACAAGCCCACGGCAACGAGCACGATGTCGATGCCGTCCAGCAGTTCGGACTTGCCACCGGTGTAGCGCGCCGCACCCGAGATCTGGTCCATGCCGATGCAGCCAGCCGCCAGCCCGACGAACAACGCCGTGATGCCACGCACCGTGCTCTTGCCCAGCACCGCGCTCACGGTGGTGAAGGCCAGCACCATGAGCATGAAGTATTCGGGCGGACCCAGCTTGACGGCAAAGTCAGCCACATAGGGCGCGAACAGGGTCACGACCACGGTGGCAACGGTGCCCGCCACGAACGAGCCGATGGCCGATGTGGCCAGCGCCGCCCCGGCCCGGCCACTCTTGGCCATCTTGTTGCCTTCCATCGCCGTGACCATGCTGGCGGTCTCGCCCGGCGTGTTCAGCAGGATGGAGGTGGTGGAGCCGCCATACATCGCGCCGTAATAGATGCCGGCAAAGAAGATCATCGAGGCCGTGACCTCGACCTTGGCCGTGATCGGCAGCAGCATCGCCACCGCCACCGCGGGGCCGATGCCGGGCAGCACGCCGACGGCGGTGCCCAAAGCGCAGCCCACCAGGGCCCACAGCAGGTTGGCGGGCGTGGCGGCGGTGGCAAAGCCCGCCATCAGTGCATCAAAGATTTCCATCACAACCACCCGGTTTGCGTGAGCCCTGGCAGGTTGATGGCCAGGAACTGCGTGAATGTCCAATAGACGGGCGCCGAGATCAGCACACCCGTCAACCCGTCCACCGCCCAGGTGCGCGCGGTGCCTGCGTTTTGCCCCGCAGCCCGGCGCAGCCCCTGCACGGCCAGCACATAGCACAGCGTGCAACTCAGAATGAAGCCCACCGTGGTGATGAGGGCAGCGTTCAGCAGCAGGCCGGTCGAAACCCACACCCATGCCGGCTTGTCCGCACGCGCAGCGCCGTTAGGCTCCTCCATGGCGTGGAACCCGCCGGTGCGGGCCTCCCACAGCAGGACACAGCCGCACAGCCCCAGTACGGCCGCCACCAGCCACGGCAAAAAGTTGGGGCCCACGCCGCCATAGCCCGCGTTGGATGGAATATCCAGGGCGCCCAGCGCCAGTGCGAGGGCCGTCAGCAGCACGCCGGCGCCGACCACGGTCTGCATGCGCACGGCCGGCAGGTTGCTGGCAATGCCGGGCATTGCACCCGGATCAGAAGAAAGGGGAGTTGTCGGATCAGACATGCTTGGGTTTTCTCAAGTCCTCGAACAAAGGTCCAAGGTACGCGCATCACGGCGCGCACCGCAATGGGCACGCGCAAAAAAATGTGCACCGCCGCCGGCGGCGGCGGTGCACGGTACCGGGGCAGTGCTCAGACCATTCCGGCCTTGACCATGGTGGCGCGCAGACTGGCGAACTCGTTGTCGACAAAGTTCGCGAACTCGTCGCCCGCCATCCAGGCCGGGGTCCAATCGTTCTTTTCCAGCGATTCGGCCCAGCTCTTGCTCTTGACGGCCTTGGCCACCATCTCCGTCAGCGCCTTGCGCTGTTCGGCCGTGATGCCGGGGGCGGCATACACGCCGCGCCAGTTGCCGATCTCGACGTTGATGCCCTGCTCCTTGAGGGTGGGCACGGTCGAGTTCTTCAGGCGCTGGCCCGAGGTCACGGCAATGGGCGTCATCTTCTTGGTGGCGATGTACTCGGCCATTTCGCTGTAGCCGCCACCGCCAATCGTCACGTTGCCGCCCAGGATGGCCGCGATTGCCTCGCCGCCCCCCCGGAAGGCCACGTAGTTGATCCGGGCCGGGTCCACACCCACCTCACGCGCAATCATCGCGGCAGCGATGTGCTCGGTGGAACCGCGCGAGCCGCCACCCCACTTCACACTGCCGGGGTCTTTCTTGAGCTGGGCGATCACCTCGGCCATGCTCTTGTAAGGCGAATTGGCGGGTAACACGAACACGTTGTATTCGCTGGTCAGGCGCGCAATGGGCGTGGCCTGCGACAGGCTCACCGGCGGCTTGCCGGTGATGATGCCGCCCAGCATCACGGCGCCCATCACCATCAGCGCGTTCGGGTCGCCCTTGCTGGAGTTGACGAACTGCGCCAGGCCAATGGCGCCTGCGGCGCCGCCCTTGTTGTCATAGGTGACCGACGCTGCCGCCCCCGATTCCAGCAATGCCTTGCCCAGGGCGCGCCCGGTGGAGTCCCAGCCACCGCCCGGGTTGGCTGGCAGCATCATCTTGACGGCGCTGGCGGCATGGGCCGACAGGGGCAAGGCTCCGGCAGCGGCCAGCGCAGCCAGGGATTTGAGAAAGGTGTCGCGACGCATCGATGTCTCCTTGTAGGGTTGGCGAACTGCCCGATGATGCGCGCGCAGCCTGTCAAACGGCTGTCCTGACGCTCAGGGAAAACACCAATGCCGCAACCGCTGGTGGTCGGTGCTATGGTGCCGCGCATGCAATTGCTTCTCGTTGAAGACGACCCCACCATGCAGATCACGCTGCAGCGCGCATTGACACGCCGGGGCATGGAGGTCACTGCCTGCGGCGACGGGGGCCAGGCGCTGCGCCAGTGGTCGGCCGTCCAGCCCGACGTGGTGCTGCTGGACCTGACCCTGCCGGGACTGGACGGCCTGCAGGTGCTGCAGCAGGCCCGCGCCAGCGGCTGGCGCCAGCCGGTGCTGATCCTGACCGCGCGCGGCACCGTGGGCGACCGCATCATCGGGCTCAACAGCGGTGCCGACGACTACCTGCCCAAGCCCTTCGACCTCGACGAGCTGGAGGCGCGCGTGCGTGCGCTGGCGCGCCGCGGCACGGCACGCGATGCCGCGCCGTCCGCGCCCGCGACGGCCGAGTTCGGCGCGCTGCGCCTGGACCGCGACAGCGGCGCCGTCTACTGCCGCGACGAGGCGCTGGACATCCCGCCGCGCGAGCTCGCGCTGCTGCAGGCGCTGCTGGCGCGGCCCGGCCAGGCCGTGGCCAAGGAGCGCCTGTTCGAGCTGGTGTTTCCCGGCGCGGCCGAGGTGCAGTACGAGGCCATCGAGGTCGTGGCCTACCGGCTGCGCAAGAGACTGGCCCATACCGGCGTCGCCCTGGTCACGCTGCGCGGCCTGGGCTACCTGCTCAAGGTGGCGGCGTGAAGCCAGGCGGGCTCGGCGCACGCCTGGCCGCCGCGCTGCGCCCCCAGTCCCTGCGGCGCCAGCTGCTGCTGGGCATCCTGTTGCCGGTGGGGCTGGTGGTGGCCTTCAACACCTGGAGCCTGTACCGCCAGGCGCTGGTCGCCGCCAACACTGCCTACGACCGCACCCTGCTGGCCTCGGCCAAGACCATCAGCGAGCAACTCGACGTGCAGGGCTACGACGAGCAGGCACAGCTGCGCGCCCTGGTCCCCTACTCCGCGCTCGAGGCCTTCGAGGCCGACAACCAGAGCCGCATCTTCTACAAGGTCTCGAGCCTGAACGGCCAACCGGTGTCGGGTTTTGCCGACCTGCCGGCCTGGCGCGGCCGCATCCCGCCGCGCCCGGCCTACGCGGCCCTGGTCGACTTCTACGACGACCGCTACCGCGACGAGCCGGTGCGCGTGGCCGCCCTGCTGCAGCCCGTGGCCAGTGCCAACGGACGCGGCATGGCCCTGATCCAGGTGGCCGAGACCCTGGAGCTGCGCCACACGCTGGCACGCCAGCTGCTGCTCGATACGCTGTGGCGTCAGCTGCTGCTGGTGGCCGTGATCGCGGCCGTGGTGGTGCTGGTGGTGCAGCGCGCCACGCGGCCGGTGCGCGCGCTCTCGCAACAGCTCGGCGCACGCGCCGAGGGCGACCTCACGCCGATTGCCGCGCCCGAGGCACCGCGCGAGCTGCATCCGCTGATCGATGCGACCAACCAGGTCATGGGCCGCCTGGCCCACCTGCTCGAGCACCAGAAGCGCTTCGTGCGCGACGCCTCGCACCAGCTGCGCACGCCGCTGGCCGTGCTCAAGACCCAGGTGCAGTCGGCGCTGCGCGGCGACGTCGCGCCCCTGCAGGCGCTCGAGGAGATCAACGGCACGGTGGACCGCGCCACCTTGCTGGCCAACCAGATGCTGGCCCTGGCCAAGGTCGAGCAGCTGCGCCAGCAAAGCGCCCCGCCCGTGGTGGACCTGGCGGCCGCGGTGCGCGAGGTGGCGCTGGACCTGGCACCCCTGCTGGCCGAGCGCGACATCGATTTCGACATCGAGACCCAGCCGGCGCAGGTGGCGGCGCACGAATGGATGCTGCGCGAGCTCGCGCGCAACCTCCTGCACAACGCGATCAGGCACACGCCGGCCGGCGCCCCGCTGTCGGTGCGCGTGGGCCGCGACGCGCAGCACGCAACGCTGGCCATCAGCGACACTGGTCCCGGCCTGGAGGCGGACCTTGCGGGCCGGCTGTTCCAGCCTTTCTCCGCCGGCGACGTGCGCCACGGCTCGGGCCTGGGCCTGGCCATCTGCCGCGAGATCACCGACGCGCTGCAAGGCCGCATTGCGCTGGACAACCGGCTCGACCAGGGCCGGGTGGCCGGCCTGGACGCGACGGTGCGCCTGCCGCTGGCGCCGCAGCCGGCGTAGCATCGCCATCCATGGACACACAGCGCATCGACAAGTGGCTCTGGGCCGCGCGCTTCTACAAGACACGCGCGCTGGCCAGCGAGGAGACGGCCAAGGGCCGGGTACAGGTCAACGGCCACGACGCCAAGCCCTCGCGCGAAATCCGCCCCGGCGACACGGTCACGCTGCGCCAGGGGCCGGTCGAGCGCCGGGTGCTCGTCAAGGGGCTGAGCGCGATGCGCGGCCCGGCGCCGGTGGCGCAGCAGCTCTACGAGGAAACCGCGGACAGCATCGCGGCGCGCGAGCGCGCGGCCGAGCAGCGGCGCCTGGCGCCCGAGCCGGCGCTGAGCCTCACCCAGGGGCGCCCGACCAAGCGCGAGCGGCGCGAGCAGCAGCAGGCGCGCGACTGGAACGACCGCTGGAGCGCCTCGCTCGACGACTGAGGTGCAGAGCCGTCGCTGGTTGCACCTGGCATTGGCTATAGCACCCATCCGTAGAAAGAGCTGCTCCTCGGCATGCTCTCCCCGGTTTTCGCCAGCGCGGGGGCACGGCGCTTCATTGCGCTCCGTCAGGCCGGCGCCGTGACCTGTCCCGCCCCGTGTTCAGCGGCCATGGCCGGCCTGCGCCGGTTCGAGACGACTGCCGCGATTAGAATCGCCGCCGCAAGCGACTCTTTTCGCAAAGTACCGGCCGCGCCCCGTGCCGCCATAGGATGTGGCCTGGGAGCCGCGCCCGGTCGCCCCAACACCTTGAGCCGAGCTTTCGTTTTCTGGTCCAGATGGCCGCTGGCCGCCCAGTGGGCGATCACGGGCGGCTTGCTGCTGGGCGCCTTGTGGAGCCTGCTGCTGTGGGACTTGCAGCAGCACGAGCGCGATGAACGGCGCCACGCCCAACGCGGCCTCGAATCCGTGGCCGACATCGGCGCACAGGCACTGCAGTCGGCTGTACGCGCGGCCGACCTCATCCTGCTCGACCTGCGTGAGGAATGGCTGAGCCGCCCCACCGGCTTTGCCGATACGGTGCGGCGCCGCCAGACCCAGGCGCGCCTGGAGTTCGAATTCGACATCGTCGCGATCGATGAGAACGGCCGCTTGCGCTACAGCAGTTTCAACCCCCAGGCCGCGGGGCTGGACCTGAGCGACACCGCCTCATTCAAGACGCACCGCGACAGCGCGGACGACGCCTTCCTCGCCAGCCCGCCGAGACGGGCCCGCTTGGCCGGTCGCACGCTGATCTATTTCACCCGCCCCATGCGCACGCCGGCGGGGCAGTTCGCGGGGTTCATGGGCTTCGCGGTCGCGCCGGAATATCTGTCACGCCTTTACAGGGGATTCGACCTCGGCAAGGACGGTGCCCTGAGCGTGGTGCGCGACGACGGGGCGATCGTGCTGCGCCTGAGTCAGCCGCAAAGCCCCCATGCCGGTAGCGGTGCTCCCACGGTGTTGCAGCTGAGGCCAGGCCTGCCCGGCAACGGCCTGGAGCGCCTGCGCTCGTCCGTGGACCAGGTCGAGCGCACTTACGCCTGGCGCAAGCTCGACGGCTATCCCCTGACCTTGTTCGTTGGGCAACCGGACGGCACGCTTTATCAGCGAATAGCCGACCATCGCCGTTACTATTTGACTGGCAGCGCCATTGGCTCCCTGCTTCTGCTGCTGGCGCTCTGCCTGCTGCTGCTGAGCACCCGCAGGCGCACCCAGGCCGACAGAATCCGCCTGCGTGCCTCGCGCCTTCTGTCCGAGCACATGGTCCACAGCAATGCCGAGCTTCGCGCGTCGCAGCAGGCCTTGCGTGAGCTTTCCTCGCACGAGATGGCGGTCAAGGAGGCCGAACGCAGGTACATCGCGCGCGAGATCCATGACGAGCTTGGACAACGCCTGACCGTGCTGCGCATGGACATGTCCACACTTCCGCGAGCGGTACAGGCCGATCCGGCCGGCCTGCTGCCGGCGCAGGTCGCTGCACTCAAACGCGGCATCGACGACATCCTGGCGATCGTGCGCGACATTGCCGGCAAGCTGCGCCCCGCCACGCTGGACATCGGCCTGGCCGAAGCCGCCGAGGAACTGCTCGCCGAGTTCCAGACCAGCTTCGGCATACCTTGCGAGCTCGACAACCAGCTCCCCCCCGGCCTGACGCTGGATGACACACGCGCCACCGGCATTTTTCGCATCCTGCAGGAATCCCTCACCAACGCGGCACGCCACGCCCGCGCGAGCCGCATCGATGTCGCACTGGCCCTGCGCGACAACTGGCTGCATCTGCGCGTGCGCGACGACGGCCGCGGCTTTGTCGTTTCCCCCAACGCCGGGGCCTCGTTCGGCCTGTCGGGCATGCGCGAGCGCGCAGCCGCCCTCGGCGGCGAGCTGCATATCGACAGTAGCCCGGACCATGGCGCGACCGTGCGGGCACGCATACCGCTGCACGGCCTGCTGCAACCCTCCTGCATGATCCCACTCCTCGACCATGCCTCCCTGACCACGGGGCGTAACCTGTGAACAGCACCGCCACGGTTCCTTTGCCCGACGTGATACACGTCATCATTGCCGACGACCATGCCATGGTGCGCAGCGGGTTGCAGCGCATCATCGACGGCGAACCCGGCCTGCGCGTGAGCGGCCAGGCGGTGGACGGCGCCAGTACCCTGGCGCGCCTGCAGGACACGCCTTGTCACGTGCTGCTGCTGGACCTGACCATGCCAGCCCCCAACGGCCCCGAATTGATCGGCCAGATCCGCGCGTTCAGGCCCGAGCTGCCGATCCTGGTGGTCAGCATGCACAACCACGCTGCCATCGTGCGCGCCGCGCTGCGGGCCGGCGCCAGCGGCTACGTCACCAAGGACAGCGAGCCCGACACCCTGCTCCAGGCCCTGCGCCGCCTCGCCGGCGGCAACCGCTACGTCGACCCGCGCCTGATGGACACGCTGGTCTTCTCCCCGGCAGCACCCCCGCCCGCGCGCGAAAAACTCTCACCGCGCGAGTGCCAGGTCCTCGAGCACCTGGCCGCTGGCCAGAGCAACACCGAGATCGCACGCACCCTGTTCCTCAGCGAGAAAACCATCAGCACCCACAAGGCCAATCTGATGGCCAAGCTCGGCCTGCAGAACATGGCCGACCTGGTGCGCTACGCCGACCAGCACCTTGGAGCCTAAAGCAGGTAGGCGCGGGTAGGACGGGGCCGCGCCACCAGGCCATCAAGCCGAGGCCGCAGCGCCTGTTCCATGGGAATTTTCCGAGCCGCAAATCAGGCCCTCCCGATACCGTTTTTCGTTTGCCCCGGTAACAATCTGTACGTTCGCCCTTCGGACCATGCGGCATGCGTCGGCACCAGTGCACAGGCGCCGTCGGCACTCGTCCACCGGGCCGACCCACATGTGCATCCCGCACCATCCATCCCGAAAGGAGCTTGAAATGACGAAATTCACACAGACCACACTGGTTCGAACCTCGGTGGCAGCAGGGCTGATCCTGGGCGCCGGCGCGGCCCAGGCGGCCACGGCAACAGGCACCATGGACGCGTCCGCCACGCTGACGAATTCCTGCACCGTGTCTGCATCCACGCTCACGTTTGCCTCCACCGCCGCCTTGGCGAGTTCCGCCGATGTGACGGCGAACACCGGAACCTCGTTGCAGGTTGCGTGCACGACCGGAACCGCTCCCAAGCTCTACTCGGCAACCCCCCGCACCCTCGTCAACGGCACCGATTCGTTCGCGTTCAATCTGAGCCTGACCAGCGGCGCCGCGGCCGACGACCTCCCGACCGCCGCCCCGGTGAGCTCCAACATCGCTGCACCGAACGGCTCGGACCAGACGGTCACCGTCTACGGCAAGATCCTGGCCTCGAACTTCGGCTCCATGCCCGCTGGCAGCTACACGCGCGCCGTCACCTTGAGCGTCGACTATTGAGCACCGAGCACGCGATGACATCGCCCCGGCGTCTGAAACGCTGGGGCCTGGTCGCCGGCGCCGCGTTCGCCGGCGCGGCCCATGGTGTCGCCATCTCGCCAGTGCTGCTGGAGATTTCGCCGGACCGACCTGTGGTCACGATCACCATCTCCAACCCTTCCGATCGGCCCGTCAATCTTCAGAGCGACACCCTGAGCTGGAACCAGACCGAGGGCGCGGACCGCTACGAGGCCACCGACGAGTTGATGATCGTACCGCCGCTTGCCGAGATTGCGCCGCGGGCGAGCCAGATCTTTCGCGTCACGCCGCGTCGGCGGACCTTCGGCATGAGGGAGAAAGCCTATCGGCTGGTGCTGGAAGACGTGACGCCTGAAGCACCCGCCGCATCGGGAGTCGGCTTGACGTTCCGCTTTCGCCACAACCTCCCGGTGTTCGTCACCGACAAGGGGATCGCTGCTCCCCTGCCCCGGCTCAGGCCGTGCATGGCGCCTGCGGCCAGCCTGTGCGTCCGGCTCGACAATGAAGGCCAGCGCTACCTGCAACTCAAGCGCCTGACCCTCGAAACCTCCGAGGGACGCAAGGAGCTGCCCGCAGCAGGCGTCCGCGTCCTGGCTGGCGCCTGGCGCCAATGGGTCTTTGAGCGACCGGCCCGGCTCCAGGGCCCTGTGCATGTCCGGGCGGAAACTTCGGCAGGCCCGGCCACGACTGTCCTGCCCGCGCCTTGATGTCACGTGACACAAGTGAGAATCGTCCATGTGCCGGAATTTCCGCGCACATGGGATTCACCCTGAGAAAAGCATGATCACCGATGCGATTCGCCTGTCCGATATTCCAGAACAGTCACGGTCCTTCGAGTCCTCCTTCGGTCGCCAGCTGGCGCAACTTTTCTGTCGCTGCCGCGCTCGCCTTGAGCGCAGGTTCCAGCCCCGCCATCACCTTGAATTTTCCCGGCGCGGCAATTGAGCGCATCGCTGTGCTGTCGACGACAAGGGCCGAAGACACGCTGAGACTGACGCTGCGCGAACCAGCCGCCGGCCCGCCGCTCGTTCATGCCCTGGGCAGCCGCATACTCGTGGATTTTCCGGGCGTCACGGGCCTGCCCCGGCGCAAGGAGTCCTTTGCATCGGGCATGATCGAATCGCTCATGCTGATCAGCACCGAAGAGCGCACCCGCCTGATTTTGACGCTGCGCAAGAGCGCACGCCCCAGGCTTGAACTCAAGGGCGCCGAAGTGGTGCTCGGCCTGGCGGACGATGATGCTCCGCCGATGGCAATTTCCCCGGCGTCCTCGATCCCCCCAGCGGGGCCGGCGGGCAAGAAAGCCGAAGGCTTGCATGGCCAGGACCCGGTACAGATGCTGCTGCTGGAGTTAAGCGTCAATGGCCAGCCCCTGCCAGACATCGTTAGCGCTGAACGTCGGCCCGACGGGCGCCTGGTGCTGCCTCTGGCCGCCTGGAAAGCGGCCCGCCTGCGCCCGCATGGCGAAGCATTGCCGCTCCTCGATGGCGAGACCGGTCACGCGCTCGATGCCTTGCCCGGCCTGCGCTACACGATGGATCTGCGCCAGCTCAAGCTGGCCTTGACCGTCCCCGCCGAAGCGTTCGAGGCCACGGGGATGGCACTGGCGGGCAGCGGTGAAATACCGCCGAACGCGGCACCGCCGGGCCTGTACCTGAATTACGACATGTTCGCCGTTCGTGGCGAGGCCGGCACCAACAGCCACGGCGGACTGGTGGAAGCCGTCGCCTTCAGTCGCTGGGGTTCCTTCATGACAGGAGCCCTCGTCCGAGGCAACGAAGGGGGAAACAGGTCGGTCCGCACCGAAACCTTCTGGCGCCAGGACTTTCCCGATCGCATGGCCTCCCTGACGATCGGCGACACCCTGGGCAGTGGCGGCGCCGGGAGCCGGCCCGTGCGCTTTGGCGGCATTCGTTGGGGTCGGGACTTTTCACTCGCTCCGGGCTACATCACCCACCCGATGCCGACCTTGGCAGGCTCGGCCGCACTGCCATCCTCGGTGGACTTGCTGGTGAACAACCAGCGTGTCATCGCAGGTCGGCAGATGGCAGCGGGTCCGTTCACGCTGAGCAACATCCCTGTGGTCAACGGCGAAGGCGAGCTGACCCTGGTGGTGCGCGACCTGCGCGGCGCTGACACCTTGGTGACGCAAAAATACTATGGAGCCCCCCGGCTGCTGGCACCCGGCCTCGCCGACTTCTCGTTCGAAGCCGGTGCCTTGAGGCTCAATTACGGTTCGGAGAGCGCCGACTATGGGGAGCGATTCGCAGCGAGCACCTACCGCCGAGGCCTCACATCCGCACTGACGGCCGAAGGGCGGGTTGAGCTGCAGCCCACGCGCCGGGCCGCCGGACTGGAGTTGTCGGGACTGCTGGGCACGGTGGCTCTGGCGCGGGTCGGCGCCGCCTGGTCGCGCAACGAGGACACCGAATCGTCGGCAACCATCAGCGGTGGCCGCTACCTGTTGGGACTCGAGCGAAGCAGCAGGCGTGGCAGCTGGGCGCTGAACTGGGACTATTTTGGAGAGAAGTTCCGTCAGTTCGCCGCAGCGTCGACGGAGCCTCGGCCGAAAACCCGCTTCACGGCAGGCGGAGGCTTGCCGCTGGGTCACGGCATGTCGCTAGGCATCAGCTATGCGCGCCAGACCACATGGGATGGTGACGATTTCAGTCTCACTGCCGTGAACTTCAGCTGGGCCCTGACCTCCAACCTGCATCTCTCGGCCTATGTCAGCAAACAATTGGCGCCGAACAGGAGCTGGAGCGGCGGCCTGAGCCTGACCCTGCCGCTTCAACCGCAGACCGTGTTGTCCGGCCAAGGCATTCGCGACTCGACCGGCCGCTGGACCACGAGTGCACAGGCCAGCCGCAGCGCGCCGGCAGGACCGGGCTGGGGCTGGCGTGTCAAGACCAGCGACTCGCCCGGCCAAACCGCGCAAGGGGGGGTCACACTCAATACCAACCAGGCCCAGTTCAGCGCCGAATCGAATGCAGGCCAGGGAAACAACGCCGTGCGGCTGGGGGCAAGCGGCTCGCTGGGCTGGCTGCAGGGCGTGCCGTTCGCCAGTCGCCATATCGGCCAAGGCGCCTTCGCCGTGGTGCGCGTGGGCGACTTCGAAGGGGTGCCGGTGATGCGCAGCCACCAAGCGGCGGCCCTGACCGAGCGCAATGGCGCGGCAGTGATACCGGGCTTGCTTCCCTACCAAAAGAATCTGCTGACCATCGACGCAGCACTTCTTCCAATGAGCGCCGAGATCAGCCAGGTCCAGAGCACCGTAACACCCTACGCCCGCAGCGGCGTCTTCGTCGACATTCCGGTGCAGCGTGCGCGCAACGCACTCGTGATCCTGCGCCAAGCGGACGGCAGCCCCGTGCCGAGCGGTGCACGAGTGCGCCTGACCCCGGCCGGCCGCGAATTCAGCGTCGCCAGGCGCGGCGAGGTATACCTCAGCGACTTGCAGAACGAGAACCAGCTGGCCGTGGCCTGGGAGGGTAGCTCCTGCACCTTGCCTTTGCGATTGACCGGATCCGAAGGCGAAGAACCTCGCATCGGTCCTTTGACTTGCGCGGACGGACCATGAAACCACTCTCCTGGCCATGCCGGCCGACACGCCACCCACGCCGAATGATTCGCGTCTTCGCGCTGGCGGCCTTGACGAACTGCAACCCACCGGCCTGGTCCGCGCCGACATGCACGGTGGCTTCGGGGGCTACGCTGGCCTTCGGCCCGGTCATAGCCTTGGCCAGCACGCCGGACCAGACCACAAACAGCGGAGCGAGTTTCTGGGTCAGCTGCAACGCGGAGGTGACGACCGCGCCGAAACTGTATTCCGCAAGTCCTCGCATCATGACTTCCGGCGCCGACAACCTTCCGTTCCGGCTCAGCCTCAATGCCGCCCTCGGTACCGACCTCCCCGCCAGCAGCCCTGGAGAAGCGCTCAATATCGCGCGGGACGGCAGCAACAACACCGTGCCCCTGTACGGAAGGATCGCAACTTCCGACTTCAAGGCACTGCCGGCAGGCAGCTACACAGCCACGATTTCGCTGACTCTTGAGTACTGATCACCGCATCTTCGCAACGCGAGCGACCCCATGAACCGCTACCACCAGCCACCCGCAACTTCGTCCCCGCACGATCGATTCGACGAAGCCCTCGACCTGCACCGGGCCGGCGATCTGGATGCGGCAGCGCTGCGCTACGAAGCCATTCTGAGCGACGAACCGGCACGTGCAGAAGTCCTGGCAATGCTGGGCGCACTGCACCTGCAGCGCGACCAGTATGAGGCGGCCGAGCGCGTACTGCACGCCGCGTTGCGCTTGCGTCCGGATCGGGCATCGATACTCGCCAACCATGGCCTCGCGCTGCATCATCTCGGGTGGTACAAGGAGGCGCTGGCGCGTTTCGACCGAGCGCTGGCCATCAAGCCCGACTTCGTGGAGGCCCTGAACAACCGGGGCATCGCCCTGGCTGCCTTGGGTCGCTCCGCGCAAGCCTTGATGGATTTCGACGCCGCATTGAGCCTGGCCTCTGACCATGTCGGAGCGCTGCACAACCGCGGGCGGATGCTGGGAACGCTGAAACGCTACCCTGAAGCATTGGCGAGTCTCGATCGGGTCATTGCCCTCGAGCCTGACAACACAAGGGTGCTGCGCGAACGGGGCATGGCCCTGGCTGCGCTGGGACGCTTCGAGGAAGCGAACTCCTGCTTCAGCGATTCGCTCCGTGCAATGCCAGACGACACGGAGGCGCTGATTCATTGCGCATTGGCGCAAGCGGCACTGAAGCACTTCAAGGCAGCGCTGGAAAAATTGGATCGGGTACTCGTCCTCGATCCCACGAATACTGCGGCGATGAACCACCGCGGCCAGGTGCTTTGTGACCTGAACCGTCCCGGCGAGGCCTTGAGCGCTTTCGACGCCTCGCTGGCCGCCAAGCCAAATGTGCCGGAGGTGCTGAAGAGCCGGGGTGTGGCATTGATGGCCCTGGACCGCATGGCAGAAGCCGTGGCCACCCTCGGCCGCGCCTTGGCGCTGAAACCCGATGACGTCCATGCGCTCAAGAACCGCGCGCAAGCGTTGCGCAGACTCAAACGCTACAGCGAAGCCCGCAAGGACTTGGAGGCCTTGCTGCGGATCGACCCCAAGCAGCCCTATGCGGCGGGCGATGCACTTCTGTGCCAGGTACACGGCTGCGATTGGCGCGATTTGGACGAGCGTGTGGAACAGGCAGTCGACGCGACGCAAAGAGGCGAACCAGCGGTGCACTCGTTCATCCTCTTAGGCCTGACGGGCGAGGCCGCTGTGCACCAGGCGGCAGCGCGCATGTACGCAAAAGCATTGCGCAATCATGATCTGAAAAAGCAGTTGGCGCCGGGATTCCTTCCCGATCCTGGCCGCCGGCTCCGTGTTGCCTATCTATCGGCCGACTTTCACCGGCATGCCACCGCGGAATTGGTGACACGGCTGTTTGAACTGCATGACCGGACACAGATGGAGGTCATCGGCGTGTCGTTTGGACCTGAAGACGGTAGCCCCCAGCGCAAACGCCTGAAACAAGCCTTCGACGAGTTTCTTGACGTGTCCAGTTTGACGGACGATCAAATTGCGGAAAAGTTGCGCGCCATGCAGGTGAGCATTGCCATTGATTTGAAAGGCTACACGGCCGACAGCCGAATCGGTATTTTTGCGCGGCGAGTTGCCCCATTACAAGTAAGTTACCTAGGCTATCCCGGAACCCTGGGTGCTGAGTTCATGGACTACCTCATCGCGGACCATACCGTCGTGCCGCCAGAAAACGAACATTTCCATGATGAAAAGATCGTCCGCCTACCCGACACCTATCAGCCCAACGATGCGCTCCGGCCAATTGCCGCGCGTACCCCCACACGCACGGAGGTCGGCCTTCCTCCAAAAGCATTCGTTTTCTGCTGCTTCAACAACAACTACAAGATTCTGCCGCCGATGTTCGACGTGTGGATGCGCATTCTCCACCGTGTCGAGGGAAGCGTTCTGTGGTTGTTGGCCGACAACCAGCAGGCTGCAAGGAACTTGCGCCGGGAGGCCGAGAAACGCGGCGTTCAGGGACATCGACTGGTTTTTGCCCGGCGCATCTCCACGGCCGAGCACCTGGCGCGGCACCGTTTGGCCGATTTGTCGCTCGATACCCTGCCCTACAACGCCCACACCACCGCCAGTGATGCCCTGTGGGCCGGCCTGCCCCTGCTGACCTGCATGGGCCATGCTTTCGCGGGACGAGTCGCTGCCAGCCTGCTCCGGGCAGCGGCCATGCCCGAGCTCGTCACCGAAAATTTCGCAGACTACGAGGAAAAAGCCGTGCAGCTGGCTACCCGGAGAAACGAATTGGCCGCGTTGCGCCAGCGCTTGCAGGACTCGCGCCGGACAGCCCCACTGTTCGACTCGGAGCGCTACACCCGCCACATGGAGGACGCCTATCGGATGATGTGGAAGCGGTACTGCGAAGGCGAGGCGCCAGCGAGCTTCGATGTGCCGCCACGACCACCAGCCAATAGCAGCGGACAAACGTCATGACGACCTCTGCGGTACATGGCCTCAGTGCCCCACTCCTCGATTACCGCGCCCCTCCCCGGTCTATGCCGCAGGCCGGGACAGCAAGGCCAGATAATCCGTTTGGGCGCCAGATGGCAGTGCGCCTCGCTTTTCGAGCAACATGACGCAGTGCAACGCGAGATCGAATGAACCGTAGCAGTGATGCGCGACAAGGGCCAGATGCGTCAACTGTTCATCGCTCATACCGTCAGGATCGGAAAAATCCCGAACATAGACGATGTCAGCCTCGAGCAGCCGGTTAAGCGCCTGCCTTGGATTGCCGTTGGCGAAGCAAGGGCTTAGGCTCGCGCAACCGACCCCGCCTGATAGCTGACCCGCCCGAGACTACCGACCCGCTGCAATGGCTTCTAGCCGCGATGAATCACCCAGCCTTCACGCTGTGCCAGCGCCTCAAGA
Organism: Acidovorax sp. JHL-9; assembly: GCF_000426205.1. Taxonomy (NCBI): domain Bacteria; kingdom Pseudomonadati; phylum Pseudomonadota; class Betaproteobacteria; order Burkholderiales; family Comamonadaceae; genus Acidovorax; species Acidovorax sp. JHL-9. The sequence goes on from NZ_AUEX01000010.1 coordinate 74,500, forward strand.
TCGCGGGCACACTGCTGCCGTACATGCCCGGTTGACATTCCCCGGCGGCAAGACGCTGGAGGCAGCGCAGGCCGAGTAGGCTATGTAAGTCAAATCGGTTTCGGTCGGCCATCTGCCGGGAAGTGTCAGAGCGAAAAAACGCCAGAGCGCGCTGTGCCTGACCTACTCCATCCCCGTTTTGCTGCGTGGGATATTGAGCCAGAAAGAAAAAACCCTAAGCAAATCAATTACTTAGGGCTTATCTTGGCGGAAACGGAGGGATTCGAACCCTCGATGAGGCTCTACACCCCATACTCCCTTAGCAGGGGAGCACCTTCGGCCACTCGGTCACGTTTCCAATCCCGCTATTATGCCTCATTTCCGAGGCATTTCTGGCGGGTTCAGGCGGCTGGCTGGTCGAGTTCAAAGGCCTTGTGCAGGGTGCGCACGGCCAGTTCCATGTATTTCTCGTCGATGACCACCGAGGTCTTGATCTCGGAGGTGGAAATCATCTGGATGTTGATGCCCTCTTCGCTCAGGGTGCGGAACATCTTGCTGGCCACGCCTACGTGGCTGCGCATGCCGATACCGACAATGCTCACCTTGCAGATCTTGGTGTCGCCGACCACTTCCTGCGCACCGAGTTCGGGCAGCACTTTTTCCTTGAGCAGTTCGACCGTGCGGGCGTAGTCGTTGCGGTTGACGGTGAAGCTGAAGTCGGTCTTGCCGTCCTTGCTGACGTTCTGGATGATCACGTCCACTTCGATATTGGCGTCGGCCACGGCGCCCAGGATCTGGTAGGCGATGCCAGGCTTGTCGGGCACGCCCAGCACCGAGATCTTGGCTTCGTCGCGGTTGAAAGCGATGCCGGATACGACGGCTTGTTCCATTTTTTCGTCTTCCTCAAAAGTGATCAGCGTGCCGGACTTGGCTTCTTCGTTGATGTCGATGTCCCAGGGCGTGAAGCTGGAGAGCACGCGCATGGGCACCTTGTATTTGCCCGCAAATTCGACCGAGCGGATCTGCAGCACCTTGGAGCCGAGACTGGCCATTTCCAGCATTTCCTCGAAGCTCACCGTTTGCAGGCGGCGTGCCTCGGGCACGACACGCGGGTCGGTGGTGTAGACGCCGTCCACATCGGTGTAGATCAGGCACTCGTCGGCCTTCATGGCGGCCGCCACGGCCACCGCCGAGGTGTCCGAGCCGCCACGGCCCAGCGTGGTGATGTTGCCTTCGTCGTCGATGCCCTGGAAACCGGTCACGATGACGACCTTGCCATTGTTCAGATCGGCGCGCACGCGCTGGTCGTCAATGGATTCGATGCGCGCCTTGGTGTAGCTGCTGTCGGTGCGGATGGGGACTTGCCATCCGGCATAGCTGACCGAGCCCATGCCTTCGGCCTGCAGCGCAATGGCCAGCAATGCAGACGAAGCCTGCTCGCCGGTGGCCGCCAGCATGTCGAGTTCGCGGTGGTACGCAGGGGTGGCGCGTGGGGGAGCCAGCTCTTTGGCCAGGGCGAGCAGGCGGTTGGTTTCGCCGCTCATGGCGCTGGGAACCACCACCATCTGGTGGCCGGCGCGCGCCCATTTGGCCACGCGCTTGGCGACGTTGCGAATGCGCTCCGGAGAGCCCATCGAGGTGCCGCCGTATTTGTGAACGATCAATGCCATGGGATATCGGGGGTGACGAAACTGGAACCGCAGCGCGGGTTAAACACTGTTTTGGTGCGCCGCCGTTTTTCGTGCCGTTGTTAGACCAAAACCTCGGGATTGTACCAATCGAGCCGCAGCCCCGAGCGCACAACGAACCCCCGCCCCACCTTGATGTGAATGCGGTGGCCACGCGTGGTGCAGGCCGCCAGCTGGTCCAGCAGCTCCCCCAGCTGCGCGGCGGAGGGGGTCGTGGCATGCGCCACGCGCAGCCAGTGGCGCAGGACGTTGGCCTGGCGCGCACGGCTGAGCCCCTGCAAGAACCGAATCTCCGGGGGCGACCCCGTGAGGGCCAGGTCCTGCTGCGCCAGCGCGTCCAGCAACTCGGCGGCCTGGGCTGCATGGGACGCAGAGCGCGCAAACGTGTCGCGAAAGGCCGGAAAAGCCGCGTCCAGAGCGGGCAGCAGCTGCGCCCGGATGCGGTTGCGCGTGAAGCGCTCATCGGTGTTGGTGGGGTCTTCCACCCAATGCTGCCCCTGCGCACGCAGCCAGTCACGCACCTGCGCCCCCGCCACGCGCAGCAGGGGCCGGTGCCAGCGCACGCCGCCCCGCTCCCAGTCAGCGGGCATGGCGGCCAGCCCCGCCACGCCGGCGCCGCGCGACAAGGCCAGCAGCAGCGTCTCGACCTGGTCATCCGCATGCTGGGCCAATGCTATTGAATAAATAGCATTTTGCGTTTCACTGGCGTGCGCCACAGCCTCAAAAGCCTTGTATCTTTCCCGGCGCGCAGCATCTTCGGGACTTTCGCCCGGTGCGTGGCGTGCATCGACGCGCTGCACGGTCAGTGGAACCTGCAGGTGCTTGCACAATGCCCGGCAATGCTGCTCGAATTCATCGGCCGCGGCCTGCAGGCCGTGGTGCACATGAATGGCCTGCACCTGCCCCGGCCATTTGCGGGCACAGGCGAGCAGCAGCGCCGTCGAGTCGGCACCGCCACTCAGACCCACGGCCAATGGCAAGGCGGGCGAGAAGGCCGCCATGGCGGTGTCAAACGGCAGCGTCACTGCGCGCCCTTCTGCGACCGTGGCGCAAAAGCGTCCGCCCCAATGCAAAGGCCCCTTGCGGGGCCATGGCACGGGTGCAAGGAGAAGGCTGCAGCCTTCTCCAGCACGGAGTCAGCGGCTGTCGGCCTTGGTGTCGGTGAAACGGCCATAGCTTTGCAGCCGGTCATAGCGGCGGTCGAGCAGATCCTTGGTCTTGAGGTCCACCACCTGGCGGAAGGCATCGCCCAGCGCACGCTTGAGAAAGGCCGCCATCTGCTTGGGATCGCGGTGGCCGCCACCCACGGGCTCGCTCACGATCTTGTCCACCAGGCCCAGGGCCTTGAGGCGGTGGGCGGTGATGCCCAGCGCGTCGGCGGCTTCCTGTGCCTTGTCGCTCGTCTTCCAGAGGATGGAGGCGCAGCCTTCGGGGCTGATGACCGAGTAGATCGCGTATTGCAGCATCACCACCTGGTCGGCCACGCTGATGGCCAGCGCACCGCCCGAGCCACCTTCGCCGATGATGGTGGTGATGATGGGCACTTCGAGCTGCGCCATCTCGAAGATGTTGCGGCCGATGGCCTCGGACTGGCCGCGCTCCTCGGCATCGATGCCAGGGTAGGCGCCGGGGGTATCGACAAACGTGAACACAGGCAGCTTGAACTTTTCGGCCGTCTTCATGAGGCGCAGGGCCTTGCGGTAACCCTCGGGCTTGCTCATGCCGAAGTTGCGCATGGCGCGCTCCTTGGTGTCGCGCCCCTTCTGGTGGCCCAGCACCATGCAGGCGTGGCCGTTGAAGCGCGCCAGCCCACCCACGATGGACAGGTCGTCCGCGTAGTGGCGGTCACCGTGCAGCTCGACGAAGTCGGTGAAGATGTCGCGCACGTAGTCGAGCGTGTAAGGGCGCTCGGGGTGGCGGGCAATCTTGGTGATCTGCCAGGGGGTCAGCTCGCTGTAGATGTCCTTGGTGAGCTGCTGGCTCTTCTTGCTGAGCTGGTCGATTTCTTCCGAGATATCGACCGCGCTTTCCGTCTGCACGTAGCGCAGTTCTTCGATTTTGGATTCGAGTTCGGCAATCGGCTGCTCGAAATCCAGAAAGGTCTTTTTCGCCAACGTATTTCTCCTTGGGTCGCGCCCTGGGTGCCTCTGGTGCGAGGCCCATGTTGCAACCGGTTCATGACTGATGAAACGGGCCTCAGTAGGCCACGGGCAACGGGTCGAGCGATCGCCAAATATACCAAGTCGCCACGCTGCACCATGGCTTCCAGGCCTCGGCCACCTCGCGGGCATCGCTGCGGCTGACGGGATCACCCGAAAAATAGTTCTGGCTGATGCCGTTGATCAAGCCCACGTCGTCCAATGGCAGAACATTGGGCCGCATCAGATAAAAGATCAGAAACATCTCGGCCGTCCAGCGGCCGATGCCACGGATGGCCACCAGCTCGGCGATGATGGCCTCGTCGTCCATGGCCGCCCAGTCCTTGACATGCAGCTTGCCGCCCTCGAAGTGCAGGGCCAGGTCCACCAGATAGTCGACCTTGCGGGCCGACAGGCCGGCGGCCCGCATGTCGTCGATCTTGAGCTTGAGCACATGGCCGGGCTTCATGCTGCGCGGCAGTGCGGCAAAACGCTCCCACACGGTTTGCGCCGCCTTCACCGAAATCTGTTGCCCGACGATGGAACGCGCCAGCGTGGTGAACGCATCACCCCGTGTCTGCAGGGCCGCGTCGCCAAACTGGGGGATCAGGCGCTTCATCACCCGGTCCTTCTTCATCAGGTGCTTGCAGGCCTCGGCCCAGTAATCGGGCGTGGCCAACGCCGGGCCAGACGAAGCGAGCACCTCGGTCGCTACATTTTTAGAAGCTACCACTGCTCGCCCCGTATGCCCTGGGGGCATATTTCATATTCAAAAAAATCACTGTGCGGCTTCCCAGGTCGTTCCAGCGGCCGAATCCTTGAGCACGATGCCCTGGGCCAGCAGGGCGTTGCGGATGCGATCAGCCTCCGCAAAATCCTTGCCCGCCTTGGCGGCAGCGCGGGCGGCGATCTGCGCCTGGATGGCGGCCTCGTCAAAGCCCGCCCCAGCCTGCAGGAAGGCCTGCGGATCACCTTGCAGCAACCCCAGGCAGCCTGCCAGCGCCTTGAGCAATCCTGCCAGTTCGGGCGAACGGGTCTTGTTGACCTCGCTGGCCAGGTCGAACAATACGGCAATCGCCTCGGGCGTGCCGAAGTCTTCGTCCATGGCCGCCTTGAAACGTGCGGCATGGGGCTCGTTCCAGTCGATGGAAACCTGGGCCGGGGCTACCAGGCTCAGCGCCGTGTACAGCCGCTTGAGGGACTGGCGCGCGTCGTCGAGGTGGGCGTCGCTGTAGTTGAGCGCACTGCGGTAGTGGGCACGCACGATGAAGAAGCGCACCGTTTCGGCGTCGTACTGCTGGAGCACATCGCGGATGGTGAAGAAGTTGCCCAGCGACTTGCTCATCTTCTCGTTGTCCACGCGCACGAAGCCGTTGTGCACCCAGAACCTGGCCAGCGGCTTGCCGGTGGCGCCTTCGCTCTGGGCGATCTCGTTCTCATGGTGCGGGAACTGCAGGTCGGCCCCGCCACCATGGATGTCGAAGGTCTCGCCCAGCGTGGCGCAGCTCATGGCCGAGCATTCGATGTGCCAGCCAGGGCGGCCCGTGCCGAAGGTGCTGTCCCATTTGGCCTCGGGCGGTTCGCCCTCCTTGGCAGACTTCCAGAGCACGAAGTCGAGCGGGTCTTCCTTGCCATCCTGCACGGCCACGCGCTCGCCTGCACGCAACTCGTCGAGCGACTTGCCCGAGAGCTTGCCGTAGCCCGCAAACTTGCGCACCGCGTAGTTCACGTCGCCATTGGTGGCACGGTAGGCCAGGCCCTTGCCCTCGAGCTGGCCGATCAGCGACAGCATCTGGGGCACATATTCGGTGGCGCGCGGCTCCAGGGCCGGCGGCTCGATGCCCAGAGCGCCGATGTCCTGGTGCATGGCGACGATCATCTCGTCGGTGAGCTGGCGGATGGTGATGCCGCGCTCCAGCGCGCGCCGGATGATCTTGTCGTCGATGTCGGTGATGTTGCGCACGTAGGTGACGCGGTAGCCGCTGCTTTTCAGCCAGCGCTGCACCACGTCGAACGCCATCATCATGCGGGCGTGGCCGATATGGCACAGGTCGTAGATGGTCATGCCGCACACATACATGCGCACATGGCTGGGTTCGAGCGGGGAAAAATCCTCCAATGCACGCGACAGCGTGTTGTAGATGCGCAAGCTCATGGGGTTTCTGTAACGGGAACTGGATGGGAGACGGGTGAAGCCGGTTCACCCGGTAGCGAAAGGTACGTGCCCCGCAAGGGGATGCGCCCAGCCCTGGGCGCCCGGCAAAATCGCCAGCGGCAACAGCGTACCGCCCTGGCAACCCCCTCAGCTACAATCCGCCGAAGTATAAGCCCCGCCCGGCACCGGACGGTGCCCATCTCCTCCCTCCCCCATGAAGCAAGTCCGCAGCACCCTTTCCCGACTTTTGCGCCTGCTGGCCCTGACCGCATGGCTGGGCGCTGGCATGGCCCATGCCAGTGACTACGCCGAGATCACCCAGTTGCTCAAGACCGGCAAGGCCGCCGAAGCCCTGGGCAAGGCAGACCAGCGCCTGACGGCCGCCCCGCGCGATCCGCAGTTGCGCTTTCTGCGCGGCGTGGCGCAGACCGACCTCGGCCAGACCGACGCGGCCATCACCACCTTCACCCAGCTCATTCAGGAATACCCCGAGCTGCCCGAGCCCTACAACAACCTGGCGGTGATCTACGCCAGCCAGAACCAGCTGGACAAGGCCCGCACGGCGCTGGAGATGGCGGTGCGCAACAACCCCTCGTACGCGGCGGCGCACGAGAACCTGGGCGACATCTACGCCCGGCTGGCTTACCAGGCCTACGCCAAGGCGCAGCAGATGGAGGCCAACAACCCCACCGTCAAATTGAAGCAGGCCCAGCTGCGCGAGCTGTTCCAGCCCGCCGCTGCCCGCGCAGCGGCCAAGCCCGCGGCTTCACGCCCCTGACAACCGTTCGCGGGCAGGGGCTTGTGGCCATGCCGCCAGCCTCGCTGGCGGGCCGGTGGTAACTTCAGCGCCAACTTTTTCATCACCGCAGCGCCCAAGCTTCCATGGTCTGCGGTTCTGATCCAACCAAGGAGTTCTGCATGATTTCCAAAAGAAAATCGACCGCTGTGCTTGCTGGTATTGCACTGTCAGCCATGTTTTCGATAGCTACCCCAGTGCAGGCGCAGGATGCCCCCAAGGTCAAGCTGGCCACCTCGATGGGCGACATCGTGCTGCAGCTCGATCCCGCCAAGGCGCCCAGGACGGTCGAGAACTTCCTGGCGTATGTGAACGACAAGCACTACGACGGCACGGTATTCCACCGCGTCATCGACGGCTTCATGATCCAGGGCGGCGGCTTCACGGCCGACATGGTGCAAAAGCCCACCAAGGCTCCCATCCCGCTCGAAGCGGCCAATGGCCTCAAGAACGACACCTATACCATCGCCATGGCCCGCACGGCCAACCCCAACTCGGCCACCGCGCAGTTCTTCATCAACGTGAAGGCCAACGCCATGCTCAACGCCCCCCAGCCTGACGGCCACGGCTATGCCGTGTTCGGCAAGGTGATCGAAGGCACCGCCGTGGTGGACAAGATCAAGATGGTCGCCACCGGCAACAAGGGCGGCCACCAGAACGTGCCCACCACCCCCGTCACCATCCACTCCGCCACCGTGGTGAAGTGAATTTTTTTGAAGAAAGCACTGCAATGAGCAATCCACAAGTTGAACTCCACGTCACCATCAACGTGGCTGAAACGGCCACCCAAGGCGTGATCACCATCGAACTGGACGCCGAGAAAGCCCCCAAGTCCACCGCCAACTTCCTGAGCTACGTGAACAGCGGCTTCTACAACGGCACCGTGTTCCACCGCGTGATCAAGAACTTCATGGTCCAGGGCGGCGGCATGACGGCCGACATGAAGCAAAAGGAAACCCAGGCCCCGATCGAGAACGAAGCCAAGAACGGCCTGAAGAACGACAAGTACACCGTGGCCATGGCGCGCACGGGCGACCCGCACTCGGCCACGGCACAGTTCTTCATCAACACGGTGGACAACGCCTTCCTGAACCACAGCTCTCCCACCCCCCAGGGCTGGGGCTATGCCGTGTTCGGCAAGGTCGTGAAGGGGCAGGATGTCGTGGACGCCATCAAGGCCGTCCGCACCACGCGCAAGGGCTTCCACGACGACGTGCCTTTTGACGCTGTGGTGATCGACAAGGCGGTTGCAGTTTGAGCATGACACCCCCCTGTGGCGCTGCGCGCCTTCCCCCTTCTCTCGCATCGCTGCGCGTTGCGGGAAGGGGGACGACGCCCTCGCTGCGGGGTGGCCCTGGCTCGCCGTCCCGCGCTGAGGCCGTGCAAAATTCATGCTCCATGCCCAAATCTCAGCGCTAGGGATGAACGATCCCGGTCACACCGTGACCCCGACCGTGCCCCGGTTCGAGGAGCTTGCCGCTCCCTCGCACTGGCGCACGGTCGATTTCATTTCCGACCTGCACCTGCAGGCCAGCGAGCCCGCTACCGTGGCCGCCTGGCGGCACTACCTGCAGACCACGCCAGCCGATGCTCTCTTCATTCTGGGCGACCTGTTCGAGGTATGGGTGGGCGACGATGCCCTGCAGGAGCCCGGCAGCTTTGAAGCGCAAGCCTGCGCCACGCTGCGCGAGGCCGCGCAGCGCCTGCCCCTTTACTTCATGCACGGCAACCGCGACTTTCTGGCGGGGCCGGCGTTTCTTGCGCATTGCGGCATCACCGGCCTGGCCGACCCCACCGTGCTGGTCTTTGCTGAGCAGCGCTTCGTGCTCAGCCATGGCGACCTGCTGTGCCTGGACGATGTGGACTACCAGCGCTTTCGCGTGCAGGCGCGCAGTGCCCAGTGGCAAGCGCAATTTCTGGCCCAGCCCCTGGCCACGCGCCGGGCGCAGGCACGCGGCATCCGCCAGGAGAGCGAGGCGCACAAGCAATCGGGCGCCATCTACGCCGATGTGGACGGCCCCGCCGCCATCGACTGGCTCACCGCCGCCCAGGCGCACACCCTGATCCACGGACACACCCACAAGCCGGCGAACCACACTCTGGCACCGGGCCTGCAGCGGGTGGTGCTGAGCGACTGGGACGCCGCCGCACAACCCCCGCGCCTGGAAACACTGCGTTTGTCTAACGCGGGCCTGGAACGCGTGGCTTTGACCCCCAGGTGCGAGTGATCCTGAATTGTGCGGGGCTCGACCTCCCCCTGCCCGATCGCCATGCCCCCCTTTCTTGACCGGCTCTGGAGCCGCGTTCGCGCCACGGTGGCGCCCGTGCCTGACATCTCGGCCGCGCTGTGGCTGCAAACCCTGCAGCGCTACCCGTTTCTGGCGGCCCTGCCTCTGCACGACCAGGCCAAGTTGCGCGCGCTCAGCGCCCTCTTTTTGCACCACAAGCAGTTCCATGGCGCCCATGGTCTGGTGGTGACCGATGCCATGGCCATCGACATCGCCGCACAGGCCTGCCTGCCACTGCTGCACTGGGGCGATGCGGCCGCAGCCTTGGGTTGGTATGACGACTTCGTGGGCATTGTGGTGCACCCGGGCGAAGCAGTGGCGCGCCGCCAGACGATGGACGAAGCCGGCGTGGTGCACGAGCACACCGAGGTGCTGCTGGGCGAGGCCATGGAACACGGCCCCATCATGCTCAGCTGGCGGCATGTGGCGGATGCCAGCCACAACACGGCGCGCGGCACCAACGTGGTGGTGCACGAGTTCGTGCACAAGCTCGACATGCGCAGCGGTGCCCCCAACGGCTGCCCGCCCCTGCCAGCAGGCTTCATGGGCACCCGCACGGCCCGCGCTGCCCACGAGGCCTGGTGGGCGGCGTGGGAGCCAGCCTATGCGGATTTTCGCGAGCGCGTGATCATGGCCGAGCGCTTTGGCGCCCCCCAACCCTGGCTCGATGCCTATGGCGCCACGGCACCGGCCGAGTTTTTTGCGGTGGCATGCGAGGCGTATTTTGTGAACCGGGCGCAGTTTGCGCAGGAATTTCCGGCGCTGATGCCGGTGCTCGATGCGTTCTTCCTGCCGGGGCTGTCATTGCCAGAATGACTCCGCCCGATCCGATGATTCGCAAGAAATAACCGTCTAGCGCCTTACCAGCAAGCGCCAATAGCTATCTCCTTAGAGCCTGTTGACGATCTCCCAGGGGTCGCGCAGCGGTCTTTGCGCGATGGGATGCAAGGCGCGGTGCGCAGTGGATAGCCCGGCTATCCACCAGCGCCGCAACGCCGCAGACCGCCCGCAAAGACCGCTGCCCCAAGGGTTGGAGCGAAATCGGGCCGATGTACTTGGAGTGTTGGCGCCCCGGCTGCTGGCATGGGCACCAGCCCATGCGGCGCACCCGAAGCATCCACCCATCCCGATGGCGCTCCAACGCGATCCCCTGCGAGATCGTCAACAGGATCTTAAATGGCAACCCCAATACCTCAATAGGGCACGGGCGTGGTCGAGAGTGACTCCAGCCACGCCACCGTGGCGGCCAGCTCGGACGGGCGGATCTCGTGCGCGCCCGGAAACTCGCGGTAGGTCACCGACACGGGCAGCGTTGCCATGTGGTGCGCAATGGCCTGGGCATTGGCGAGCGGAATCACGTTGTCGTGCGTGCCGTGGCTCAGCCACAGCTTCCTGCCGTGCAATGCCTCGTGCGAGGCCTGCAGCGGCACCACCTCGGCCAGCAGGCGGCTGTGCCAGACCATGGCGGCATGCAGCAGCTCGGGCCGCGTCAGCAGCAGCGACAAGGCCATGATGCCGCCCTGGCTGAAGCCCCCCACCACCACACGCTCGGGTGCAATACCCAGCTGGGCCGAGGCCGCCTCGACGGTCTGCGCCAACAGGGCACGGCTGTGGGCCTCCTGCGCCTCGTTGATGCTGCGGGCGCCACTGGGCTCCACCGAGAAATCAAACCAGGCGTGCGAGCCCGGGCCCATGCGGTGGGGTGCGCGCAGGCTCAGCACATGAAAGCGCTCGGGAAGCTGCGAAGCCAGGCTGAAAAGATCCTGCTCGTTGCTGCCCACGCCATGCATCAGCACCAGCAGCCAGGGCTTGGGAATACCCGCAGCGGCAGGACGCTGCAAAAAAGTGAGCGGTAGGTCAAGCATGGTCAATCCCCAGAGGCGGTTTTGGTTAAAAAACGGAGTAGATGGGCACGGTCATGCTGCGGGCTGCAGAGCAAGGGCATCCATCGCCAGCATGCTGTACATCACCTCGCGGCTGAGGTAGTTTGCGTGCAAATCGTCACCCGCGGCACCCAGCGCAAAAAACAGCGGCAAGAAATGGTCATCCGTGGGATGGGCGCGCTCGGCGTGCGGCGCCAGGCTGCGGTAGTTGAGCAAGGCCTTGAGGTCGCCCCGCTCCAGGGCCGATTCGACCCAGCGGCTGAATTCGATCACATAAGGCGCAGGCTCGCGCGCCCCACCAAAGAATTCCCCCAGGTTGTGCGTCATGCTGCCCGAACCCAGCACCAGCACGCCCTGGCTGCGCAGGCCGCGCAGCGCCGCGCCCATGGCATAGACCTCGGCGGGGCCTGCGCCCACGGGCAACGCCACCTGCACCACGGGCAGGTCGGCCTCGGGGAACAGGTGCATCAGCGGTACCCAGGCGCCATGGTCAAACGGGCGCTGGGCATCGCCCTGGGCAGGCACACCGGCCGCCTGCAGCAGGGCCAGTACCTCTTGCGCCAGCGCGGGTGCGCCGGGCGCGGGGTATTGCAACTGGTACAGCGCGGGCGGGAAGCCGCCAAAGTCGTGCCAGGTGGCAGGCTGCGGGCCCGTCATGACCTGCGGCGTGCGGGCCATCCAGTGCGGCGACATGACGACCACCCCGCGCAAGGCCGGAAACTGCGCACGCAACGCCTGCCCCCAGCGGGTGAGCGCAGGACCGGTTTCGCCCGCATCCAGCGCAAACAGGGGCGCGCCATGCGAAACATAGAGAGACGGAACGAGGGCGGGGTTGTGAACGTGGCTGGAGACAGGAGCAGAAGTGGACATGGCAGTCTTTCAGTGAATACCCAGAATGTAGTAGCTAATAAGCAGCGATTCAATTCCCCTGCCATCCGACATATCGTTCCAAAAACCTTACCAATGGCACTGCCGCACCGCTCAGAGCCTGAGCGTTTTTTGGCCGTGTCCGTGCAGCGCGTCAAAACGCCCCCGATCTAGGCGCAAAGCGCAGCCATAGCTCGGGCTATGGCGAGCATTTGCAACAACGCGCGGGGGCGTTTTGGCGTGTTGAGCGGGCATGGACGAAAGGCTCTCAGGCTCTCAGTCACGCACCTTGCCGCGCAATGCCTTGGTTTCACCGCGCTGGGTTTTGGACTCCAATCGCCGCTGTCTGGAGCCATAGGTGGGTTTGGTGGCGCGGCGCGTGCGGGGTGGCTGCGCCACCGATTGCACCAGCGCGTTCAGCCGCGCCAGCGCGTCGGCCCGGTTTTGCTCCTGGCTGCGGTATTGCTGGGCCTTGATGACGACCACACCGTCCTGCGTGATGCGGCTGTCGCGCAGGGCCAGCAGGCGCTCTTTGACATCTTCAGGCAGCGAGGAGGCGCCCACGGCAAAGCGCAGGTGCACTGCGCTCGAAACCTTGTTGACGTTCTGGCCGCCGGCGCCCTGGGCGCGCATGGCCGTGAATTCCACCTCGGCTTCGGCCACCTGCAGCAGGGCGGCGCTCATGGAACACCCTGCGGCATCGCGCAGGCTTTCAGGCCAGCGCCGCCAGCAGCGCCGCATCAAACGCCTCGGGCTGCTCGAACTGCACCCAGTGGCCGGCATCGGGCACCAGGTGCATGCCCCGGAAATCAGGAGCAGCCGCGGCAAAGGCGTCTTCGAGCTGGTGGATCCAGCTTTTGTACAGCGCATCGTACTCGCCATAAATGGCATGCACCGGGCAAGCCACCTGGGGCAGCGAGCGCGCCAGGATGTCGGTGTGCGCCAGGCGGCGGCGGGGCATGCGATCGCGCAGCACGTTGGCCACATGGGTCTGCAGGGCCAGGCCGTCGATGAGGCGCGTGTCATGCAACATCAGCGCGGCCAGGTTGTAGCGGTGAATGGCCAGCTGCTCGTCCAGGTCGGTCAGGTGGCGCCAGGCTTTCAGCTCGAACTGCCGGTGGGGCACCACGCCCATGGCCGGCGCCCCCACCAGCACCAGCCGTTCGGCCAGTTCGGGGTGGGCCGCCAGCAGCAGGCCGGCCGTCAAACCGCCAAACGAGAACCCCACCAGATCACAGGGTGCGTTGCCCAGCAAAGCGTGCAGCCCCGCGCACAACGGCGCCACCAGCGCATCGGCATCACCACCCGACAGCGGCGCGGCGGATTCACCAAAACCGGGCAGGTCGGGCACCCACAATTGGCGCCCGGCAGCCAGCAGCGCGTCGATGTTGCGCACCCAATGCGTCCAGCTGCCGCTGCCGCCATGCAGCAGCACCAGCGGGCGCGCATCCGGGCGGGCCTGGCCCCAGACATGCCAGAGGATGTTGCCCTCGCCGCAGGGTGTGGTGTGGCACTCGGCTTGCGCAGCCAGGCGCTGCACCTCGGGGGGAAGAGACAAATCGGTCATGCGAGAAACCCGCTCCCTCACAGTCCGGCCAGGCCGTCAATGGCGAGGCCGTAGCCCTTGACGCCAAAACCGCACATTACCGCCTTGGCGGCAGCGGCAATATAGGAGTGGTGGCGGAAGCTCTCGCGCGCATGCACGTTGCTGATGTGCAACTCGATCAGCGCAACGCCCGTGCCCTTGATGGCATCGAGCAGCGCCACGCTGGTGTGGGTGTAGGCCCCGGCATTGAGCACCACGCCCGCCAATTCGCCCGCAGCGTGCAGGCGGCCCGCCTCGTGGATCCAGTCCACCAGCGCGCCCTCGTGGTTGCTTTGGTGAAAGCGCAGCGCAAACCCGTGGCGGGCGCAGGCGGCGGCGCACAGTTGCTCTACATCGGCCAGCGTCTGGGCGCCATACATGGCAGGTTCGCGCGTGCCCAGCAGGTTCAGGTTGGGGCCATTCAGGACAAAAACGGTTTTCACAGGCATGCACTCCGGGCGGTCCGCCTGCCACACCGGCAGGCCAGACGCCGGATTATGCGGTGCCCGACCAAGTGGTCGCAGTCAGCAGTGACCGCACCGCTGAAGCCGCATCATCGATCCCAGCGGTCGCCCCAATCACCACGGCCGCGGTGCCCATGGCGGTGTCCGCGATCACGGTAGTAATAGCCCGGTGGCTGCGCATAGTAGGCCGGAGGGGCGTAATACACGGGCCGCGGCGGTGCGTAATAGACCGGAGGCGGTGGCTGGTAATAAATAGGCCTTGGCGCCACATACACCGGCGCGGGGGCCACGTAAACGGGATAGCCGCCATTGCTGACGCCCAACGCCACGCCTGGCGAATTCACGCCCACCGACCAATACACGTCGCGCGCCTGGGCAGTGCCAGCGCCCGCAAGCAGGGCCAGCGCCACACCGGCAGCAGCAGCCATGGCATAGATAGAACGGGTTTTCGTCATGGAAATCTCCTTGGGGAACAGAGGCCACCAACCCATTGGACAGGCCTCACAGGTACACAACGCACCACACCCCCCAAAGGATGTCATGAAACGCGCCCGATATTGTTTCTGGACGTACACCCCCCATCTGCGCCCGCGCATCGCAGCCACAAGCCGCCCCCTAAAATGGCCGCATGAGCACCCCCACCCCTGCCAACACCACGCCCGCAACCAGCACCGCCGCCACCGAAGCCGCCCGCCCCAGCAACTTTTTGCGCCAGATCATCGAGAGCGACCTCGACAAAGGCACCTACGCCACCCGCCGCTGGGCCGGCAGCCCCGGCGATGCCGCCCACCACGCGGCCGGCCAGCCCGACCCCGCCAAGATCCGCACCCGTTTCCCGCCCGAGCCCAACGGCTACCTGCACGTGGGCCACGCCAAGAGCATCTGCATCAACTTTGGCCTGGCACGCGACTACGGCGGTGTGTGCCACCTGCGCTTTGACGACACCAACCCCGAAAAAGAAGACACCGAATACGTCAACAGCATCATCGACGCCGTGAAATGGCTGGGTTTTGACTGGAGCCAGCCCGGCAACGACAAGCCCTACCAGGCCAGCGACTACTTCGACTTCATGTACCGCGCGGCCGAAACCCTGATCGAAGCCGGCCACGCCTACGTGGACGAACAGACCGCCGAGCAGATGCGCGTGAACCGCGGCGACTTCGGCAAACCCGGCGTGGACAGCCCCTTCCGCAGCCGCACCCCGGCCGACAACCTGCGCATCTTCCGCGAGATGCGCGACGGCCAGCATGAGGATGGCTCCATGGTGCTGCGCGCCAGGATCGACATGGCCAGCCCCAACATCAACATGCGCGACCCGGCCATCTACCGCATCCGCCGCGCCACGCACCACAACACGGGCGACACCTGGTGCATCTACCCCATGTACACCTACGCGCACCCCATCGAGGACGCGCTGGAGCAGATCACCCACAGCCTGTGCACGCTGGAGTTTGAAGACCAGCGCCCGTTTTATGACTGGCTGCTGGAGCGCCTGGCCGAAGGTGGCCTGCTCACCGCCCCGCCCCCCCGCCAGTACGAATTTGCGCGCCTGAACCTCACCTACGTCATCACCAGCAAGCGCAAGCTCGCCCAACTGGTGTACGACCACAAGGTCAGCGGCTGGGACGACCCGCGCATGCCCACCATCGTGGGCCTGCGCCGCCGTGGCTACACCCCCGCCGCCATCCAGACCTTTGCCGAACGCATTGGCGTGACCAAGAGCGACAGCTGGATCGACTACAGCACCCTGGAAGGCTGCCTGCGCGAAGACCTGGAGTTGAAAGCCCACCGCGGCATGGCCGTGCTCCACCCCGTCAAGCTGGTGCTGACCAACTGGGACGAGGTGATGGGCGCCGGCCACCTGGAGCCTTGCAGCCTGCCCGCCCTGCCCCACCCACCCGAAGGCACAGAAAGCCCCGTGCGCCACTTCACCATCGGCAAGGAAGTATGGATTGAGCGCGAAGACTTCGAAGAAGTGCCGCCCAAGGGCTACAAGCGCTTGTTCCCGGGCAACAAGGTGCGCCTGAAGGGCGGCTACGTCATCGAGTGCACCGGTGCTACCCGCGACGCTGACGGCAACATCACCGAAGTGCTGGCCACCGTGGTGGAGGGCACCAAGAGCGGCACCCCCGGCGCCGACAGCGTCAAGGTGAAAGCCGCCATCACCTGGGTGGGCGTGGCCGACGGCGTGAACGCCGAAGTGCGCATGTACGACCGCCTGTTCCTCGACGCGCAGCCCGACGCGGGCGGCAAGGACTTCATCGAAAGCCTGAACCCGAACAGCCTGAAGGTGGTGACGGCCATCGTGGAGCCGTCATTGGCCAATGCCAAGCCGGACGACAAGTTCCAGTTCGAGCGGCATGGGTACTTTGTGGCGGACCGGGTGGACCACGCGGCGGGGAAGCCGGTGTTTAACCTGGCGGTGGGGCTGAAGGACAGCTGGGGCAAGTAATGCTTCGCCCGCAGACCATTCAGATTTTTCTGCCGACCGGTGATCCGCGTGGCATGCGCACTGCAGAAATTACGACCCGTATTGTTCGGGTGGTAGAAGTGCCTCGCAGCCAGTTGGCAGATTTTCTGAAAATGCCCGAAGCACAACAAGTGGGTGTGTACTTCTTGGTGGGTGACTTGTCCGAAGCCGGTTTGCCCCGCGCGTACATCGGCCAGTCTGGCAACGTAGGCAGCCGCCTGGCCCAGCACAACCTGAACAAGGATTTCTGGAACCGGGCGCTGGTGGTGATATCGCTCACGAACAGCATGACGCAAACGCACGCGCTGTTTTTAGAATGGTTTGCCATCGCCGAGGCAATCAAGGCTGGGCGCTACAGCCTGGAAAATGGCAATACGGGTTCTCAGCCCTACACACCTGCGCCACTGCAAGCTGATTGCCACGAGGTCCACGAAACCTCAGCCACACTGCTGGCGACTTTGGGGCACCCGATTTTTGAGCCGCTGACCCAGAACGCAAGTGCCAGCAACGGCGAACCGCAGCCGACAGAGTTGTTCTATTGCAAAGGCCCCGATGCCAGCGGTGTGGGTGAATACACCCCTGAAGGCTTTGTAGTGCACAAGGGTTCGACGGCGCGCATTGGTAACGTGGCCTCCATTCAAGGCACATCACAGGAACGCTTCCGCGAGCAATTGGTAACGGATGGCGTGCTTAAACTGCAAGGCACGCAGTATGTTTTCACTCGCGACTACTTGTTCTCCAGCCCTAGCATGGCAGCGATTGCCGTGCTGGGTCGTTCGGCCAACGGCTGGATGGAATGGAAAACAGAACAGGGACAAACGCTTGATGGCGCTAAGCGTCAAGTGATGAATGCGGTGAACTAAAAGCGAGCGCCCCGATACTCCTCCAGGCAGAACGAAAATGGCAAAGTTTCTATCCACCACTGGTACCAACTACCACCTTGAAGAGTTAATTAAGGGAGCGTCAGATCGCCTGATTCTTATCAGCCCTTTCCTCAAGCTGAACGACCGGATGAAGGAGCTGCTGGCAGACAAGAATCGCCTGAAAATTGACGTCCGCATCGTCTACGGCAAAAGCGAGTTACAGCCGCAAGAGATTGAGTGGCTGCGCGGCCTAACCTACATACGCACCAGCTTCTGCAGGAACTTGCACGCAAAATGCTACATGAATGAAGAGATGTGCATCATCACCAGCCTGAATCTGTACGAGTTCAGCCAAGTGAACAACAACGAGATGGGCATCTTGATTAAGCGCAGCGAAGACGGCCAACTCTATAAAGATGCCTACGAAGAGGCGCAGCGAATTATTCGCATCAGTGAGGAGATCCGCATTTCGATGGAACGTGTAGTCGATCCGCCAAACGAGGTCGCCTCCTCTTCGGATCCTTCCGAAGAGGCTGAACAGCCAGGTAGCAAATTACCATCCGGCAAGCTGGCGCAAAAGTTGGGAATGAAGACTGGAGACCTATTAAGTCGCGCTACAGAGCAGGGTTATCTTGCGCTCAACGGAGACAAGCACGTGCTGACAGGCAAAGGCGAGCAAGCGGGAATCGAATACGTAGCCAAAGGACGATTTGGGCCCTATTTCCTTTGGCCACTGGATTTCCACCCAGTTTGATACGTCCGCGTTGCGCATGGCACCTGCCCAAACATGACGCTGTGCGTGCGGCACGTACGGCACCTGTTTGAACGGCACTGGGTTTTAAGGAGGCTCCAACATTTGAGAAGATGGAGCCATGAACAAGTCAACAAAGTTCTCACCCGAGGTGCGCGAGCTGTGCGCATGGTGCAGAGCACCGGGGCGACTACCCGTCGCTGTGGGCAGCCGTCGAATCGATTGCACCCAAGATTGGCTGCGTGCCGCAGACGTTGCTCGACTGGGTCAAGCGCAAGGAAGTCGATGCCGACAAGCGTGAGGGGTTGAGCAGCAGCGAGCGCGAACGCCTCAAGCAACTGGAGCGCGAGGTCAAGGAACTGCGCCGAGCCAACGAGATATTGCAGCTGGCCAGCGCGTTTTTCGCTCAGGCGGAGCTTGACCGCCGACTCAAGTCCTGAAGGACTTCATCGACAAGCATCGCGCTACCTGATTTTGCGCCGACTCGAATCATTCAATACGGATATTGCGCTCTTTCACCAACCGCGACCACTTCTGGCTCTCAGCGTCGATGAACGCCGCAAAGTCAGCAGGTGTACCGCCTCCCAGCTCGTTACTTTGAGAGAGGATGCGATCTTTCACCTCTGAGTGCGCTGCAGCCTGCACAAAGGCCCCGCTCAATTTGTCGATGACGGACTTGGGAGTACCTCTCGGTGCCACATAGCCCATCCAGTTGGAGACCTGCACCTGCGGGAAGCCCAGTTCAGTGAATGTGGGCACGTCGGGAAGGCTGCTCAAACGCTTTGGAGATGTCACGGCCAGGGGCCGTATCTTGCCGGCTTGGATGGAAGGCAATGCTGCGCCGGTCTGCTCGAACATCAAGTCCACCTGACCTGCCAGGAGAGCGGTTGATGCAGGACCACCGCCCTTGTAAGGCACCCCCAGCATTTCGACGCCAGCTGATTGTTCAAACAGCTCCGCCGACAAGTGGTGCGCGCCACCGGGGCCTGCGTTGGCAATGCTCAGCACGCCGGGCTTTTGCTTTGCAGCGGCCACTACGTCTTTTACAGCTCGAAACGGCCGGTCGGCCGGGGTCACCAGCACCAGCGGGCTTTTCTCCAGCAAGTAGATGGGCACCATGCCCTTCGGGTCGAAGTTGATCTTTGGGTAGATCGAAGGGTTCACCGCCAGCGGCCCGAAGCTACCCATTCCGATGGTGTAGCCGTCGGCCGGAGCCTTGGCCAGCAACTCCATGCCGATATTGCCGCTCGCCCCGGGCTTGTTGTCGATGATGACGGGCTGACCCAGCAGCTTGCTCAACTGCAGCGCCACGAGGCGTGTTTTCACATCGGTGTTGCCACCGGCTGCAAATGGAACAATGATCGTGATGGGCTTGGCCGGATAGTCCGTGGCCTGGGCTTGCACGGCCGCGGGTGCGGACAAGACAGCAGCCAGCGCGGCAGTGCACGCAATGAGGTGGCGAGGGTTCATATTTGTCTCTCTTTTTCTCGGTAGTGAGGGTGGTTGACGAGGTGAAACAGGTTTTGACGGCGCTCTCTGCATAACGGCGCGCTGCTGGGCTCAGTTGTCGGGCGTGATACCCGCCGCCGCCACGATCTTGGCGAACCTGGCTGACTCGGTGCGCACGAATTCGCGGAAAGCAGCAGGCTCCATCGCGGCCGGTTCAGCGCCTTGCTCACGCAGACGGGCCTGAAGGGTGGGGTCTTTGAGCGCGGCGCTCACGGCCTCGTGCAGCTTGCGCACCACCGGCTCTGGCGTTGCCGCTGGGGCGAACAGGCCAAACCAGTTCTCCAGCGTGTAGGCTGATAGGGTGGGCGTTTCCGCAATGGCAGGCAGGTCGGGCGCAAACGGCAAGCGCTTGGCAGACGTGATGCCCAGCGGCTTGACCCGCCCCGCCTTGATGAAGGCCTGCGCTCCGGCCAGACTCACAAAGGTCAGATCCACATTCCCCGCAGCCACGTCCACCAGCTGATTGGACGCGCCCCGGTACGGCACATGGTTCAACTTCACGCCCGCCAGCAAGCCCAGCAGTTCGCCGTTGAGGTGCTGGGGGTTTCCCACACCACTGGTGCCGTAACTGAGTTTTCCCGGGTTTTTCTTGGCGTAGGCCACCAGCTCTTCCACCGACTTGACCGGCAGGCCCGGTTGGGCCACCAGCACATTGGGCACCCGCACCACGAGTGAGACGGGAGCCAGGTCCCGCTCAGGCTTGTAGGCCATCCGCTCCTTGTAGACATGGGGATTGATGGCGGTTTCTCCCGCCGTGCCCAACAGCAGCGTGTGCCCGTCTGGGGGCGCCTTCACCACGGCTTGCGCACCCAGCATGGCACTGGCGCCAGGCTTGTTGTCCACCACCACGGCCTGGCCCAGGCTGACGCGTAGCTTGTCGGCAAGCATGCGGGCCACGGAATCCACCCCACCGCCGGCCGAAAAGGGCACCACGATGGTGATGGTTTTGGTGGGATAAGGCGGGGTACTGGGCTGGGCCAGCACCGGGGCGCACAACGCCAGCGCGGCAGCCAGGCCCGTGAATGCGCGGCGTGAGCGCGATGACTCGTTGAGGGATTGGTAGCGGGCTTGAAAAGCGAAAGGCATGGTCTCTTCCATGGGCCGCAAAGGCCCCTTTGGTTGGGTGATCACCGCCGCCCGTACAGGGCTTTGGTCCGCATCGATCTGTCCTGAATTCACTGAGAATGGCGTCGACTTGTATTGCATTTTATAAACAACAAATGCAATAATGCAAGCATGAATTCCCCAGCACCTACACCGCAACTGAATTTGGAGCACTCCACCGGCAGCCTGTCGCTGCAGGGGCAGCCGCTTCGTTTTGTGAACTTGCCCGCTTTGTTGGGGGGTAATTTGCAGCGCTGGCCTGCGGTGTTGCGCTTGCTGCTGGAGAACGCCTTGCGCCACCTGCAGGGCGATGAGCGGGCCGCCGCCGCTCAGGCCTTGGTCGATTGGATGGAGACGGGATGCAGTGAGGCCGAAGTGGCCTTTCAGCCGGGCCGCGTGCTGATGCACGACACCACCAGCACCCCGGCGCTGGTGGACATTGCGGGCATGCGCGACGCACTGGCGGAAGCAGGTATAGACCCCACGGTGCTCAACCCTGGTTTGCCCGTGGATGTGTCAGTGGATCATTCGCTCGCGGTGGAGGTGTATGCACAGCCCGATGCACCGCAGCGGAACATGCAGCATGAGATCCGCCGCAATGGCGAGCGCTACCGCTTTCTGCGCTGGGCCTCTCAGATGCTCAAGGGCGTGCGTATCCACCCGCCGGGCACGGGCATCATGCACACGCTCAACCTGGAGCAGTTGGCCACGGTGATCACGACCGAAGAACGCGGTGGTGACCGCTGGCTGGTGCCCGACACGCTGATCGGCACCGACAGCCACACTCCCATGATCAATGGCATCGGCGTATTGGGCTGGGGCGTGGGCGGTCTTGAGGCCCAGACCGTAATGTTTGGCATGCCCACCATGCTGCGCATTCCCGACGTGATTGGCGTGCAGCTCATTGGTGCGTTACCACCTGCGGTGCTGGCGACGGACTTGGCCCTGACGGTGACGCGTCGCCTGCGCGAGATCGGCGTCTCCGGCGAGTTTGTGGAGTTCTATGGCCCCGGGGTGGCCACGCTCACGGCAGGTGACCGTGCCGTAGTGGCCAACATGGCACCGGAATATGGCGCTACGACCGGCTTCTTTCCCATCGATGCGGCCACACTGGACTATCTGCGCGCCACGGGCCGCAGCAATGAGCAGGTGGCCCTGGTGGAGGTCGGTGCCCACGCCCTGGGCCTGTGGTTTGACCCCACCGCCACACCGCGCTACACGCGCAGCATCACGGTGGATTTGTCCACCATCGGCCACCATGTGGCCGGCCCGCGCCGCCCACAAGACCAGATGGACCATGGCGACACCGCCAAGGCGCTGGCGGCCGTGGGCTTTGTGCCCCGCGCGGTGTGCGAAGGCGCCCTGCCTCGGCATGCCGTGGCCATCGCGGCCATCACCAGCTGCACGAATACATCAGACCCCAAGCTGCTGATTGCCGCAGGCCTGCTGGCGCGCAAGGCACGCGCGCTGGGGCTGAAGGCGCCGGCCTGGGTCAAGACCTCGATGGCGCCCGGCTCGCCCGCCGCCGCCAGCTACCTGCAGCGCGCGGGCCTGGTGGACGACCTGGCCGCCGTGGGCTTTGGCATCGTGGGCTTTGGCTGCACCACCTGCATCGGCAACCCCGGCCCGCTCACAACCCCCGTGCGCGAGGCCATTGCGGCGGGCGAGAGCCTGCCCGTGGCCATCCTCTCGGGCAACCGCAACTTTCCCGGCCGCGTGCACCCCGATCTGGAGCTGAGCTTCATCATGTCGCCGCCGCTGGTCATCGCCTTTGGCCTGGCGGGCCGTGCCGATGTGAACCTCCGCAAAGAGCCCGTGCAGACCACGCCCGAGGGCCGCACCGTCTACCTACGCGACCTGTGGCCCACCGATGCCGAGATTGCGCAGCACCTGGCGCAATCGGCCGAGCCCGCCGACTACCGGCGCGACTTCGCCATCGCCAGCCAAAACCCGCTGTGGCACGCGCTGGAGGCCCCGCGCACGCCACGTTTTCCATGGGATGCGGCCTCCAACGCGCTGCGCCGCCCGCCGTTTGCATCGTTCAGCGAAGGCAGCCAGCTGGGCACCTTCACGGCCTGGCCGCTCATGCTGCTGGGCGACGACATCACCACCGACCATCTCTCGCCCGCCAGCGCCATCCCGCCCGACAGCCTGGTGGCCGACTACCTGGTGGCGCGCGGCGAGTCGCGCAACGACCTCAACGTGTTCGCCTCGCGCCGTGGCAACTGGGAGGTCATGGTGCGCGCCGCCTTCCACAGCAAGACCGTGGGTAATCGCCTGCACCCGAACTTGCCAGTGGCCCACACGCTCCATGTGCCCAGCGGCGAGGTGCAACCCATCTGGGAGGTGGCGCAGCGCTACCGCGATGCAGGGGAGTCGGTGGTAGTGCTGGCAGGCGAGCGCTACGGCACGGGCTCCTCGCGCGACTGGGCGGCCAAGGGCCAACGGCTCTTGGGCATCCGCGCCGTGGTGGCGTGCAGCTTTGAGCGCATCCACCGCTCCAACCTGATTGGCATGGGCATCCTGCCCGTGAAGCTGCCGCCTGGCGTGCACCCCGATACGCTGGCCCTGCAGGCCGGAGACCGGCTAGAGATTCATGCGGACCCCGCTGCACTGCTGCCGCGTGGCGCCATCACCGTGCGCGTACTGCGCGCCGATGGGCGCATCGACCCCCTGCCCTGTACGGCGGCGGTGGAGACACGGCTGGAGGTGGAGCTGCTGCGCCAGGGTGGCGTGATGCCCCGCATCCTGCACCAGACGCGCGAGCGCCTGGCCTTCGCCGCCTGAGCAATGCCACCGCCATGGAGCGTCCAAGCGCCATGCATACTTGGCAGATGACACCGGAAAAACCTATTCCTTTGCAACTGCTGGAGATGGCGCACAGCCAGCAATGGCCTGCGGGCACCCACCTGGGCGCGCAAAGGCTGGCCGACCAGCTGCGCGTCTCGCGCTCCCCCGTCAACGACGCCCTGGCCCTTCTGCACGACAAGGGCGTGCTGGTGCGCGAGCCCAACCGGGGCTACTTCCTGGCCCGGCCGGTGGACAAGCCCGTGGCCGCTTTGGCCGAATCGCTGGGCCTGGAGGCCGAAGACCAGGTGACTGCCGTGTACTTCGAGCTGGCCGACGACCGCCTGCGCGGCCAACTGCCCGATGAATTTACCGAGACCTTGATCAAGCAGCGCTACCGCCTCACACCCGCGCAGCTCAACACCCTGCTCTCGCGCATGGCCAACGAGGGCTGGATCGAGAAGCGACCCGGCTACGGCTGGGCGTTCTCATCCATGCTCACCACCTCGGACAGCCTGCTGCAGTCGTACCGTCTGCGCCTGGCGCTGGAGCCCGCCGCACTGATGGAACCAGGTTACCGGCTCGACCCGCAAGTGATTGCGCGTTGCCGCGCGGCAGAGCAGCATTTGCTGGACGGAGGCATTGAGACCGACACAGCCGACCAGTTGCACGAGCGGGGTGTGCGTTTTCACGAGTCGCTGGTCGAGGCCTCGGGCAATCCGTTTTTCATTGACACCATCCGGCGTGTCAACCGTGTACGACGGCTGCTGTCGTACCGCTCCATGAAGAACCGCCAGCGATACCGTGAGCACTGCAACCAACACCTGGAGATCCTGGGCTTGATCGAACGCGAGCGCCAGACAGAGGCGGCCGAGGCGCTACGTACCCATCTTCAAAGCACGCTGCGCAACCTGGAGCAGATTGCGGGCTTGCTGCAAGGTGCGCCAGCCGCAACACCGACTGCCACCGGGAAAACGCCCCCCATTTCCCCCTCCCCCCGGACGACCCGGCGGACCCGTGCCCGTTAGCGCGTCACCTTTCTTTCCTTACTGTCATGACTGTCTACGCCGAAGCCACCCGCGCCCTGACCCCCCAGGGCGTCCTGCGCGCCTCCATCAACCTGGGCAACCCCATCCTCGCCGGTGTGGACGCCCAGGGCGCGCCCCAAGGCGTTTCAGTGGACCTGGCCCGTGGCTTTGCCCAGCGCCTGGGCGTGGAGCTGGAGCTGGTGGTTTTTGATGCGGCGGGAAAATCTGTAGAGGCCGTACGCGCCGAACAGGCCGACATTGGCTTCTTTGCCATCGATCCGCTGCGCGGCGAGGGCATCTCTTTCACGGCACCTTATGTTCTGATCGAAGGCAGCTATCTGGTGCGGGCCGATTCTCCACTGCAATCGAACGACGAAGTAGACCAACACGGCCGCACCGTCACGGTGGGCAAGGGAAGTGCCTACGACCTGTTCCTGACCCGTGAGCTGAAACAGGCCTCCATCGAACGCGCGCCCACATCGCCCGCCGTGGTGGACACCTTTGTGGCCCAAGGTCACGACGTAGCGGCGGGCGTGAAGCAGCAGCTCGAAGCCGATGCGCAGCGCATCGCCGGTCTGCGCCTGCTGCCGGGGCGCTTCATGGTTATTCAGCAGGCCATGGGCACACCCAAGAGCCGGGGCACAGCCGCACAGGTCGCACTGGCCCAGTTTGTGGAAGACATGAAGGCCAGTGGCTTTGTGGCCGATGCCCTGGCGCGCCACGGCATCCACGGTGCATCCGTGGCCCCCGCGCAAACCTTGTCGAACTGAAGGCACGGCATGGCAACGCGATGGATGGCCTATGTGGGCAGCCGCACCACGCGCGAACGCAATGCGCGCGGCGACGGCATCAGCGTGTTTGCGGTGGATGCCGGCACCGGCCAGCTCACGCTGGAGCAGGTGGTGGGCGATCTGGTCAACCCCTCTTACCAGGTGCTCAACCAGCGCGGCGACCGGCTCTATACCGTGCACGGCGACCAGACCGAGGTGAGCGTGCTGGCGGTGGACGCCGCCACGGGCCACCTTACACGGCTGCAAACCATCTCCTGCGGCGGGCGCAACCCCGTGCACCTGGCCCTGTCTCCGGGTGAAACACACCTCGTGGTCTCCAACCACCTCAGCGGCCAACTGGCCGTGCTGCCCGTGCTGCCCGATGGCACGCTGGCCCCGGTCAGCCGCACGGTGGCCTTTCCAGGTGAACCCGGCCCACACCGCAAGGAGCAGCCGTTTTCCAAACCGCATTTCAACCCCTTCACGCCAGACGGCCGCTTTGTGCTGGTGCCCGACAAGGGGCTGGACCGCGTTTTCAGCGTCGATTGGAATGGTGGGCTTCCGGCGTTGGCGAAACCTCAGTCTTGGTACACCACTCGCGAAAATGCAGGCCCTCGCCACCTGGCTTTGCACCCGCACCAGCCCTGGGTGTATGTGGTCAACGAACTGGACAATACCGTGACCGCCTGCCACGTGGACACCACCACCGGTGCGCTGCATCCCTTCCAGATCGTGCCTTGCCTGCCCGACGACTATGTGGGCCACAGCCGCGCAGCGGGCATCCAGATGGCGCCCACTGGCCGCCATGTGTATGCATCCAACCGAGGGCACGACAGCATCGCAACCTTCCGCATCGACGCCAACACAGGTCGCATCGCACTGCAGGGCACCACAGCCAGTCAGGGAAAGACGCCGCGGTTCTTCACGCTCGCGCCGCTAGCGCCTTGGATGTATGTACTCAACGAAGACAGCGACGCCATTGAGTGCTGGCAGGTGGATCGCGACTCGGGCCTGCCTCAACCCACGGGTCGGGCGGTGTCTTGCGGCAGCCCCGTGTGCATGGTATTTCTGCCGTTGTCGCCAACGGAATATGGCGAGGGCCGATCCGGATCCTGACTTGTCATCGAACCCTCCCAAGACACGCTGACCGGGCCCCGCTTTCGCAAGGACAGCCCGGGCTACATCGACCGCAAGCCCTGCGTGCAGGTGGGCATGAAGGCCTGGCCCCGGACGTGCGGTTTGACAAGCACCAGGCGGGCACCTGTTGCACGGGCAACGGAAAGTACAATCAAATTCCTGTTTTCATAGCTGCTAGCGCTTATCCATCAAGCGCTGATGACCTATGTCACCTGATTAGCTACTTACCTCAGATACATTGCTGCCCATCCGTTCGGGCTGAGCTTGTCGAAGCCTTGCACGCACCGGATACAGCCCTGCGACGGGCTCAGAGCCTGTTTACGACCTCGCAGGGCGAACGGGCTTTATCTGAGTGTCGCTAATCAGGCTATTTCATTCACATTGACTTTTCCATGAACTTCGCAGACCGACTGAAACAACTCCCCTCCGCCAGCCACCTCGCCGCCCTGCAGCTGCAGGATGCCGATGGCCAGGTGCTGGCCACCATCGAGAACAAGCCCGGCCAGACCGGTTCTCTGGTGGTGTATGCCGCGCTGGCTGCGCTGTATGGCGGCAGCATCACGCCTGCGGCGGCCGGCCTGGGGCTGGAGTGGTATGCCGAACATGTGGCGGATGCAAGGGCGTTTCCGGGCAAGCACCCCAATATCGACCGGCTGCTGGCCTGGGCCGAGGGCAGTGAAAGCTACCGGGCCGTCTCCATCGCTGCATAACGGTTCAGCGACTGGTCTCTTGTTCGTTGCGCGCGTCGAACATGGCAAT
Source organism: Acidovorax sp. JHL-9 (assembly GCF_000426205.1). Taxonomy (NCBI): domain Bacteria; kingdom Pseudomonadati; phylum Pseudomonadota; class Betaproteobacteria; order Burkholderiales; family Comamonadaceae; genus Acidovorax; species Acidovorax sp. JHL-9. The sequence goes on from NZ_AUEX01000010.1 coordinate 101,521, forward strand.
GGCAGGCCGGGCCATGCATCCGTATCCCATTGAGCGGTCGTCATATGCTATTCTTTTAATAGCAAATAGCGCTTACCCCTGCTGTGCAAAATGCCCGCTTGTCACCAAATTGGGTTACCCTCGCCGCCTTATCACCAAGGAGCCCACCATGAAAAAACTCAACGTCACCATCGAGCTTGAAATGTCCGTGCCGGACGATTGGGAGCTGGTGGAAACATCCGAAGGAACACCGGTGCTCCGGCTGCCCAATGGGGTGTTCATGGACGTTGCCATTGAGCCGCTGTTTGCCAGCGACCCCGAGGAAACCTGGAGCAGCACCGATGACGACAATGTGCTCAACGACATTCTGGACATGGTGGAGAGCGAGGCCGTGACTTACGAGTTCATTACCCACTGAGCCTGCGCGCGCCGGTAGGGCACACCGTGCCCCCCCGGGCGATGCGGTCTGCCCCCCGAGCCAACGAAAGGCCGGGCTCGGTGCCCAGGGTCTGTGCATAGGCCACGCGCACCCTATAAGCAAAATTGTTTTTCTTCGTTGCACTGCGCGGCTGACGCCGGGAAACTGCACGCTCCGTCCCTTTTCGAGGGGCGGTCCGTCGCCGTCTTACCTCGTCATCGCACATGAAAAAATCTCTGCTCCCGATCCGCCATCTGCCCCTGGCCGTTATCTTGTGGTCGCCCATGCTGGCCCTGGCAACCAACGGCTATTTTTCTGCCGGTTATGGGGCCAAGTCCCAGGGTGTGGCCGGCGTGGGCATTGCGCTGTCGCAGGATGCGCTGGCCGCCGCCACCAACCCCGCAGGCACGGCCCTGGTGGGTGATCGTGCCGACCTGGGCCTGACCTGGTTTGCACCGCGCCGCGAGGCAGAAATTGCCGGCAACGCTTTTGGCGCGGACGCCCACTACAGCGGCGACGGCAAGAAGCACTTCTTCATCCCCGACCTGGGCTACACGCGCAAGGTGACTCCGACCACCTCGGTCGGCCTGGCCGTGTATGGCAATGGCGGCATGAACACCGACTACGCCAGCAACCCCTACGCGCGCTTCGGCGCCAGCGGCTCTGCGGGCGTGAACCTGGAGCAGTTGTTCATCAGCCCCTCGGTGGCGCACCGCATCAATGACGTCCACACGGTGGGCGTGGCGCTGAATGTGGCCTACCAGCGCTTTTCGGCCAAGGGCATCGGCCTATTCAGCGGCTTCTCCAACGCGCCTGCCAACGTCAGCGACCAGGGCACGGACAGCACCGTGGGTGCGGGCCTGCGGCTGGGCTGGACGGGCAAGCTGGCCCCCGGCGTCACGCTGGGCGCCACCTGGGCGTCGCGCATCCATGGCCGCTTTGACAAATACCAGGGCCTGTTTGCCGATGGCGGCGGCTTCAATGTTCCGGAAAACTATGGCGTGGGCCTGGCCCTCGAGGCCACGCCAGCCCTGACGCTGGCCGCCGATGTGCAGAGCATCCGCTACAGCCGGGTGGGCGCTGTAGGCAACTCGGCTGCCAGCCTGTTTGCCGGCCAGCCCCTGGGGGCGGCCCATGGCCCCGGCTTTGGCTGGAAGGATGTCCATGTGCTCAAGCTCGGTTTCGTGCACCAGACACGCCCCGACCTGACGCTGCGCGGCGGCGTGAGCTTTGCCACCCAGGCCGTGCCTTCGGGCGAAACCTTTTTCAACATCCTGGCGCCGGGTGTGGTGCGCAACCACCTCACCCTCGGCGCCACCTGGGCGCGGCCCGGCGGCGGCGAGCTGACGGGTTTTGTCGCCCACGCGTTCGGCCAGACGGTGCAGGGATCAGGCTCCATCCCGCCGGGCACACCGCCGGGCGGCCTGGGCGGGGGCAACGCCAACCTGCACATGAAGCAGACGGTGATCGGTGTGTCGTATGGCTGGCGGCTGTAAAGGCCGGCACACCAGCCTTGCCACTTCCTGAAGCCCGCGCCCGACGACTGCGCTCCGCGCAGGGATAATCCGCTGCCATGAATCTGACCCTTTCCCTCTTTCCCCTCGGCTGGCAGCACTATCTGCTCGGCGGGGTGTTCATAGGCGCTGGAGTGGCGCTGCTGTTTGTGCTGACAGGCCTGGTGGGTGGCATGAGCACGGTGTTCTCCAGCACCTGGTCGTTCGTGGTGCGGCGGCCATTCTTTCAACAAGCGCGCTTCACCGATTCGCGCGGTTGGCGGCTGGTGTATGCGCTGGGACTGATCCTGGGCGCGCTGGTGTGGTGGCTGGGCTTTGCGGACGGCGCCCCGCAATCCACCAGCGTGCCGGTGTGGCAGTTGCTGGTGGGCGGCTTTTTCGTGGGCTATGGCGCGCGGCTGGGCAACGGCTGCACGTCGGGCCACGGCATCTGCGGGCTGGGCTCGCTGCAATGGCCTTCGCTGCTGGCGGTGCTGACCTTCATGGCAACGGCCTTCCTCACGGCCAACCTCGTGGCAAGGTGGCTGGCATGAGCGCCGAGCGCATGACCCTGCCGCGCTTTGCCGCAGTGCTGCTGGCCGGCGCGCTGTTTGGTTTTGGCCTGGCGCTGTCCACCATGGTGCGGCCCGAGGTGGTGCTGGGCTTTCTGCGTTTTCAGAACTTTGGCCTGATGCTGGTGATGGGCGGCGCCGTGGCGGTGACGATGCTGGCCTACGGGCTGCTGCCCCGGCTGCTGGGCCGCCCCCTGCTGGGCGAGCGCTTTCACCACCACGCCAGCGCCTGGAACCGCGACACCGCCTTGGGCGCGGCGCTGTTTGGCGTGGGCTGGGGCCTGTGCGGCGTGTGCCCCGGCCCGGCCATTGCCAGCCTGGGCCTGGGCAACTGGAGCCTGCTGTGGGCGCTGGGCGGCATCGCGCTGGGCGCACTGGTACAGGGGCTGCGCGCCAGGTAAGTACTGGCGCCATCCGATGGCGCGCAGCGGTGCACCATCGATGACCCGCTGCAGAAGCCGCTTGAGAGCACGAAGCCCTGAGCGCAGCCAAGCCCGCGCAGGTGCACCCCGGCCCGGCGAGCCGGGCTTTACCGCCGCGATTTTGCGGCCCTCTGCGTCGGGCTGGCGTCGCGGGGCCGGGGCACCAGCCCGCAGCAGCGGCACAATGGCGGGCCGCCTCCATGCCCCAGCGCCGAAGTGCGCAAGTGCCACGGCCCTGTCTGTTTTTTTGTTCGCTTCACCGATGTCTCTCCCCGCCTTGCCCGTCCCCACCGCCCTACCCCTTTTGACCCGCCGTGCCGCATTGCTGGGCACGGGCGGCCTGCTTGCACTGCCTGCCCTGGGCCACGCTGCGCAGCCAGCAGCCCCCACAGTGTGGCCCCAGGCGCTGGCCGTGCCGGGGGGGGTGGCACGCCTGTCGCTGGGCCCGGCGGCCAAGCGCCCGCTGGCGCATGTGCGCCAGGGCGATGCAGATGTGCCCGTTCTGGTGGTGGGCGATGCCATCGAATGGACGGCCCTGGTCGGCATACCGCTGGCAGCGGCGCTGGGCGAAGCACACATCACAGTGGTGCAGGCCGATGGCAGCAGCGCGCGGCGGGTGCCCTACGCCGTGGCCTCCAAGCGTTATGCCGAGCAGCAGCTGAAGGTGTCGCCGCGCACCGTAGACCTGTCGCCCGAAGACCAGGCCCGCTACGAGCGTGAACGCGACCACCAGGCCGTGGTGATGGCCACCTTCTCCGAACCAGCAGGCGGCACCCTGCAGTCGCTGCGCATGCAGGTGCCGGTGCCGGGGCGGCGGTCCAGTTCGTTCGGGCTGCGGCGCGTGTTTAACGGCCAGCCGCGCAATCCGCACAGCGGCATGGACATTGCCGCCGCCACCGGAACACCCGTGGTGGCGCCGCTGCCTGCGCGGGTGATTGATGTGGGCGACTATTTCTTCAACGGCGGCACGGTGTGGCTGGACCACGGCCAGGGCCTGCTCAGCATGTACTGCCACCTGAGCAGCATGGATGCGCGTGTAGGCGATGTGCTGCAGGCGGGTGAAGCGTTTTGCCAGGTGGGCGCCACCGGCCGCGTGACCGGCCCGCACCTGCACTGGGGCGTGATGCTCAACCGCACCATGGTGGACCCGTCACTGTTCATTCCCGCGTGATTACGGCATTCACGGTGGTGGGTGGCGCGCAGTGCCATGAACCCCAGCAGCCCGCCACGCCGCACAGCGCCTCGGCGGGCTACTTCAAGTAATTCATGAAGCCGGTGATGATCACCGCGTTGAAGAAGTCGATGAACAGCGAACCCACCAGCGGGATCACAAAAAACGCCTTCACCGACGGGCCATTGACTGCGGTGAACGCCTGCATGTTGGCCATGGCGTTGGGTGTGGCGCCCATGCCAAAGCCGCAGTGGCCAGCGGCGATGACGGCCGCGTCGTAGTCCCCCCCCACCATGCGGAAGGTGATGAAGTAGGCATACGCAAACATCAGCACGGTCTGCGCCAGCAGGATCACCAGCAGCGGCCCGGCCACCTCGGCCAGCTCCCACAGTTTCATCGACATGAGCGCCATGGCCAGAAAGAACGCCAGCGAGACATTGCCCACCACCTCGAACTGGCGCAGCGGCAGCTCGGTCTGGCGCCAGTCAATGATGTTGCGCACCACAGCCGCCACCAGCATGGGCCCCAGGTACGAGGGCAGCGTGATGCCCATGCCCTTGAGCCAGTTGACCAGCAACGTACCCGCGCCGATGCACACGGTGATCAGGATGCTGGCGTACATCACCGCATCACCGGTGAGGGCGGAGGCGGGTGTTGGCAGGATGGATACCGCAGGTGTTGCGCCCGCGACCGCCCCGCTGGGGCGCAGCCCATTGCGGCGCATGAGCAGGGTGCCCAGCGGGCCACCAATCACACAGCCAGATACCAGGCCATAGGTGGCCGCCGCAATGGCGGCGGGCAGCGCGCCAGCGGCACCGGCCTGCTCCAGCAGCGGACCAAACGCGGCGGACGTGCCATGCCCGCCCGTGAGCGAGATGGACCCCGCCGCCACACCAATCAGCGGATGCACGCCCAGCGCTGCAGCCAGCCCGGCGCCCAGCAGGTTCTGCAGCACCACCAGCCCTACCGCTGCCGCAAGAAACAGCGCCACACCCACGCCGCCTTTTTTGAGCAGCTCAAAACTGGCGGAAAAGCCGATGGTGGTGAAAAACACCAGCAGCAAAAACGCGCGCATGTTGTCGTAAAACTGGAATGCGAACAGGTCTGTCTGGTGCCCGATCAACGCAATGACCGAGAACACCAGCCCACCGATGATGGGGCCGGGGATGAAGTAACGCGAGAGCATGTCCACGCGCTTTTTGACGAACTCGCCGACCACCAGCAACACGGCGGCGATGCCGACGGTCTGGGCGATATCGAGTTGAATGGTGACCATGGCGGTGCCTCCTTGATTCCTTGATGGGGGGTCAGGCAACACTTGCCCAGATGATTTTGCTACTGATTAAATAGCAAATAGCGCAAACAACAGTAGCGCAACCTGGCGATTTTAACCTTCAAGAATCAGCCCTCCGCTCCGACCTGGCGCGGGCAATCCGCCCGCCTGCAGCGTGCGGGCCTGGCGGCACCCGCACCGGCGCAGCGCGCTATGCTCGGCCACCCCGTCACCGCACCACCGCGCCACAGAGCCCCGTTCATGACTGTCCGCCTGATCCGTTTCAACAAACCCTATGGCGTGCTGAGCCAGTTCACGGCCGAGGGCAAATGGCAGGGGCTCAAGGACTACATCGCCCTGCCCGGCGTGTACGTGGCCGGGCGGCTGGATGCCGACAGCGAGGGCTTGCTGCTGCTGACCGACGACGGCAAGCTGCAGGCCCGCATTGCCGACCCGCGCTTCAAGATGGAGAAAACCTACTGGGTGCAGGTGGAGGGCGTGCCGGATGAAGCCGCGCTGGCCGCACTGCGCAGCGGGGTGCAGCTCAACGATGGCTCCACCCTGCCCGCCAAGGCGCGCCTGCTGGAGCCACCGCCGGCGGTGTGGACGCGCAACCCGCCCATCCGCGAGCGCAAGGCCATTCCCACCGCGTGGATCGAGCTCGTCATCCGCGAGGGGCGCAACCGCCAGGTGCGCCGCATGACGGCCGCCGTGGGCCACCCCACGCTGCGGCTGATCCGCGCGGCCATCGGGCCCTACACGCTGCAGGGGCTGGCGCCGGGCACCTGGGCAGAATGACGTGATACCCCCCCTGCGCGGCTTTGCGGCCCTTGCTTGGCTGCCCTGGCCTGGGCCACGCCCGTTTCATGGGGCGCGGGTGGCGCAGCGCACCATGAAAAACCAGATGGACTTACCGCACTATTCCACCAAAGGCTCGCCCAGGACCAGGTAGCGCTTGATGAGGTCAAAAAAACTGTCGTAGAAGGTGTCCGAGGCAATGGTTTCGCTGCCCACCTTGACCAAGGCTTCGTCGCTGGACAGCAGCGGCAGCGACACCGAGCCCACGCCCCCCACGCCCAGGCTGGCGGAGTTGTTGCTCTTCTTGAGGGTGTACTGCTCCTGCACGGCAGTCACAAACCCCAGGCTGACCTTGCCCTGGGCGCTTTCGGGAACGCACACCACACGGATCATCATCTGCAGGTGAGCGTCGGCCTCGGGCTGAAAGTTCTTCTTCCCCTCCACCATCTCGGCCACATGGGTGTTGATGATGTAGCCCTGGCTCAGAAGGGCGCGCCGGGCGGCCTCGCAGGTCTGCGCGGGCGAGGCGTCGAACAGGCGCGAATAGGTGGCCACCGAATCAAAGCTTTCCTGCGGCGAGAACACCTTGGACGGTGCGGCGCACCCGGCCAGCAGGGTCGACAGGGCCACAAGGCACAGAGCAATCATCTGGCTCCAGCGCGCCAAGGGCACATGGGCGGCAGTGTGAAAAGGGGTGCGTTGGGGCATCCAGGGCAGACTCAAAATCGGGCACTCCTCGGGATGAAAATTGTCTCGGGCATCGCGGAATCATGGATCATGCCACCCCGCTGCGCAAAACCTGTTCAGACAGCAAGCGGGGCTCCGGTTCCCCGAAACCAGGTCCGGGCCAACGGCATCGCACAATGGCGATTGTGCCCGGGCGGGCTGGTGCAGCGTCGCAGGATGCCGCCACCAGCGCCCGCCGGGCTTCAGACAGAGGGGGTTCCATGAAGATTGCGGTAATGGGCGCAGGCGCCGTGGGCTGCTACTACGGCGGCATGCTGGCGCGCGCAGGCCATGAGGTCACCTTGATTGCCCGCGCGCACCACGCCGAGGCCGTGAACGCCCAGGGCCTGCTGCTCGAAACGCAGGCCTTTGCGCAGCGGGTGCGTGTGGCAGCCGGCACCGATGCCAGCGCCGCGCGCGGCGCGCAGTGGGTGCTGGTGTGCGTCAAGTCCACCGACACCGAAAGCGCGGGCCGCGCCCTGGCCCCGCACCTGGCCGAGGGCGCGGTGGTGCTCAGCCTGCAAAACGGCGTGGACAACGCCGATCGGCTGCAGGCGGTTATTGGGCGCCCCGTCATCCCGGCCGTGGTGTACGTGGCCACGGAAATGGCCGGCCCCGGCCATGTGCGCCACCATGGGCGCGGCGAGCTGGTCATCGCCCCCTCGCCCGCCAGCGCGGACATCGCCACCACCCTGGGCGCAGCGGGCGTGCCGGTGCAGATTTCCGACGACGTGGCGGGCGCACTGTGGGCCAAGCTGGTGCTCAACTGCGCCTACAACGCCTTGTCGGCCATCACCCGGCTGACCTATGGCGAAATCATGGACAGCCCCGGCCTGGCCGTGCCCCAGGTGATGCAGGACATCGTGCGCGAATGCCGCCAGGTGGCGCAGGCCAGCGGCGTCACGCTGCCGGCGGGCACCGAAGATGCCGTGCTGCAACTTGCGGCCACCATGCCCGCGCAGATGTCCTCCACCGCGCAGGACCTGGCGCGCGGCAAGCGCAGCGAGATCGACCACCTCAACGGCTTCATCGTGCGCCGGGGCGAGGCGCTGGGCATTGCCACGCCCGTCAACCGGCTGCTGCACACGCTGGTGCGGCTGCTGGAGAAAAACCTGCCCGCTGCGCAAGGCGGTGCCGCGTGAGGGGCCACACCGGCAATCCGCGCTGGCTGCAGCGCGCGCTGGTGGTGGGGTTCTGGGCCCTGGCGCTGTGCGTTGCGGTGCTGTCACTGATGCCCGTTGCCTACCTGCCACCGCCGGTCTTCAGCCTGTGGGACAAGGCCCAGCACGCCCTGGCATTTACCGCGCTGGCCGCACTGGGCCTGCTGGCCTATCCGCGCCGGCCCTGGCGCCTGGCCGTGGGCCTGCTGGCTTTTGGCGGCGCCATCGAACTGGCGCAGGCCGCCACCGGCTGGCGCTATGGCGAATGGGGCGACTGGCTGGCCGACGCCCTGGGCCTGGCGGCGGGAAGCGCGCTGGCCTGGCGCCCCTGGCACCGGAGGGCCCCGCCTGCGGCATCACCACGGGGCGGTACGAGGGGTTTATAGTCGCCTGCTCGCTGCGCGCACTGCCTGCGCCGGCCGCCACGCGCCCATCGCCATGGGCCTGATTTGCTCCATCCCCAGTACCCGTGCCCGTTTCTGTCCTGCTCTGCCTGGTCGTCGCCATCAGCGACGGCGATACCCTCACCGCGCGCTGCGGCGCGCCCGGTGCCTACCACCAGGTGAAGGTACGCATCGCGGCCATCGACGCCCCTGAGCGCAAACAAGCCTTTGGCCAGACCTCACGGCAGCACCTGGCGCAGATCTGCTTTCGGCAGCGCGCCACGCTGCACCGCCTGTCACACGACGCCTATGGCCGCACCGTGGCCAACGTGCGCTGCGGCACCACCGATGCCGCGGCGGCGCAGGTCAGCGCCGGCCTGGCGTGGGTGTACACGCCCTATGCCGACCAGCACCCGCACCTGGCGCCATTGCAGCAGCAGGCCCGCGCCAGCCGCAGGGGCCTGTGGGCGCAGCCACGCCCGCAGGCACCGTGGGCCTATCGGCACCGGCACCAGCGCTGAGCACGCTGCGCCATGCCCTCGGGCAGGTTTCAGTCGATGGCCCCAGGCTGGGCGTTGAACACGCCGCTGAGCAGTTCGGTGAGCCGCTCGGCCCCCATCTTGAAACCGCAGGCCTGTGCATGGCCACCGCCACCCATGCTTTCGGCCAGCGCAATGCAGTCGAAATTGCGCTGCGCACGCAGCCCCACCTTCACGCCCTTGGCGCCCGCGCTCCACATCAGCGCAAAGGTGCCCGTCTTGGCCGACAGCATGTCGCCCACCAGGCTGTGGAACATGCCGGGCGCGTTGACCATCAGGCCCTCGATGCCGTTGAACACCAGGGGCTGCGCGCCCTCTGCCAGGTCAGCGGCGAGCTTGCGGTATTTTTCATCCATGGCCGCACCCCGCGCCATGAAGGCCGCGACCTGGTCGGGGGTGAAGGCCGCAATCTCGCGCCAGCGCGCAAAGCTCTGGGGTTCCATGTCGAGGGCCGACAGAAAGGCCGCGCTTTCGGGGAACTCCCATTTCCAGATGTCGCGGTCCTCGATGTATTTCAGCAGCTCCGGAACCGGCTGGTCGGGGTGGAAGAACTCCCACGCCAGGCGTGCGCCCGACTTGCCCATGTCAAAGTGCACCACGCCGCAGCGGCAGGCAAAACCGGTGAGTTTTTCGGCGGCGCTTTTGTGGTGGTCCAGCATCACCAGCTTGGCGGCACGCGCTTCGATGGCGCGCAGGATGCCGGCCTCGAATGAAAAATCGAGGATGTAGACAGCACGCCCGTCCAGGGCCGGCAGGTCCTGCACCGACTGGACCTCGCCATGGTCCAGCCCCCGGTATTCAGCGCCCTCGCCGTAGTACAGCCATGCGGCCAGCGCGGCGCCAAAACCATCGGGGCAATTGCGGCCGTGGTACAGGACCAGGGGCGCGGGGTCGTTCTTGTCGGGGGCAACCAGCAGTTGCAGGGGGAGAATGGTTTTCATGGTGCCTGCGATTGTCGCGTGCGTGGCGAAAGCGCCATGACCCGAATGCACGCCACGCTGGCAGCACAATGCCCAGCCACAGCCTTGCCACCATGACAGTCCCCATGACACCCCTCTTGCACATCCTCTGGCGCGACGCCCACCTGGTGGCCGTCTACAAGCCCGCGGGCTGGCTGGTGCACCGCACGGGGCTGGACGCGGGCGAGACACGCTTTGTGATGCAGACCCTGCGCGACCAGCTGGGTCAGCATGTGTACCCCGTGCACCGGCTCGACAAGGGCACCTGCGGCGTGCTGGTGATGGCACTGCACAGCGATGCGGCCCGCGCACTGTCGCAGGCCTTCGAGCACGGGGCCACCACCAAGCGCTACCTGGCCCTGGTGCGTGGCTGGGCTCCTGAAGCCATCGAAGTGGACCACGCGCTCAAGCCCGACGATGCCCCTTCGGATGCCGCCGTGCAGGACGCCCACACCCGTTTTCGCCGCCTGGCGCAGCTCACGCTGCCCGAGGCCAGCGACGCACGCTTTGCCAGCACCCGCGCCTCGCTGGTGGAGGCGGTGCCCACCACCGGCAGGCGCCACCAGATCCGCCGCCACCTCAAGCACCTGGCACACCCCATCATTGGCGATGCCACCCACGGCAAGGGCCCGCTCAACCGCTGGTGGGCCGAGCGGCTGGGCCAGCAAAGGCTGTGGCTGCATGCCTGGCAGCTCACGGTGCCCCACCCGGTGACGGGCGTGGCCCTGGTGTTGGACAGTGGCCTGCAATGGCCCGCAGGAAGCCGCCCCGGCGCAGCCTGGCATGCCCTCCAAGCGGAGCCAGCGCACTGCGATGACGCCCCCACCGCCGACTGGCAGCGCCTGCTGGCACGCCTGCCGTGGGAGCCGCCAAGCGGCGCACGCTAGCCGGGCCGCGCAGGCCTGCCTGGAGAGCCCCCAACCTATCGCTACATCTTTAAGAGCACGTAGCGCTTTATCATCCTGCGTTACCAGCCCATCAGATCCAAAAGACCGCCCCATGCAAGCCGAAGACATCCTCCATTTCTGGTTCGAAGAACTCTCGCCGGCGCAGCACTTTGCCCAGGAAGACGCGATCGACGCCATGATCCGCGTGCGCTTCGGCCCCACCTGGGAAGCGGCGGCACGCTGCGAGCTGTGGAAGTGGCGCGCCACGCCGCAAGGCCGCCTGGCCGAGATCGTGGTGCTCGACCAGTTCTCGCGCAACATCCATCGCGGCACGCCGCTGGCGTTTGCACAGGATGCCCAGGCCCTGGTGCTGGCCCAGGAACTGGTGGCCGGCGGCCACGATGCGGCCCTGCCGCCGGCGCAGCGCGCCTTTGCCTACCTGCCCTATATGCACAGCGAATCCAGTGCCATCCACGCCCAGGCCATGGTGCTGTTCGACCAGCCGGGGCTGGAGTCCAACCTGCGCTTCGAAGTGGCGCACCGCGACATCATTGCGCGCTTTGGCCGCTACCCGCACCGCAACGCCGCGCTGGGGCGCGTGTCCACGCCGGGCGAGCTGGCGTTTCTGGCCCAGCCGGGCTCATCGTTCTGAGCGGGCGCGGCATGGTGGCGTCCTGCGCTTGCCCGGCCGGCCTCCTCTGGCGCAAACGCCCAGGCGCAGCCCGGTCTTCGCGTTTTGTGACGTACCATCCCTGCGAGGGGTCCCATCCCGAGACCCGCCCAGGAGGACCCATGGCCAAAGGACAAATGCACAACAACAAGATGGCGAAAAAGCCGAAGAAGGACACATCGCCCCCCAAGGAAGGCCACGGTTCCGATCGCCCCGTGCCGCCCGTCACGGCGGTCATTCCCCGCGGCAAGGACAAGAACAAATAGGCGAACAGCCAGCGGGCGGCTGATCAGGGCTCGCGGGTGCCGCTGCCCTTTTTCTTGCGGTTTTCCCGCGCCTGCTTTTTGGCCTCGCGCTCGGCCTCCCGCAGCGCGGCGGCGGCCCGCCAGGCCTCGAAGTCGGCCGGTGTTTCCAGCGTGATGCGCCCCAGAATGGCGGTGCGAAAGTCCGTCATCACGATCTCGGCGGTTTTTTGCAGATTCACCCGCCCGCCGCCCAGCATGGCGCCGCGTTTTCTGCCAATGGCTTCGAGCAGTTCCTCGTCGTGCATCCCGGCCACCAAGCCCGCAGGCAGGCCCAGCTTGTAGCGTGCCTCCAGCAGCGGGGCATAGTTTTTCTGCAGGCGGCGCAGCAGCTCCAGCGCCACCAGTTCCTCGTCGTAGGCATTGCGGCCAATGGCGCCGCTGGCGGCCAGGTTGTAGCCGCTTTCCACCACGCTGATGCGCGGCCAGAGCATGCCGGGCGTGTCCCACAGATAGAAGTCGTCGGCCAGCGTGATGCGCTGTTCCAGCTTGGTGATGCCGGCCTCGTCGCCGGTCTTGGCCTGGCGCTTGTTGGTGAGGGTGTTGATGAGCGTGGACTTGCCCACATTGGGCACGCCGCAGATCAGCACCCGCATGGGCTTGGCCATGCCGCCGCGGCCGGGGGCCAGCAGGTGGCAGGCGTCGATGAGCTTGCGCGCGGGCGCCGGGTCGGATGCATCGAGCGGCACGGCGCGCGTGTCGCTCTGGGCGTTGTACCAGTCCAGCCACAGCGCGGTGCGCTCGGGGTCGGCCACGTCCTGCTTGTTGAGCACCTTGAGCGTGGGTTTGTGGCCCGTGAGTTCGGCCAGCAGCGGGTTGGCGCTGGAGCCGGGCAGGCGCGCGTCCAGCACCTCGATCACCACATCGATGTCCTTGATGCGTTCGGTGATGGCTTTTCGGGTCAGGTGCATGTGACCGGGGAACCACTGGATGGCCATGCGAGGGGTACTTTCTTGTAGTTTCGGTGCGGGCTGAGGGAGGCAAGGATAATCGCGTCCCGTCCCCACCGTTCCACGCCTGCCATGCCCGCACCATCCCGCCGCCCCGCCAGCCCCGCCGACAAGGCCGACAAAGAGCTTTTGTTCAAGGGCGTCACCTGCGCACTGATCGGCCTGGTGGTGCTGATCGCGCCCTATGTGGCGCGCTCACCTGGCGTGCAGGACATCATGGCGCAGTCGGCACTGGTGGGCTGGTTTGCGCTGGTGCTGGGCGGCGCGTTCCTGGTGCGCTATGCCATGCGCCGGGCAGCGGCAAGCAAGGCACGCAGGCGGCCGTGACGACAGAACTTCGGGTGCTGGCGCCCGCCCGCGCCACCGACGGCCCCTCGGTCCGCGCCATGTTCGAAGTGCTGCGGCAGCAGGCCCGCGCCCAGGGCCTGGCACTGCGCACGCCACCGCCCGAGCCCACCACCTGCTGCGGACGCGGCTGCAATGGCTGCGTGTGGGAGGGCTACCTCGATGCGGCCGAATACTGGCGGCAAGAGGCCCTGCTGCAGATCGATCCTGTCAGTTAAGCCACAAGTTGAAGAAAGCGCCGCCAAAGCAGGGCTTGCTGCAAGCGTCGCGGCCTAGCGTATGCGCCTGCGCGATGCCACGAGACCAGCAAGTCCCAAGCCGAGAAGCGCAAGCGTGGCCGGTTCAGGGACCGCCCCCCCCGCCCGCACCGTTGGGCACGACGGATTGGGCTGTCTTGAACAGGGCATATCCCTGGAAACTGGCGCTGTCGGCCCCAAAAGAGTCATGCCAGATTTGACGGGCGCCAAATGCCGGGGACAGATCCCCCCAAGGACTCGAACCGTCTGAAGCGCTGACGCCGATTCCTCCCCACGACCCTGACTGAATCAGCGCCTGAACGTTCGATAGACTCGGGTCCTTGATCGAGGCGTCGTACTTACTGAGCCAATCGGTGGTGTTGGATACCAGCTTCGTCCCGCCGATATCGAACTCGCCGATCCACATGTGGGGTGCACCATAGGAGGCCGAATCCCACGCGGCAACGTAGATGTAATCGCCGGCCCCAACATTAAAGGTGAATGCGCTGCCTTGCTGATACCAAAGAGCACCATTCGAACCACCGACCAGGGTCAGGCCGGTGCCATTCTCGCTGCCGACGAAGACGCTGAAATAGTCATCCGCGACCACCTTGGCCGTGACCGTTGCCGCGTTGGCTGCGAACGATGCGGCAAGCGATGCCGCCGCGAGTAGCAATGTCACTTTCATCACAGGTCTCCCATACAAAGATTGCGCCGATCGAATTTGCACCAGCAGAAAGGACTGCTGAACTTGATCGAAACGACTACTGGGAACCGAACCCAGGCAATTTCTGGGCCATGAAGATGCACCTGCCAAGAATTGCCATGGGAATCAAGCCACTCACCGGACTTGTGCAAACGAAATGCGGGAGTGATGTAAAGAAAATCGACAGCCCTGAGGAGGTCATCGCCAAGCTCGGAGACACGGAAGCTCTGAGTACCTCCTGGAGATTCGCATCAATTCAGCCCAGCCCCTGCGCCGCCATGTAGTGCTGGCGCCATTCTTCAAAGGGCAGCGTGTCGGCTGCCTCGATGGCCTTTTGCGCCACCACGGATTCGTCGGCCAGTGCGGCAAAGCGTGCCTGCTGGGCAGCGCTCCAGGGCAGGGCCAGCAGCGCATCGCGCGCCAGGGCTGACTGGTGGGTGCTGAAGCCGGTGAAGCTGTTGCTGTGCGCTTGCGCCATGCTTTCGAGCACGCGGGCCGAGGGCGTTTGCGCCGGGTCGGCCAGGGTGGCGCGTGCGGCGGCCAGGGCGGCGCTGTAGTCGCTGCTATGGTGCGTGGCATCCAGCGCGGTGGCCAGCGGCACGCACTCTTGCAGCACCTGGGCGGCCCAGTCCACCAGCGGCACGCTGCGCCCGTTGCGCACCAGGCACAGGCCCGGTTCGCGGCCGCGCGCGGCCGTGAGGTGCTGGTTGTGCTTGAGCTCGGTGATCTCTTGCGGCGTGTCGGGCGGGCTGTCGGAGAGCAGGCAGTGCAGCAGGAACACATCGAGCAGCCGCATGGTCTCGGCCGTGATGCCCACCGGCACGAACGGGTCCAGGTCCATCAGGCGCACCTCGACATATTCGACGCCGCGCTCGCGCAACGCATGCAGCGGGCGCTCGCCGGGCTGGATCACGCGCTTGGGGCGGATGGTGCCGTAGAACTCGTTTTCGATCTGCAGCAGGCTGGTGCCCAGCTGGTTGTAGTCGCCACCCGGGTTGACGATGCCCACGGCCTCGTAGGCGGGGTAAGGCTTGGTCAGCGCCTCGTGCAGCGAGTCGGCATAGCCACGGAGGCCGTTGTAGCTCACGGCCAGCGTGGCCTGCGCGTCGCTCTGGTAGCCCAGGCGGCCCATGCGCAGCGAGGTGGCGTGCGGCAGGTACAGCGCCTGCTCGCTCAGGCGCTGCATGGCGTGCGGGCGCCCCTGCGCAAAGCAGGGGCACAGCGCGGGCGAGGCGCCAAACAGGTACAGCAGCACGAAGGCATGGCGGCGGAAATTGCGGATCAGCGCGAAATACTGTTCGCTCGTCACACCGGGCATCGACCAGTTGTAGTGGATGCCGCAAATGGTCTGCATGCGCCGGCCGTAGCGGTGGCCCAGGCCCATGCGGTACACGCTTTTGGCGCGCCCCACGTTGGAGCTGCCATAGCGCGCCAGCGGAATGGTCTCGTCGGTGGGCAGGCGGCACGGCATGCTCGACGCCCACAGCATCTCGTCGCCCTGCTCGTGCAGCACGCGCAGGGCGAACTGGTGGATCTCGGTAAGCTCATCCAGGCACTGCTGCACGCCCCGGTGGGCGCCCGTGACCAGCTCGATCTGCGACTCGCTGTAGTCGGTGGTGATGTGGGGGTGGGTGAGCGCCGAGCCCAGCGCCGCCGGGTGCGGCGTGAGGGCCAGCTCACCCGTGGGCAGCACGCGCAGACCCTCTTTTTCGATGCCACGGCGGATGCCGGCCAGGGCCTCGGGGGGGCAGGCGGCGATGTGTTGCTGCAAGGTGCTCATATCTTGGTTACCGATTTTCGGGGTCGGTCCGGAACTTAGCACGGCGCCGCGCCGCCCGCCTGCTGCCCGATCAAACCCTTGCGGCCAGGGCCTTGCCCACTTCGTTGCTGCCCTGGGTGGCACCGCTTTGTGGTATCTGCTCGCCGTTGCGGTCGGCCACCTGGGCCAGGCGCGCGGCCAGCTGCTCGGGAACATCGGCGCCCAGACCCAGATGAACGCCCTGCGTGAGCGTGATGTGCGCCGCCTCGAAGGTGCCCGCGCCCGCGCACAGGATGGTGCGCGTCGGCGCGCTCTCGTGCGCCAGCACCAGCATGGCGGGCACCACGGCCTCGGGCTTGAGCATGGCCAGCACCTCGTCGGGCATCAGGCCCTCGGTCATGCGGGTGGCGGCGGTGGGTGCCAGGGCGTTGACATGGATGTGGTGCTTGGCCCCCTCGATGGCCAGCGTCTGCATCAGGCCCACCTGCGCCAGCTTGGCCGCGCCGTAGTTGGCCTGGCCGAAGTTGCCATACAGGCCCGTGGACGAGGTGGTCATGACGATGCGGCCATAGTCCTGCGCCACCATGTGCGGCCACACGGCCTTGCAGCAATGGGCGGCGCCCATCAGGTGCACATCCACCACGAGGCGGAAGTCGGCCATGTCCATCTTGGCAAAGCTCTTGTCGCGCAGGATGCCGGCGTTGTTCACCAGAATGTCCACCCGGCCCCAGGCGTCGATGGCCTGCTGCACCATGGCCTGCACGGCGGCAAAGTCGGTCACCGAGGCGCCATTGGCCAGCGCCTCGCCGCCGGCCGCACGGATTTCATCGACCACCGCCTGGGCCGGACTGACCGAGCCGCCCTCGCCGTGCACGCCGCTGCCCAGGTCGTTGACCAGCACCTTGGCGCCGCGCGCCGCCAGTGCCAGCGCATGCTGGCGGCCCAGGCCACCGCCTGCTCCCGTCACGATGGCCACGCGGCCCTTGAATTCGATCACCATGCTGCAATGACTCCCTGTGTTGTGAATGTGCAAAATAGGGTTGCACTCTACGCCACAACGCCCCGCCCGCCAGTCCGGCCCGTGACTGCCAGGCCCACTGAAAGCCCCCCATGCAGCCTGCCGCATCCGTTGATTTCGAAACTCCCCGCGCCGCCGCCACCCTGGTGCTGCTGCGCGAGGCCACCACCGGCCCCGAGGTGCTGCTGCTGCGCCGCCACGCCAAGGCATCGAACATGGCGGGGGTGTATGTGTTTCCCGGCGGCAAGCTCGATGCCGAAGACGCCACCCTGAACCCCGACACCCACCTCGACCAGCCCCATGCCGCCCTGCACGAGGGCCTGAACGAACCCGGCACCGACAGCGCCACCGCCGCCGGCCTGTATGTGGCCGCACTGCGCGAAGCCCTGGAGGAATGCGGCCTGCTGCTGGCCGAGCCGTGGGCAGGCGCGCCCCCGCTGGATGCCGCCCGCGCACGCGCCATGCTGCGCGAAGGCCAGCCCTTTGCGCAGGTGCTGGCCGCACTGCAGCTGCGCCTGCAGACCCGCCAGCTCGCACCCTGGTCGCGCTGGATCACGCCACTGGCGCCCAGCATGGGCACGCGGCGTTTTGACACCCGCTTTTTTGTCGCCCAGGCGCCCGCCGGCCAGACCGCACGGCACGATGACGAGGAAACCACCGACAGCGTGTGGCTGGCACCGCGCAAGGCGCTGGAGCAATACCGCGACGGCGCCATCGACCTGGCCCCGCCGCAGATCATGAGCCTGGCCCATCTGGCGCGCCACGCCAGCGTGGCCAGCGTGCTGAGCGCCGCACGCAGCCAGCGCCCGCCGCTCATCCTGCCCGAGCCGTTTGACCACGACGGTGTGCGCGTGCTCTGCTACCCCGGCGATGCCATGCACCCGGTGCGCGAGCGCGCCCTGCCCGGCCCCACGCGGCTGCACTACCGCGAGCGCCGCTTCACCCCCGAAGCGGGCTTTGAAGCACTGTTTGACTGACGCGCGAAAATGCGCCAGTGGCGCAGGTCAAGCCATTGAATTCATAGCTGATTCCATAGGCGCAGTAGCCCATTTTTACGGAAAGAAGGATTCCCCATGAAAGCCAGCTGGAACGGCGTGATCGTTGCCGAGAGCGATGACACCGTGGTGGTGGAAGGCAACCACTATTTTCCCGAAAGCGCGCTCAAGCGCGAGTACTTCACCTTCAGCAACCACAAGACCACCTGCGCCTGGAAAGGGCAGGCCAGCTACCTGTCGCTGCTGGTCGATGGCGAGATGAACACCGACGCGGCCTGGTTCTATGCCGACCCCAAGCCCGAGGCCGAAGAAGTCCGTGGCCGCGTGGCGTTCTGGAAAGGCGTGCAGATCACAGCATGAGCCGCGCGGTTATCCCTGCCCGCACTGGACAATCATGTGGATAAGTTTGGACAAGCCCTGTATGGCAATGCCAAGCCCTTGATTTGTAAGGAAATCCCCTGCACCGCCTGTTTTTTAGGCAACGTCGGCCGCAGAAAATACCGGTTTATCCCAGCCTGCACTGGACAATGGTGTGGATAAGTTTTGACAAGTCTTGTATGGCGGCGCCAAGTCCTTGATTCGTAAAGAAACCCATCGCATTGCCCGATTTTTGAGCAACCGCCGCGCGCCCTCTCCATCGCATTTGATGCGCCTTTTCCAATAGCTTCTACCGCTTGCTACATAAGCGCCAAAGCCTTTTTCCAACCCAACCATGCCCACCGATGCCCGTGCACACAGCCCTGCCGCCGAGCGCAACAGCGGCCCCATCCTGGCGGTGCTGCAGGGCCTGCTGCCCCCGCAGGGTGCCGCGCTGGAGATTGCCAGCGGCACCGGCCAGCACGCGGCCTGTTTTGGCGCAGCCTTGCCCGGCTGGACCTGGCAGCCCACGGATGCCACACCCCAGGGTTTTGCCTCGATAGCCGCCTGGAGCGCCGGCCCTCCCAACGTGCGCGCGCCGCTGCTGCTCAATGTGCTGTCGGGCCGCTGGCCCGAAACCGGCCCCGCCTTTGCCGCGCCGTTCGACCTGGTCTATTGCGCCAACATGCTGCACATCGCGCCCTGGGCGTGCTGCGCCGGCCTGATGCAGGGCGCGGCACGGCACCTGGCGCCCGCCGGGCAGCTCGTCACCTACGGCCCCTACCTCGAAGACGGCGTGCCCACCGCCCCCGGCAACCTGGCGTTCAATGCCAGCCTGCGTGCACAGAACCCGGCCTGGGGCATCCGGGCCCTCGGCGATGTGGCCCGCGAAGCGCAGCGCGCCGGCCTGCACCTGGCCGCACGCCACGCGCTGCCCGCCAACAACCTGCTGCTGGTGTGGCAACGCATTGCCCCCAAGCACTGACCTGCCCTGGAACCATGAGCGATTCTTCTCCTTCCCCCATGACCGCCCCCTTTTTCACGGCCCGCGTCGCACCCGGCGACCAGCAGTGCGATGCCTGGCCCGACCAGCCGCTGCTGGTCTCGCTCGAACAGGGCGGCATCGACTGGCCCAGCTCGTGCCGCAACGGCACCTGCCGTACCTGCCTCGCGCAACTGCGCCAGGGCAGCGTGCGCTACGAGATCGAGTGGCCGGGGCTCTCGTCCGAAGAAATGGCCGAGGGCTGCGTGCTGCCCTGTGTGGCCTACCCCGTGAGCGATGTCGAGCTGCAGGCCGGCCCGGTCTGAACTAAAATCATCGGCTTTGGAGTTCTGCGCACCGCGCCGACCTCTGCACCGTGCGGCCGCGCCGCATCGCATGTTCTTTGGGGCGGGCCTTGCAGGCCCGCACAGCCGTCTGGCCTCGGGAACCTGCGTTGCCGCCCGACCGCTCACTGCGGCCCCCAACGAAAGCCCTCCCAATGAACACCCCCCTCACCCCCGCGCACATCTCGCCGGTGCAAGACATCGTGGCCGAGATGCGCGCCGGGCGCATGGTCATCCTGGTGGACGAAGAAGACCGTGAAAACGAAGGCGACCTGGTACTGGCCGCCGACCATGTCACGCCCGAAGCCATCAACTTCATGGCGCGCTTCGGCCGTGGCCTGATCTGCCTGACGCTCACCCGCGAACGCTGCGAGCACCTCAAGCTGCCGCCCATGGCCACGCGCAATGGCACCGTGTACAGCACGGCCTTCACGGTCTCGATCGAGGCCGCCGAGGGCGTGACCACCGGCATCTCGGCCGCCGACCGCGCGCGCACCGTGCAAGTGGCGGTGGCCAAGGGCAGCCAGGCCGCCGACCTGGTGCAGCCCGGCCATGTCTTCCCGCTGCAGGCGGTGGACGGCGGCGTGCTCATGCGCGCGGGCCACACCGAGGCCGGCTGCGACCTCGCCGCCATGGCCGGCTGCAGCCCCGCCGCCGTGATCTGCGAGATCATGAAGGACGACGGCACCATGGCGCGCCTGCCCGACCTGCAGGTCTTTGCCGCCGAGCACGGCATCAAGATCGGCACCATCGCCGACCTGATCGAGCACCGCAGCCGCAATGAATCGCTGATAGAGCCGATGGGCCGGCGCACCCTGCAGACGGCCTATGGCGAGTTCACCGCCCACGCCTTCCGCGACAAGCCCAGCCGGGCCGTGCACCTGGCCCTGGTCAAGGGCGAGTGGAGCGCCGACGACGTGGTGCCCGTGCGCGTGCACGAGCCGCTGTCGGTGCTCGACGCGCTCGAGGTGAACCGCTCCATGCACTCGTGGGGCCTGGACACCAGCCTGCAGTTCATCGCCGGCAAGGGCCAGGGCGTGGCCGTGCTGCTCAATTGCGGCGAAAGCGCCGCGCAGTTGCTCGAGCAGTTCGAAGGCACGGCGCGTGCCTCGCAAGCCCCCGAGCGCGGCCGCATGGACCTGCGCACCTACGGCGTGGGCGCGCAGATCCTGCGCGAAGTGGGCGTGCACAAGATGCAGCTCATGGGCCAGCCGCGGCGCATGCCCAGCATGGCGGGCTACGGACTCGAAATCACCGGCTACATCCCGAAGGAATAAACCATGTTTGGCGCAGACAAAGGAACAGCGGACAAGCTCGACGGCAAGAAACTGCACATCGGCATCGTCCAGGCCCGCTTCAACGAAGGCATCACCAACGCGCTGGCCAAGGCCTGCCTCGACGAGCTGCTGGCCCTGGGCGTGCCCGAAAAGCACATCCAGCATGTGCTGGTGCCGGGCGCCCTGGAAGTGCCTGTGGCCCTGCAGGCCATGGCCGAAAGCGACCGCTTCGATGCACTGATCGCCCTGGGCTGCATCATCCGCGGCGAAACCTACCACTTCGAGCTGGTGGCCAACGAGTCCGGCGCGGGCGTGACCCGGCTGTCACTCGACTACCAGCTGCCCATTGCCAACGCCATCATCACCACCGAGAACCTGGAGCAGGCGATTGCCCGCCAGACCGACAAGGGCCGCGATGCCGCCCGCGTGGCGGTGGAAATGGCCAACCTGCTGGAAGAACTGTCATGAGCGATCCCACCACCCCCGCCGCGCCCCCGTCTGCACGCCCCCCCAGGCAGGCCCGCACCGGGCTGAAAAGCAATGGCGTGCGCAAGGCGGCCTCCAAATCCAACCGCAGCCGCGCCCGCGAGTTCGTGCTGCAGGCGCTGTACCAGCACCTCGTGGGGCGCAACGAGGCCGCGGCCATTGATTCGTTCACGCGCGACCTGGCCGGCTTTCACAAGGCCGATGCCGCGCACTACAACGCGGTGCTGCACGGCTGCATCCACGGCGCCGCTGAACTCGATGCCCTGATCACGCCGCTGCTCGACCGCAAGATGGCCGAGATCTCGCCCATCGAGCACGCCGCCATGTGGATCGGCGTGTACGAGTTCCAGCACTGCCTGGATGTGCCATGGCGCGTGGTGCTCAACGAGTGCATCGAGCTGGCCAAGGAATTTGGCGGCACCGATGGCCACAAGTATGTGAATGCTGTGCTCAACAGCCTGGCCCCCCGCCTGCGCGCCGCCGAGGTGGCGGCCGACAAGGGCGCAGCGCCCGCAGCCGCCGGCACCAGCGCCAGCGCCTGAACCGGCAGCCCCGGGGCCGCCTGCGGCCCGCCTTTTTTCGCCACCCCGCCCCGCGCGGGCAGGACCTCGCCCCATGAAGTTTTCCCGGCGCGCCGAGCGCATTGATCCGTTTTATGTGATGGAAGTGGCCAAGGCCGCGCAGGCCATGGCCCGCGAAGTGGCCGGCAGCAGCCAGCCCATGATCTTCCTGAACATTGGCGAGCCCGATTTCACGGCGCCCCCGCTGGTGCAGGAAGCGGCCGTGCGCGCCGTGCACGACGGCGCCACGCAGTACACACAGTCGCTGGGCTACGAGCCTCTGCGCGAGCGCATCAGCGGCTGGTACCAGCAGCGCTTTGGCGTCAACGTGCCGGCCCGCCGCATCGTGGTCACGGCGGGCGCTTCGGCGGCGCTGCACCTGGCCTGCCTGGCACTGATCGAGGCCGGCGACGAGGTGCTGATGCCAGACCCCAGCTACCCCTGCAACCGGCATTTCGTGAGCGCCGCCGAAGGCAATGCCGTGCTGGTCCCCACCACCGCCGCCGAACGCTACCAGCTGAGCGCCGAGAAGGTGCAAGCGGCCTGGAACAGCAAGACGCGCGGTGTCCTGCTGGCCTCGCCCTCCAACCCCACGGGCACATCCATTGCACCCGACGAGCTGCGCCGCATCCATGGCGTGGTGCAGGAGCGCGGTGGCGTGACGATGATCGACGAGATCTATTTGGGCCTGTCGTACGACGACGCCTTCGGCCAGACGGCGCTGGCCATCGACGACAACGTCATCAGCATCAACAGCTTCAGCAAGTACTTCAACATGACGGGCTGGCGCCTGGGGTGGATGGTGGTGCCCGATGCCATGGTGTCCGTGGTCGAGCGCCTGGCGCAGAACCTGTTCATCTGCGCCAGCACCGTGTCGCAGCTGGCGGCCATGGCCTGCTTCGAGGCCGAGAGCATCGCCGAATACGAACGCCGCCGAGCCGAGTTCAAGGCCCGCCGCGACTACTTCATCCCCGAACTGCAGGCCCTGGGCCTGGCCGTTCCCGTGATGCCCGACGGCGCCTTTTATGCCTGGGCCGATTGCACCCGCGCCTGTGAAAAACTCGGCGTGCAGGGCAGCTGGGATTTTGCGTATGAAGTCATGCGCCGGGCCCATGTGGCCGTGACGCCGGGGCGCGACTTCGGCACCTTTGACCCCCAGCGTTTCGTGCGTTTTTCCACCGCCAATTCGATGGCGCAGTTGCAGGAATCGGTGGCGCGCCTGCGCTCGCTGCTGGGCTGAAGCGAAATGAACGCCCCCCACGCTCATCATTTCATGTATCGCTGCCCCCCAAGGGGGCGCTCAGCGCCCTTCGGGCGGCCGTGCGGACGCTGAACCATGCCCTTCGAATTCCCCATCCGCATCTACTGGGAAGACACCGATGCCGGCGGCATTGTGTTCTATGCCAACTACCTCAAGTTCTTCGAGCGTGCCCGCACCGAGTGGCTGCGCTCGCTGGGCCTGGGCCAGCAGCGATTGCGGGAACAAACAGGCGGGATGTTCGTCGTAACCGATGCCCGCCTGCGCTATCTGCGCCCGGCCCGCCTTGACGATGCACTCATTGTTACCGCCCATTTGCAGGAAACAGGCCGTGCATCCTTGACAATAGTGCAGCAGGCGCTATTGAATAATGAGCAAATGCCCGACCGACCACCCATTCTGCTGAGCGAAGGCACCATCCGTATCGGCTGGGTGGACGCCGCGAGCATGCGCCCCGCAAGAATCCCGAACACCCTTCTGGAACAACTTTCATGAATTCCCAAGACATGTCCATCGTCTCCCTGGTGCTGCACGCCAGCTGGGTGGTACAACTCGTCATGCTGCTGCTGCTGGGCGTCTCCGTCGCCAGCTGGGCCGCCATCTTTCGCAAGCTGTTCGCCCTCAAGCGCGTGAAGGCGCTCAACGAGGATTTCGAGCGCGACTTCTGGTCGGGCACCAGCCTCAACGACCTGTACGCCAGCGCCGCGCAGAACGCCAAGAGCGCCGGGCCGATGGAACGCATCTTCGCCAGCGGCATGCGCGAACACCAGAAGCTGCGCGAACGCCGCATCACCGACCCCGGCACGCTGCTCGACGGTGCCCGCCGCGCCATGCGCGCCAGCTTCCAGCGCGAGATGGACGTGGTCGAATCCAGCCTGTCCTTCCTGGGCTCGGTGGCCTCGGTCAGCCCCTATGTGGGCCTGTTCGGCACGGTGTGGGGCATCATGCACGCCTTCACGGGCTTTGCCGGCATGGAGCAGGTCACGCTGGCCACCGTGGCGCCCGGCATCGCCGAAGCGCTGGTGGCCACCGCCCTGGGCCTGTTTGCCGCCATTCCCGCCGTGATTGCCTACAACCGCTTCGCGCGCGACATCGACCGCGTGGCCACCCACCAGGAGACTTTCATCGAGGAGTTCTCCAACATCCTGCAGCGCAACCTGGGCGCCCACCCCGGCTCGCCCTCGGGCCACTGAGATGAAGTACATCCCCCTGAGCCGCGTTGCGGCGTACCCCTTCTCTCGCAGCGCTATGCACTGCGGGCAGGGGGGCGACGCCCGCGCGGCGGGGCGGCCCTCGCGCGGCGTCTGCCGGCCTCGGGCGCGCCAGTTTTATCCGCTGCGCACACTGCGCAGCGCAACGGAGAGCTGAAATGCCCGCAATGGCCTCGCGCACCGGCAGCCGCCGCCGCTCCATGAACGAAATCAACATGGTGCCCTTCATCGACGTGATGCTGGTGCTGCTCATCATCTTCATGGTGACGGCGCCCATGCTCACGCCCAGTTCGGTCAATGTGCCCTCCGTCGGCAAAGGTGCCAAGGTGCCCAAGACGCGCGCCGACGTGATCGTGGAAAAGGACGGCAGCGTGCGCTTCAAGGCCGACGGCAACGAGCGCCCGGTGCCGCTGCAAAGCCTGGGCGCCACGGCCAAGAACTGGCTCAAGGACCAGCCCGAGGACACGCCCGTGCTCATCAGCGCCGACAAGAACGTTTCCTACGAATCGGTCATGAAGGCCATGTCGGCCCTGCAACAGGCCGGTGTGCCCCGCGTCGCACTGGCCGTCAAGAGCGGCGGCTGAGCGCCGACCCGCCCCCCATCGAAATCGCATGCACGCCCACGACGACCGCGACCAGTTTGCCCCGCCCCGCCCGCCGGCCCGCCTGCGTGCCATTGCGCTGGCCGTGCTGGCGCATGCCATCCTGATTGGCGCCCTGACCTGGGGCGTGAACTGGAAAACCAGCGCCGACATGCCGGCCGTGGAGGCCGAACTGTGGTCGGCCGTCCCGCAGCAGGCGGCCCCCCGCGCGGTGGAGCCCCCGGCGCCCGAGCCAGCACCCGCGCCGCCCCAACCCACCCCTGCCCCGCCACCGCCGCCCCCACGGCAGGCAGCACCGGACACCCGCGAAGCCGACATCGCCCTTGAACGCGAGAAAAAGCGCCTGGAACAGGAAAAGAAAGAGCGCCAGCAGCAGCTCGACCGCGAGAAGCGTGAGCGCGAACGCAAGGAAGAGGAACGCCGCGAGCGCCTGGAGCAAGAGAAAAAGGACCGCCTGCAAAAGGAGAAGGCCGAGCGCGAGAAAGAGCGGCTGGAAAAGCAAAAGCAGCTGGCCGAGGACAAGAAGCGCCAGGCCCAGGAAGACCAGCGCAAGCAGGAAGCCGCCGAGAAGGCCAGCGCCAAGGCTGCCGAAGCCCGCCGGCAGGAAAATATCCGCCGCATGCAAGGGCTGGCCGGCGCCACGGGTGGCGAAACCGCCACCGGCAACGCCAAGCAAAGCTCTGGCCCTTCGGGCAGCTATGGCGGCAAGGTGGCGGCCAAGGTCCGGCCCAACATCGTGTACCCCGATGCGGTGGCAGGCAACCCGCGCGCCGTGGTGCAGGTGCGCGCCGCCCCCGATGGCACCATCGTGGGTACGAAACTGATCCAGTCCAGCGGCAACAAGGCCTGGGACGACGCCGTGCTGCGCGCACTCGACAAGACCGGGTCGCTGCCCCGCGATGTGGACGGGCGCGTCCCGTCCACGCTGGAAATCGGGTTTCGCCCACAGGACTGAACAACCCGGCGCATGGGCTGTGGCGCCCCTCGAACGCGCTGCCTCGGCGCCCCCGGCCACAGCCTGACGTTTTACTGCGCCAGCGCAGAGCCGCTTTCATGGCCTCGGCCACAATCGAAACATGACCCTGAAAAGCCCCGAACTGCTGCTGCCCGCCGGCTCGCTCGCCAAGATGCGCGCCGCCTACGACTTCGGCGCCGACGCCGTCTATGCCGGCCAGCCGCGCTATTCCCTGCGCGCGCGCAACAACGAGTTCCGCCTGGAACAGATCCAGCAGGGCATCGAGGAAGCCCATGCGCGCGGCAAGAAGTTCTTTCTCACCAGCAACCTGCTGCCGCACAACGACAAGGTGCGCACCTACCTGCGCGACATCGAGCCCATCATCGCGATGCGACCCGATGCCCTCATCATGGCCGACCCCGGCCTGATCATGATGGTGCGCGAGCGCTGGCCCGAGGCGGAGATCCACCTCTCGGTGCAGGCCAACACCACCAACTACGCGGCGGTGAAGTTCTGGCAGCAGGTGGGCGTCAAGCGCATCATCCTGTCACGCGAACTCTCGCTCGACGAGATCGCCAGGATCCGCCAGGAATGCCCCGACATGGAGCTCGAAGTGTTCGTGCACGGCGCGCTGTGCATCGCCTACTCGGGCCGCTGCCTGCTCTCGGGCTACTTCAACCGCCGCGACAGCAACCAGGGCACCTGCACCAACGCCTGCCGCTGGAACTACGCCACGCAGCCCGCCGCCGTGGACCCCAACACGGGCGAAGCCATGGCCCAATGCATGGAAGGCGACTTCCACTTTCAGCAGGCCCAGGAGGACGACAACGCAGCCTTTGCCGCCTGCGGTGGCGGCGCGCGCCACCCGCTGGCCGACCAGGTCTATCTGCTCGAAGAAAAGGAGCGGCCCGGCCAGCTCATGCCGATCATGGAAGACGAGCACGGCACCTACATCATGAACAGCAAGGACCTGCGCGCCGTCGAGCATGTGCAGCGCCTGGTGGAGATCGGTGTCGATTCGCTCAAGATCGAGGGGCGCACCAAGAGCCAGTACTACGTTTCGCGCACGGCCCAGATCTACCGCCGCGCCATCGACGACGCCGTGGCCGGCCGCCCGTTCAACCCTGGGCTCATCACCGAACTCGAAGGCCTGTCCAACCGCGGCTACACCGCGGGTTTCCTGGAGCGCCGCCCCGCCAACGACTACCAGAACTATGAAACCGGCAGCTCCGAAAACCAGCGCAGCCAGTTCGTCGGCGAGGTCAAGGCGGTGCAGGATGGCTGGGCCGAAGTGGAGACCAAGAACCGCTTTGCCGTGGGCGACATGCTGGAGATCATCCAGCCCAGCGGCAACCGCACGCTGCGGCTCACGCAGATGCGGAGCCTGGATGGGGAGCCGATGCAAGTGGCTTCGGGCAGCCCGCTGCGCGTGCGCATTCCGTTGGATGCCTCTGAGGTGGGGACCTTGATCGCGCGCCTGCTGCAGCCTGCCGAGCTCAACGCCGGGCAGGGCTGATCCGCACCATCATTCCCGCGTCCGGCCATCCTCCGGCATGGGCAGGAAATCCTGTCCCTCGCTCAGGGGTGCGAACCGGTAGCTGGCCGGCGTGCGGCCCAGCTTCACGGGGGCTCCCAGGCCCTGGTAGCCTTCCATGCGCACCACCATGTCGCGGTGCAGGGTGTGTGGATGCTGCAGGGCCTGTTCCACGTCCAGCACCGGGGCGGCGGGCACGCCGATAGCCATCAGCGCATCGGCCAGCGGCACACCGTCATAGGCTGCGAACGCCTGCTCCAGCAGGGGCTTGAGCACGGCACGATGCACCGAGCGCTGGCCCGCCGTGGCGAAACGCTCGTCGTCGGCCAGCGCTTGCTGGCCAATGTGCCCGCACAGCAGCCTGAACTGCCGGTCGTTGCCCACCGCCAAAAAGATAGGCGCTCCGCCCGTGCGGATCACGTCGTAGGGGTAGATATTGGGATGGGCATTGCCCGTGCGCTGCGGGATCTTGCCGCTCATGAACCAGTTGGCCGCGTGCGGGTGCAAAAGTGACAAGCCCGAGTCGTACAGCGCGGCATCCACCAGCTGCCCCAGGCCGCTCCTGGCGCGCTCATGCAGCGCCAGCAGCACGCCGATCACGGCGTTCAGGCCCGTGACCATGTCCACCACCGGCAGGCCCACGCGCAGCGGGTCGCCGTCGGCCTCGCCGTTGATGCTCATGAGCCCGGCCATGGCCTGGATGGCGGCGTCGTAGCCCGGCAGGCTGCCCAGCGGGCCGTCGGCCCCAAAACCCGTCACCCGGCACCAGACCAGGTGCGGAAATTCATGCCGCATCTGCTCGTAGCCCACGCCCCACTTCTCCATGGTGCCGACCTTGAAGTTCTCCACCACCACGTCGGCCTGGGCCATGAGCTCGCGCACGCGCTGCTGGCCTTCTGCGGCCGAGAGATCGAGGAACTGGATGCGCTTGTTGCGGTTCAGGCCGAGGTAGTACGAGGCCACGCCGTCGCGGAAGGGAGGCCCCCAGGCGCGCGTGTCGTCGCCCTGCGGTGGCTCCACCTTGAGCACATCGGCCCCATGGTCGCCCAGGATCTGGCCACACAGCGGCCCACCCAGGATGCGCGAAAGATCAAGCACTTTGATGCCTGCCAGCGCGCCCGCACAAGAAGGTGTAGCACTGGGATTCATGGTGGTGGATTCATCGTCAAACGCACCGCCACTCACTTGGATTGCGTGCTGAAAGTGGATTTGAAACGCTCCATCCGGCCCTTCTCGCGGGCAAAAGTGTTCTTTGCGTACTGCGCAAACTCCTCCGGACTGCGGTAATTGAGCGGCTGGTTGAGCTGGTCGAGGATCTTGCGCCCCTCTGCCGACTCCAGCGCTGCCTTGAATGCGTCGTGCAGAGTCCGGGCCCGCTCGGGCGACAAACCTTCCGGTCCCGCAATTCCATACGGGGACTCGATCACGACATCGACACCCTCCTCGCGCAGCGTGGGCACATCCGGGAACTGCGGCACCCGCTTGGGCGTGAACATCACCAGGTAGCGCATCCGGCCGGACTGGATGTGCGATGACGCCATACCGGAGAGCACACCCGCATCGATGTGTCCCCCCAGCAAATCGGTCGCCTGTTCCGCATCACCCTTGTAGGGCACGCGGTTGAGGTCAACGTTCACAGTCTGCACCAACTCGCTGAGCACAATGCTGGGTGTCTGCACCGGCCCGGCCGCGCCGACGGAGACCTTGCCTGGGCGCTTGCGTGCGTCGGCCAGAAAATCGCTCCAGTTTTTCCAGGGCGCATCCTGCCGCACGGCCAGCCCGAAGGTGTAATCCGTCATGCCCATGAGGTAGGTGAGCTTCATCGGTTCGAAGTTCACGCGGTTGAGGTAGGGCTCGCGGTACACGCTGGCAGGCAGCACCGCGATGGTGTAACCATCGGGCTGCGCACGCGCAAGTTCAGCTGCGCCAAAGGTGCCGTTGGCGCCTGGCTTGTTGTCAATGATGACGGGCTGCTTGAGCAGCGCACCAGCCTGCTGTGCGACCACGCGCAGGTGCGCGTCGGTCGGACCGCCAGCTCCGTAAGGAACCACCAACCGAACCGGCCTGGCAGGAAATCCGTCAGACTGGGCTGCTGCCACCGGATGCAGCGCTGTTGCCATCGAGCCCGCCATAGCTGCCACCAGCATTTGGCGGCGCGAAAACTTGTCGTTGTGCATATTTGTCTCCTGTGTCGTCAGTGGGCCGGCAAGGCGCGGGTCAATCAAGCCGCACGCCTGACTGCTCAACCACCTTGGCCCATTTGCCAACTTCGGTCTTGATGAAATTCCCCAGGTGGGCTGGCGTTTGGTCCGGCGATGCCTCCAGCCCCTGCGCCGCAAAGGTCTGCTTGACCTTGTCTGTCGCCAACACGCGCGTGAACGCCTGGTTGAGCAGCTTGACGCGCTCGGCGGGCGTGCCCTTGGGGGCCACCACGCCGAAGAACACGCTCACGTCATAGCCCTTGAGGTCGTTGCCGCCCTGCTCGGCAATGGTGGGTATGCCCGGCATGGCGCTGGAGCGCCTGGCCGTGGCCACGCCCAGGGCCTTCACCTTGTCGCTCTTGATGTAGGGCATGGCGGTGAGGATGTCGGTAAAGGTCATGTCCACCTGCCCCGCCAGCAGATCGTTGAGTGCCGGCCCCGTGCCCTTGTAGGGCACATGCACCAGCTGCGTTCCCGCCATGCCGTTGAACAGCACGCCGGCCAGGTGCGAGGAAGCGCCATTGCCCGAGGAGGCGAAATTGAGCGTGCCGGGCTTGGCCTTCTCCTTGACGATCAGCTCCTGCACGCTGTTCACGCCGAGATTGGGGCGCACCACCAGGACGTTGGGCAGGTAGCCCACGTAGATGATGGGCTCGAAGCTGGTGCGCGGATCGTATTTGAGCCCCTTGTACAGGCTGTGGTTGATGGCCAGCGGCCCCGAGGTGCCGAACATGATGGTGTAGCCGTCGGGGGTGGCACGCGCCACGGCATCGGCGCCGATGTTGCCGCCCGCGCCGGCACGGTTGTCCACCACCACGCTCTGGCCCAATTCGCGCGTCAGCTCGGTGGCCAGAATGCGCGCCATGGCGTCGGTGGGCCCGCCGGGCGGGAAGGGTACGACGAATGTGACAGGGCGCTCTGGAAATTTGTCCTGCGCCACGGCGGGCAGGGCCGCCGCCAGGGCAGCACCCGCGATCAGGCCGAACACGGCTCGTTTGGCAATCTGCATGGTTTGTCTCCTTCTATGGTTTTATTGGCTGCTTGCGCTGGATGGATCAGCGCTTCCATCGCATTTCCCCACGGAGGGGGCCTGGGTTCCGGCCCCCATTCAGGCCTGCCAGTCGGTCGGCACGCCGCTATCGGCCAGCGGATCGCGCGGCAGCACGCGGTGCGCCAGCACCCGTTGCGACAGGCGCAGGCGCTCGGCCGACCCCGTCTTGCCCGCTTCCCAGGCCATGGCGATGGCCGTGGTGCAGTGGTACAGGCCCGAGGCGGCCTGCCGCGCCAGCCGCTCCCCGCCCTCGGCCGCGGCGCGCGCGCCCAGCTGGATGGCTCGCGCCAATGCCTGCTCCAGGGCCTGGCGGTAGGCCGGGGCGATGGCGCCGGTCTCGGCCAGCAGGCCCAGCAGGTAGTCGTTGAGCACCGGCAGCGAGCCCTCGCGCTTGATGGCGCGCACCACGTCCAGCGCCACGATGTTGCTCGTGCCTTCCCAGATCGAGCCCAGGTGGGCGTCGCGCACCAGGCGCGGGTCGGCCCATTCCTCGATGTAGCCGCAGCCGCCACGCACTTCCATGGCGTCGCCCGTGACCTTGCGCGCGTCGCGGCAGGCGCGGAACTTGATCAGGGGCGTGAGGATGCGCAGGAGCGCGTAGGCCGTCTTGTCACCCGCGTCCGAGCGCGCCAGCGTCTGCGCCGTCTGGAACACCATGGTGCGCGCCTGCTCGGCGGGCACGCGCAGCTTGTCGAGCTGCACACGCATCAGCGGCAGGTCCTGCAGCTGCTTGCCGAAGGCCCAGCGCTCGCGGGCGATGAACTCGGCCTCGGCCACGGCGCGGCGCATCATGCCGGCCGAGCGCATGCCGTTCGAGAGGCGCGAGTTGTTCACCATGTCGGCCATCTGCACGAAGCCCCGGCCCTGCTCGCCCACCAGGTAGGCCACTGCGCCGTCCATGCGGATCTCGCCGCTGGCCATGGAGCGCGTGCCCATCTTGTCCTTCAGGCGCACGATGTGGTAGTGGTTGGTGCGGCCGTCGTCCAGATAGCGCGGCAGCAGGAACAGCGAGATGCCCTTCATGCCGGGCGGCCCGCCATCGACGCGCGCCAGCACCATGCCGAAGCCCGCGTCGGGGTTGGAGCAGAACCACTTCTCACCATACAGGCGCCAGCTGCCGTCCTCCTGCGGGTAGGCCATGGTCAGCGTATTGGCGATGTCCGAGCCTGCGGCCTGCTCGGTCATGAACATCGAGCCCTGCACGCTCGCGTCGAAATCCATGGCCAGCAGCGTGGGCAGGTATTTTTCCACCAGCTTCTGCTCGCCGTATTTTTTGAGCGTGCGCGTGAGCGAGTCCGTCATCGACAGCGGGCAACACAGGCCGAACTCCGACTGCACGAACAGATAGGTCAGCGCGTACTTGACGATGGGCGGCATCTTGCCCTTCCAGCCCAGCATGTCCTCGCGGTGCGAGATCGCGGCCAGGCCGAACTGCTGGTAGGCGACCTTTTCCATCTCGATATAGGCCGGGTGCTTGACGATGCGCTGCACCTCCTTGCCGGCGCGCGAACGCATCTCCAGCGTCGGCGGGTTGCGGTCGGCCTCCAGCGCCCAGTCGTCCACGGCGCCGCCGGCCAGCTCGCCCATGCGCTCGAAGTAAGGCTGCAGATGGGCATACAGGTCGGCCGGCAGGTACAGCGCCAGCAGCTGCTGCAGCTCCTTGTCCTCGGTGTAGCTGTTCACGTGGCCGCGGTCGGGCACGGGGTGGGCGGCGGCGCTGGCCTGGGCCAGTGCGGTCATCTGGGTCGGGTCATTGGCGGACATGGCAAGTCTCCTGGGCATCGTCGTGACCGCCATTGCACCCGCCTTAAGCATTCAAGTCCAATATCATTAAACACTTCTTCAATATTTATCTTGAATTGTTATGGCCATGGAACTGCGGCTGCTGCACTACTTCGTGACCCTGGCCGAGGAGCTGCACTTCAGCCGTGCGGCCCAGCGGCTGTGCATTTCGCAGCCGCCGCTGAGCGTGGCCATCAAGCAGCTGGAGGAAGAGCTGCAGGCCCAGCTGTTCGAGCGCAGCAGCAAGGGCGTACGGCTCACGGCCGCGGGTGAGCATCTGCTGGGCAAGGCGCGCCAGCTGCTGGACTTGAGCCACCAGGCGGCCCAGGAAACGCGTGACGTGGCCCAGGGCACGCGCGGCCACCTGCGCCTGGGCTTCGTGGGCTCCAGCCTGTACCGCGGCCTGCCCCAGGCGCTGGAGCTGTTGCAGCGCTCCCACCCCCAGGTGCGCGTGGACATGCTGGAGGCCAACAGCGCCGAGCAGATCCAGGGCTTGCTGCAGATGCGGCTGGACATGGCGCTGGTGCATTCCATCCAGCCACCCGAGGGCATTGCCAGCCAGTTGATCGTGGAAGAGCCTTTCGTGGTCTGCCTGCCCGAGCAGCACCCACTGTGTGCCGGCGCCGACGTTGACCTCGCAGAGCTGCACAATGACCGGCTCATCCTGTTCTCCAACCTGGTCTCGCCCACCTACCACCAGCGCATCTACGAGATGTGCCTGGCCCACGGCTTCGCGCCCGAGGTGCGCCACGAGGTGCGCCACTGGCTGTCGGTGATCTCGCTGGTCTCGCTGGGCCAAGGCGTGGCCCTGGTACCTGCCGCGCTGGAACGCGTGGGCCTGCCGCGCCTGGTATTCCGGCCACTGCAGGGCACACATCCATCGTCCGAAATGCTGGCGATGTGGCGCAGCGCGCCCGCTAATCCGCTGGTGCAGGCACTACTGAGCCATCTGCGCTCCACCGCAAAAACATAGTCCCCCCTTCCCGATAGGCCAGGACTACGCGCCCGAGCACATCCCCCGCCACGAAAACCCATGCGACGCTCAAGTGGCGCATGTTTATCTTTTGGCAAGAGGACACCGTCCTTCGATCAACGCCAATCAATACAACAGCAAAAAGCCCGGTGCTCTTGCGAGCACCGGGCTTTTTTCTCAGCCGCGGAGGGCGGGAACCGCTCAGGCGGCTACGCCGTCGGCCACGTCCTTGTACTCGGCGATCTGGTCGAAGTTCATGTACTTGTAGATCTTGTCGCCGTTGGCGTTGATCACACCGATGTCAGCCAGGTATTCGGCCTTGGTCGGAATGCGGCCCAGCTTGGAGGCGATGGCCGACAGCTCGGCGGAACCCAGGTACACATTGGTGTTCTTGCCCAGGCGGTTGGGGAAGTTGCGCGTGCTGGTGGACATCACGGTAGCGCCTTCCTTGACCTGTGCCTGGTTGCCCATGCACAGCGAGCAACCCGGCATTTCCATGCGGGCACCGGCCGCGCCGAACACGCCATAGTGGCCTTCTTCGGTGAGCTGGTGCGCGTCCATCTTGGTCGGAGGCGCCATCCACAGCTTGACCGGGATGTCCTTCTTGCCTTCGAGCAGCTTGGAAGCCGCGCGGAAATGGCCGATGTTGGTCATGCACGAGCCGATGAACACTTCGTCGATCTTGGCGCCGGCCACGTCCGACAGCGTCTTGGCGTCATCGGGGTCGTTCGGGCAGCAGACGATGGGTTCGGTGATGTCGGCCAGGTCGATTTCGATCACGGCGGCGTATTCGGCATCGGCATCGGGAGCCAGCAGCTCGGGCTTGGCCAGCCAGGCTTCCATGGCCTGGATACGGCGGCCGATGGTGCGCGCGTCGGCATAGCCCTGGGCGATCATGTTCTTGAGCAGCACGATGTTGCTGTTGATGTACTCGATGATCGGTTCCTTGTTCAGGCGCACGGTGCAGCCGGCGGCAGAGCGCTCGGCCGAGGCATCGGACAGCTCGAACGCCTGCTCCACCTTCATGTCGGGCAAGCCTTCGATTTCAAGGATACGGCCCGAGAAGATGTTCTTCTTGCCTTGCTTGGCCACCGTCAGGAGACCTGCCTTGATGGCGTACAGCGGAATCGCGTGCACCAGGTCGCGCAGCGTAACGCCGGGCTGCATCTGGCCCTTGAAGCGCACCAGCACCGATTCAGGCATATCGAGCGGCATGACGCCTGTGGCCGCAGCAAAGGCCACCAGGCCGGAGCCGGCCGGGAAGCTGATGCCGATGGGGAAACGCGTGTGCGAGTCGCCGCCCGTGCCCACGGTATCGGGCAGCAGCATGCGGTTGAGCCAGCTGTGGATGATGCCGTCGCCGGGCTTGAGCGAGATGCCGCCGCGCGTGCTGATGAAATCAGGCAGCTCGTGGTGCATTTTCACGTCCACGGGCTTGGGGTACGCAGCCGTGTGGCAGAACGATTGCATCACCAGGTCGGAGCTGAAGCCCAGGCAGGCCAGGTCCTTGAGTTCGTCGCGCGTCATGGGGCCGGTGGTGTCCTGCGAGCCGACCGAGGTCATGCGGGGTTCGCAGTAGGTGCCCGGCAGCACGCCCTGGCCTTCAGGCAGGCCGCAAGCGCGCCCGACCATCTTCTGCGCCAGCGTGAAGCCCTTGCCGGTGGCGGCGGGCACCTGCGGCAGGCGGAACATCGTGGAGGGCGCCAGGCCCAGGGCCTCGCGTGCCTTGGTGGTCAGGCCACGGCCGATGATCAGCGGAATGCGGCCACCGGCGCGCACTTCGTCGAACAGCACTTCACTCTTGACTTCGAATTCAGCAATGACCTGGCCGTCCTTGAGCGCCTTGCCGGCATAGGGCAGCAACTCGATCTCGTCGCCCATGTTCATCTGACTCACGTCGAGCTCAATGGGCAGCGCGCCGGCGTCTTCCATGGTGTTGTAGAAGATGGGAGCAATCTTGCTGCCCAGACACACACCGCCAAAACGCTTGTTCGGCACGAAAGGAATGTCTTCGCCCGTGAACCACAGCACGCTGTTGGTAGCCGACTTGCGGCTGGAACCCGTGCCCACCACGTCACCCACATAGGCCACGAGGTTGCCCTTGGCGCGCAGGTCTTCGATGAACTTCACCGGGCCGCGCTTGCCGTCTTCTTCGGGCGTGATGCCGTCGCGCTTGTTCTTGAGCATGGCCAGCGCGTGCAGCGGAATGTCGGGGCGGCTCCAGGCGTCGGGCGCGGGCGACAGGTCATCGGTGTTGGTCTCGCCCGTGACCTTGAGCACCGTGAGCTTGATGCTTTGCGGCACTTCGGGGCGGCTCGTGAACCACTCGGCATCGGCCCAGCTCTGCAGCACAGACTTGGCGAAGGCGTTGCCCTTGTCGGCCTTTTCCTTGACATCATGGAACTGGTCGAACATCAGCAGCGTCTTCTTGAGCGCTTCGGCGGCCACCGCGGCCACGGCAGCGTCGTCCAGCAGGTCGATCAGCGGCGTGAGGTTGTAGCCACCCAGCATGGTGCCCAGCAGTTGCGTGGCCTTCTCGCGGCCGATCAGGCTGCACACCTCCGTGCCATGGGCCACGGCGGCCAGGTAGCTGGCCTTGACCTTGGCGGCGTCGTCCACACCGGCGGGAACGCGGTGCGTGATCAGATCGACCAGGGTGGCTTCCTCACCAGCGGGCGGGTTCTTCAGCAGCTCGATCAGTTCGCTGGTCTGCTTGGCGCTCAGGGGCAGTGGTGGAATGCCCAATGCAGCGCGTTCTGCCACATGGTCACGGTAGGCTTTCAACATCAATTTTCTCCGGTTGCGTTCTATTCAAAGTGGGGCGGGTGCGTGCCGGGCACCGGACGCACCGCAATCGTTATTGCTTGGCGATGGGCAGGGATTCCAGAACGCTGGGGGGCGGGTTCTTCTTGATGGCCTCGGCCACCAGGCTCTGCTCGGGACTCATGCACTCATCGGCCAAGCGCTGCCCGCGCTTCTGGTCCATCAGCATGGACTTGTTGGCGATCTGCAGCCAGACAGCGCCGCCCTTCTGGTCTTCCAGGCGCACGGTGCCGGTGGTGGTTGCGACCGGGGCCATGCGGTACTTGAAGCCCTTGCCTTCGACATCGAAATGGCCGGGCGAGGCAGGGTCGGCCTTGAGCGTGACGTGGGCACCCAGCTCGCAGGCGATGCGGCCGACATGCACGCGCTCGGCGATGGCCAGCTCGGCGGGCGACAGGGCCGCCTCGGCGGCCATGATGCCCGCCGCCACCTGCCCGGTGGCGGACCGGAGCTGGGTACGGCTGCTGGGAGGCTCCGCCTTGACCGTCTTGGTTTTGGCAGGGGCCTTGGTGGCCTGCTTGGCTGCGGGCTGGGAGGGAGTCTGGGCCAGCACGAAAGCAGGCGCCAGCAGCATCAGGGCAGAAGCGATAAGGGTTTTCATCAGAGATCCTGCGAATAGGGGTTCAGGGGAGGGACGGGACAAACCACGCGCAAACGGCCGGGGGCAAACTGCGCCCGGTGCTGTGTGCACGTTCCAGGACCTGCCAGTAGTAACGGAAACTGGCACGGTCGTGCAATGTGCCATCAAAACTGATAGGAGCCCAATCAGCGTCTATGGCAGCAGCTATTATTTTTGATGCAACTTCAATATCATCCTGCGTGGGCGCAAAGGCCGCCAGGATGGGTCGGATCTGCGCCGGGTGGATGCTCCACATGCGCGTGTAGCCAAACTCGCGGGCTGCGCGGCTGGCTGCGGCCTGCATGGTCGCCATGTCGCTGAATTCGGTCACCACGCAATGCGAGGGCACCTTGCCGTGGGCATGGCAGGCAGAGGCGATTTCCAGCTTGGCACGCACCACCAGCGGGTGCGTGAACTGGCCCGAGGAGGTCATGGCCGATGCGGGAATGGCGCCGCCATGGGCCGACACAAAATCCATCAGCCCGAAGCTCAGGCTTTGCACCAGCGGGTGCGCGGCAATCTCGAACGCACGGTGCACTGCAGCCGGGGATTCAATCAGCACCTGCAGGGGCAGGTGTCCGGCCGATGCACGCTGCAAGGCCTTTTCAGCCTGCACAACGTCATCCACCGACTCCACCTTGGGCAGCATGATGTGGGTGAGCCGGTGGCCGGCTTCACCGGCGATGGTGGCCACGTCATTGGCAAATGCCGGGTGGTCCACGGGGTGCACACGCGCGCCCACCCGGGCTGCCGGGGCGGCATCGCGCGCCAGCTGGGCCACCAGGGCCGCGTGCGCCGCTTCGTCGCCGACCGGGGCACCGTCTTCGCAATCGAGCGTCACGTCGAAGACGCAGGCGCCGAACTCTTCGGTCATCTGGGCCTGCAACTGCAGGCTCTTGAGCATGCGCGCCGGCGCACCACTGTAGTGATCGCACACCGGCAAGGCGGCCGAAGCCGCCTGGGCGCCAAGCAGCACATCACGGGGATGGGCAGACCCGCCCCCTTGAGCGGCAGTGAGTGGGTCTGGGTGGCGCACAACACTCATGGGATCACAGCAGGTGCTTGACGCCGTCTTGCTCGCCTTGCAGTTCTTCCAGCGTCTTGTTGATGCGCTCTTGGGAGAACGCGTCGATCTCCAGGCCTTCAACGATCTTGTACTCGCCGTTTTCGCAGGTGACGGGGAAGCCGAACATGGTGTCCTTGGGAATGCCGTACTGGCCATCCGAAGGAATGCCCATGGTGACCCATTTGCCATTGGTGCCCAGGGCC
Organism: Acidovorax sp. JHL-9; assembly: GCF_000426205.1. NCBI lineage: Bacteria > Pseudomonadati > Pseudomonadota > Betaproteobacteria > Burkholderiales > Comamonadaceae > Acidovorax > Acidovorax sp. JHL-9. The sequence continues at coordinate 139,566 of NZ_AUEX01000010.1, forward strand.
CAGTCGCGCATGTGGTCGATGGCCGCGTTGGCTGCCGAGGCGGCCGACGACAGGCCGCGGGCTTCGATGATGGCGGCGCCGCGCTTGCCCACCGTGGGCAGGAACACATTGGCGTTCCATTCCTGGTCGTTGATCATCTTGGCGACGCTTTCGCCGTTGATGGTGGCGAAACGGTAATCGGCGTACATCGTGGGCGAGTGGTTGCCCCACACGGTGAGTTTTTCGATGTCGGCCACGGCCTTGCCGGTCTTGGCAGCGATCTGGCTGGCAGCGCGGTTGTGGTCCAGGCGCAGCATGGCGGTGAAGTTCTTGCGGGGCAGGTCAGGGGCCGACTTCATGGCGATGTAGGCGTTGGTGTTGGCGGGGTTGCCCACCACCAGCACCTTCACGTTGCGGCTGGCCACGGCATTCAGGGCCTTGCCCTGCGCGGTGAAGATGGCGCCATTGACAGCCAGCAGCTCGGCGCGCTCCATGCCGGGACCACGGGGGCGCGAACCGACCAGCAGGGCGTAGTCGGCATCCTTGAAGGCGGTCATGGGATCGCTGTGGGCTTCCATGCCGACCAGCAGCGGGAACGCGCAGTCATCGAGTTCCATCATCACGCCCTTGAGGGCTTTCTGCGGGCCTTCCACGGGCACTTCGAGCAACTGCAGGATGACGGGCTGGTCCTTGCCCAGCATTTCGCCGGAGGCGATGCGGAACAGCAGGGCGTAACCGATTTGACCAGCAGCGCCAGTAACGGCAACACGGACGGGCTTCTTGCTCATGGGGAAAACTCCAGGAAGTGGGAAAAAACAGGTAAAGGTGCAACGCAAGCACCAGCGCCTGTTACCAGCAGCCCGTGCCCCGCAAAACAGCCTTGGAGTGTACCGCCGATTGCTGCGATAGGTCAATTTGTCTTATGTCTTATATAAGATATGATCGACCCCGGCTATCCAACCGCGAGGCCGCCTCGCAAAGCTGATCCACCCTGCCCCAGCCATGTCCTCGCCCCCCTTCCATGTTGATGCGCCAGCGCCCCACCTCGGCGGTGCAGGCACAGTGACGCCGGCATTCAGCCCGCTGTACCAGCAGATCAAGGGATTGATCCTGCAGAGCCTGCAACAGGGCGAATGGAAGCCCGGCGAAGCCATTCCCAGTGAAATGGACATGGCGGCACGGTTTCGCGTCAGCCAGGGCACGGTGCGCAAGGCCATCGACGAGCTGGCGGCCGAAAACCTCGTGGTGCGGCGCCAGGGCAAGGGCACCTTCGTGGCCACCCATGCCGAGCAGCATGTGCAATACCGCTTTTTGAAGCTGTTGCCCGACAGCGGCGACGCCCGGGTGGAGGGCCCGGCGCAGCGCACCATACTGGAATGCCGGCGCGTGCGCGCCAGTGCCGATGTGGCACGCGCCCTGGCGCTGCGCAGCGGCGACCCGGTGGTGCAGGCGCGGCGCATCCTGTCGTTTGCCGGCGAACCCACCATCCTGGAAGACATCTGGCTGCCCGGCCAGGCCTTCAAAGGCCTGACGGCGGAACAGATGGCCGGCTACCAGGGCCCGACCTACGCCATGTTTGAACTCGACTATGGCGTTCGCATGGTACGGGCCGAAGAAAAAATCCGGGCCGTGCTGCCCGATGGCGAGCAAGCGCAACTCTTGCAAACCACCACAGGCACGCCCCTTTTGAGCGTGGAGCGCATCGCCTATACCTACAACGATGTTCCCATGGAGTTACGGCGGGGCCTTTACCGCACCGACACCCACCATTACCACAACGAATTGAGCTGACAGCACGCTGGCACTTGAGCAGAAACGTCAAAATATTGCACCCATGGAAACCCCCACTTGTTGCGTTGCAATAGAATTTTGCGTTCTTTGCATCTCCCAATTACAAAGTCGTTACATCCACGAAAGCACCCCGCCATGACAGAGCTTGCCAAAAAACGGCCTGAATTCCGCAACATCAACGCCTTCAAGGACCTCACCACTTACCGCATGACGCCGGCTGCATGGGTTTCGATCCTGCACCGTGCCAGCGGTGCGGTCATGTTCCTGCTGCTGCCGTTCGTCCTGTGGATGTTCGACACCTCGGTGTCGTCCGAAATCTCCTTTGGCACCTTCAAGGCCGCGTTCAACACAGGCCTGGGTTTCGCTCCGGGCTGGTTCATCAAGCTCGTCGCGCTGGTGCTGATCTGGGGCTACCTGCACCACCTGATTGCCGGCATGCGCCACCTGTGGATGGATGTGAGCCACGAGGCCGTCAACAAGCAGTTCGGCAAGACCTCGGCACTGACGACGCTGGTCATCAGCATTGCCCTGACGCTGGTGCTGGCAGCCAAGCTGTTCGGCCTGTATTGATTCACCCCGCGGCAGCGCCGGTTCCGGCGTGCCGCGCCACGACTGAGAGGAAACCCACCATGTCTGAAAACTACGGTTACAAACGCACCGTCGTAGGTGCCCACTATGGCCTGCGCGACTGGCTGAGCCAGCGCGTCACCGCCGTCCTGATGGCACTGTTCACACTGATCGTGCTGGCACAGCTGGTCCTGACCAAGGGCCCCATCGGCTATGACCGCTGGGCCTCCATCTTTTCCAGCCAGTGGATGAAGGTGCTCACGTTCTCCGTGATCATCGCGCTCATCTGGCACGTCTGGGTCGGCATGCGCAACATCTGGATGGACTACATCAAGCCGCTGGGCCTGCGCCTGGTGCTGCAGATTTTCACCATCGTCTGGCTGGTCGGCTGCGCCGGCTGGGGCATCCAGGTTCTGTGGCGTCTTTGATTCCCGCGACTGAAGGCAAAAAACAATGAGCTACACCAACGCTAACATCACCAAGCGCAAGTTCGACGTCGTCATCGTCGGCGCCGGCGGCTCCGGCATGCGTGCCGCGCTTGAACTCTCCCGCGCAGGCCTGAATGTGGCCTCGCTGTCCAAGGTGTTCCCCACCCGTTCGCACACCGTGGCCGCTCAGGGCGGCGTGAGTGCCTCGCTGGGCAACATGTCCGAGGACAACTGGCACTACCACTTCTACGACACCATCAAGGGCTCCGACTGGCTGGGCGACCAGGACGCCATCGAGTTCATGTGCCGCGAAGCCCCCAAGGTGGTGTACGAGCTGGAACACTTCGGCATGCCGTTCGACCGCAACCCCGACGGCACCATCTACCAGCGCCCCTTTGGCGGCCACACGGCCAACTACGGCGAAAAACCCGTGCAGCGCGCCTGTGCCGCCGCTGACCGCACCGGCCACGCCATGCTGCACACGCTGTACCAGCAGAACGTCAAGGCCAAGACGAACTTCTTCGTCGAATGGATGGCCCTGGACCTGATCCGCGACGCCGACGGCGACGTGGTGGGTGTCACCGCCCTCGAAATGGAAACCGGCGACCTGTACATCCTGGAAGCCAAGACCGTGCTGCTGGCCACCGGTGGCGCCGGCCGCATCTTTGCCGCATCCACCAACGCCTTCATCAATACCGGCGACGGCCTGGGCATGGCGGCACGCGCCGGCATTGCGCTGCAGGACATGGAGTTCTGGCAGTTCCACCCCACCGGCGTGGCCGGCGCCGGCGTGCTGCTGACCGAAGGCTGCCGCGGCGAAGGCGCCATCTTGCTCAACAGCAACGGCGAGCGCTTCATGGAGCGCTATGCGCCCACACTGAAGGACCTGGCGCCCCGCGACTTCGTCTCGCGCTCGATGGACCAGGAAATCAAGGAAGGCCGGGGCTGTGGTCCGAACAAGGACTATGTGATGCTCAAGCTCAGCCACCTGGGCGCGGACACCATCCACAAGCGCCTGCCGTCGGTGTACGAGATCGGCGTCAACTTCGCCAACGTCGACATCACCAAGGAAGACATTCCCGTGGTGCCGACCATCCACTACCAGATGGGCGGCGTGCCCACCAACATCAACGGCCAGGTCATCACCCAGGCCAACGGCATCCACAACGCCGTGGTGAACGGCCTGTATGCCGTGGGCGAATGCGCCTGCGTGAGCGTGCATGGCGCCAATCGCCTGGGCACCAACTCGCTGCTGGACCTGCTGGTGTTCGGCAAGGCCGCCGGCCGCCACATCGTCGAGTTCAACAACAAGAACAAGGAGCACAAGCCCCTGCCCAAGGATGCGGTCGACCGCACCCTGGAACGCCTGAACCAGCTCGACAAGTCCAGCGACGGCATCTACGCCCAGGCCCTGGCCGGCGACATCCGCACCACCATGCAGCAGCATGCCGGCGTGTTCCGCACCCAGGCCAGCATGGACGAAGGCGTCAAGAAGATCGCCGAGATCCGCAAGCAGGTCGCTGGCGTCACGCTCAAGGACAAGTCCAAGGTGTTCAACACCGCACGCATCGAGGCGCTGGAAGTGGACAACCTGATCGAAGTGGCCCAGGCCACCATGGTGTCGGCCGCCGCCCGCAAGGAATGCCGTGGCGCCCACACCGTGTACGACTATGAGCACCCCGCCGACCACGCCGACTTCCCGCTGGGCCGCAACGACAAGGAATGGCTCAAGCACACGCTGTGGTACAGCGAAGGCAGCCGCCTCGACTACAAGCCCGTCAACCTCAAGCCTTTGACGGTGGACAGCGTTCCTCCCAAGGTCCGTACGTTCTAAATCGTCACGAGAGAAGAAACATGCAAAAACGCACATTCCAAATCTACCGCTACGATCCGGACAAGGATGCCAAGCCCTACATGCAGACCATCGAGATCGAACTCGACGGCCATGAGCGCATGTTGCTGGACGCGCTGATCAAGCTCAAGGAACAGGACCCCACCCTGTCGTTCCGCCGCTCCTGCCGCGAAGGTGTCTGCGGGTCGGATGCCATGAACATCAATGGCAAGAACGGCCTGGCCTGCCTGACCAACATGAACACCCTGACGGGCACCATCGTGCTCAAGCCGCTGCCGGGCCTGCCCGTGATCCGCGACCTGATCGTGGACATGACGCAGTTCTTCAAGCAGTACAACTCGATCAAACCCTACCTGATCAACGAACAGCTGACACCCGACCGCGAACGCCTGCAGTCGCCCGAAGAGCGCGAAGAGCTCAACGGCCTGTACGAGTGCATCCTGTGCGCGAGCTGCTCCACGTCCTGCCCCAGCTTCTGGTGGAACCCCGACAAATTCGTCGGCCCCGCCGGCCTGCTGCAGGCCTACCGCTTCATCGCCGACAGCCGCGACGACGCCACGGGCGCGCGCCTCGATAACCTCGAAGACCCCTACCGCCTGTTCCGCTGCCACACCATCATGAACTGCGTGGACGTGTGCCCCAAGGGCCTGAACCCCACGCGGGCCATCGGCAAGATCAAGGAACTGATGGTGCGTCGCGCCATCTGAAGCGAGCGCCAAGCCATGGGTGAAACTTCCACCACCGCCTGCGCAGCAGCGTCGCCGCTGCTTGATGAACGCGCACTGAGCAGGCTGCACTGGCGCTGCAGGCGGGGCTTGCTCGAGAACGACCTGTTCATCGAGCAGTTTTTCACCCGCTTCGAGCCCCAGCTCACCCAACGCCACGCCGACGGCCTGATGGCCCTGATGGACCTGGCGGACAACGACCTGCTGGACCTGCTGCTGCGCCGACGCGAGCCCCAGGCCCCGCTGGACACCCCAGAAGTGCATGAAGTGCTGGGCATGCTGCGGCAAGGCGGCAGCGCAGCAGTGCAATAGCGCCCTGGCACTGAATAGACAGCCCCAGACCGGATCATCGGAAACCCAAAGGAAAGTAACAATGAAGCTAGCAGACAACAAAGCCACCCTGTCGTTCAGTAACGGCAGCCCCAGCGTGGAAATGCCGGTCTACCAGGGCAGCATCGGCCCGGACGTGATCGACATCCGCAAGCTGTACGCACAGACCGGCATGTTCACCTACGATCCCGGCTTCCTGTCCACGGCATCGTGCCAGTCTGCCATCACCTACATCGACGGCGACAAGGGCGAACTGCTGTACCGCGGCTACCCCATCGAACAGCTGGCCACGCAGTGCGACTACCTGGACACCTGCTACCTGCTGCTCAAGGGTGATCTGCCCAACGCCACCCAGCGCGCCGACTTCCACAAGCTCGTGATCAACCACACCATGGTCAACGAGCAGCTGCAGTTCTTCCTGCGCGGTTTCCGCCGCGACGCGCACCCCATGGCGGTGCTCACGGGCCTGGTGGGCGCCATGTCGGCCTTCTACCATGACAGTACCGACATCAACAACCCGCAACACCGCGACATCGCCGCGATCCGCCTGATCGCCAAGATGCCCACGCTGGTTGCCATGGCCTACAAGTACGGCGTCGGCCAGCCCTACATGTACCCGCGCAATGACCTGTCGTACTCCGGCAACTTCCTGCGCATGATGTTCGGCACGCCCTGCGAGGACTACAAGGTCAACCCGGTGCTCGAGCGCGCCCTGGACCGCATCTTCATCCTGCACGCGGACCACGAACAGAACGCCTCCACCTCCACGGTGCGCCTGTGCGGCTCGTCGGGTACCAACCCGTTTGCGGCCATCTCGGCCGGTGTGGCCTGCCTGTGGGGCCCTGCCCACGGTGGCGCCAACGAAGCCTGCCTGAACATGCTGGAAGACATCCAGCGCCAGGGCGGCGTGTCCAAGGTGGGCGAGTTCATGGAGAAGGTCAAGGACAAGAACTCCGGCGTGAAGCTGATGGGTTTTGGCCACCGCGTCTACAAGAACTATGACCCCCGCGCCAAGCTCATGCAGGAAACCTGCAACGAAGTGCTCAAAGAGCTGGGCCTCGAAAACGATCCGCTGTTCAAGCTGGCCAAGGAACTGGAAAAGATCGCCCTCGAAGACGACTACTTCGTCTCGCGCAAGCTGTACCCCAACGTGGACTTCTACTCGGGCATCGTGCAGCGCGCCATGGGCATTCCGGTGAACCTGTTCACCGGCATCTTCGCGCTGGCCCGCACCGTTGGCTGGATTGCCCAGCTCAACGAAATGATCGGCGACCCCGAGTACAAGATTGGCCGCCCACGCCAGCTGTTCACCGGCTCGATGCGCCGTGACGTGCCGCCCCTGACGGCCCGTTGATCGGCGGCGCCCCGCGCGCCCCGGCAACCCCAAAGCCCGCCGCACTCCGGCGGGCTTTTTTGTGCCCGTGGTCACCGCCGCCGGTGGCCCTTATAGTGCTGCGACACTGTCACCTGAGGAACCTCCATGAAAACCAAAGCCGCCGTCGCCTGGCAAGCAGGCCAGCCCCTGACCATTGAAACCGTGGACCTCGAAGGGCCGAAATTCGGCGAAGTGCTGGTGGAGATCAAGGCCACCGGCATCTGCCACACCGACTACTACACGCTCTCGGGCGCCGACCCCGAAGGCATCTTCCCGGCCATCCTGGGCCACGAAGGTGCGGGCATCGTGGTGGACGTGGGGCCGGGCGTGACCACGCTCAAGAAGGGCGACCATGTCATACCGCTCTACACCCCCGAATGCCGCCAGTGCAAGTTCTGCCTGTCGCGCAAGACCAACCTGTGCCAGCTGATCCGCGGCACGCAGGGCAAGGGCCTGATGCCCGACGCCACCAGCCGCTTCAGCATGGACGGCAAGCCCCTCTTCCACTACATGGGCACCAGCACCTTCAGCAACTACACGGTGGCGCCCGAGATCTCGCTGGCCAAGATCCGTGAAGACGCACCTTTCGACAAGGTCTGCTACATCGGCTGCGGCGTCACCACCGGCATCGGTGCGGTGATCTTCACCGCCAAGGTCGAGGCCGGCGCCAACGTGGTGGTGTTCGGCCTCGGCGGCATCGGCCTGAACGTGATCCAGGGCGCGAAGATGGTGGGTGCCGACAAGATCATCGGCGTGGACATCAACCCGGCCCGCCAGGAGATGGCGCGCAAGTTCGGCATGACGCACTTCATCAACCCCAAGGAGGTGGAGAACGTGGTGGATGCCATCGTGCAGCTCACCGACGGCGGCGCCGACTACAGCTTCGAATGCATTGGCAACACCACCGTGATGCGCCAGGCGCTCGAATGCACGCACAAGGGCTGGGGCCGCAGCATCATCATCGGCGTGGCCGAGGCCGGTGCCGAGATCAGCACCCGCCCCTTCCAGCTGGTCACCGGCCGCAAATGGGAAGGCTCGGCCTTCGGCGGCGCACGCGGCCGCACCGATGTGCCCAGGATCGTGGACTGGTACATGGAGGGCAAGATCAACATCGACGACCTGATCACCCACACCATGCCACTGGAAGACATCAACAAGGGGTTCGACCTGATGAAGCGCGGCGAATCCATCCGCGGCGTGGTCATTTATTGATGGAATCAGCCGCCAGCGCTTTATTGACAGGCGCTTGCAGCTACCAAATTTGATATCCATGACCTTCACTGCCCTTGAACTGACCAGCGAACACGCCTGCTTTGGCGGCGTGCAGCGCTATTACAAGCACAACTCCTCCGAAATCGGCTTGCCGATGCGCTTTGGCCTGTACCTGCCCCCGCAGGCGCTGGCCGGGCAAAAAGTACCCCTGCTGACCTACCTGGCCGGCCTGACCTGCAACGAGGAAACCTTTGCGATCAAGGCCGGCGCACAGCGCCTGGCGGCCGAACTGGGGCTGGCCATCCTCACCCCCGACACCAGCCCGCGCGGTGCGGGCATCCTGGGAGAAAGCAACCACTGGGAGTTCGGCGTGGGCGCCGGCTTCTACCTGGACGCCACCGAGATGCCCTGGGCCGGCCACTGGTGCATGGAAAGCTACATCGTCAAGGAATTGCTGCCCGATGTGGCGGCGCAGTTTGGCCTCGACGACCTGCGCCTGGGCCTGTTCGGGCATTCGATGGGCGGCCACGGCGCCCTCACGCTCGCCTTGCGGCACCCCGGCGTGTTCCGCAGCGTCTCGGCCTTTGCGCCGATTTGCGCACCCACCCAGTGCCCCTGGGGGCACAACGCCTTCACCGGGTATCTGGGCCAGGATGAAAGCACCTGGGGCGCCCACGACGCGAGCGTGCTGATGGGCCGGCAAACCCGCCCGCCCTATCCCCAGGGCATCCTGATCGACCAGGGCCTGGCCGACCAGTTTCTGGCCACGCAGCTGCATCCGCACATGTTCGAGGAGGCCTGCGCACAAGTCGGCCAGCCGCTCACGCTGCGCCGGCATGCGGGCTACGACCATGGCTACTATTTCGTCCAGACCTTCCTGGCCGACCACCTGCGGCACCACGCCACCGCGCTGGCCTGAAAACGCCGGCACTCGTGGCGCATTAATTTTCACTTAAGCCGCGCTGCCAACAATGGGCCATGCCATTGTTATTGCAGCGCATGCAGCGCTTCGCCTTCGGCCGTCACGCCGTTGCCCATCCCCCCCGCGCATCCCGCGAGATCCACCCCGCCTGGGTCGTGGTGCTGGCCAGCGCCTGGCTGGCCACCGCCTGCAATGTGCCACTGTGGCGCGAAGTGGCGGCACTGCCGGGCCAGGGCACGCTGCGCGGCTGGGGCTTTGCGCTGGCTTTTGCCGTGATTGTTGCGGCGGGCAACGCTGCATTGCTCAGCCTGCTGGCCTGGCGCTGGACGCTCAAGCCTGCCATCACCGTGATGCTGCTCATGGCCGCCTTCGGCGCCTATTTCATGCTGGCCTACGGCATTGCCATCGATGCGAGCATGCTGGTCAATGTGATGCAGACCGATGTGAAAGAGGCCGGCGACCTGCTCAACTGGCGCATGCTGGCGACCGTGCTGGCCCTCACGGCACCGCCCCTGCTGTGGCTCTACCGCCGGCCGGTGCGCCGCATGCATGCCTTTCGCCACCTGGCACACAACGGCGCGCTGCTGGTGGGGGCCATCGTGGTCATCATGGTCTGCCTGTTGCTGGTGTTCCAGGACTTCGCCTCCACCATGCGCAACCACACCAGGCTGCGCTACCTGATCAACCCGCTCAACAGCGTGTATGCACTGGGCGATATCGCCACCAAGCCGCTGCGCCTGGACACCAGCACGCTGATGCCGCTGGGTCGTGACGCCCAGCTGGGCGCCAGCTATGCAGGCCAGCAAAAACCGCCCCTGCTGGTGCTGGTGCTGGGAGAAACCGGCCGCAGCGTGAACTTCGGGCTCAACGGCTACAACCGCCCCACCACGCCACTGCTGTCGGCCCGCACCGACCTGGCCACGGCGCGCAATGCATGGTCGTGCGGCACCAGTACGGCGGCCTCGGTGCCCTGCATGTTTTCACACCTGGGGCGCAGCGGCTTCGAGTCACGCAAGGCCAATTACGAAAGCCTGATCGATGTGCTGCACCACGCGGGTCTGGCCGTGCTGTGGCTGGACAACCAGGCCGGCTGCAAGGGCGTGTGCGAGCGCGTCGGCCAGGTGCACACCACGGCCCTGCCAGACCCGGCCCTGTGCCCTGACGGCGAGTGCCTCGACCCCATCATGCTCAAGGACCTGGACAAGCGCCTGGCCGAGCTGCCCGCCGAGCAGCGCAACCGCGGCACCGTGCTGGTGATGCACCAGATGGGCAGCCACGGCCCGGCCTACTACAAGCGCTCGGCCCAGGCCCTGAAGAAGTTCCAGCCCGAATGCACCGCCACCGCCCTGCAGGAATGCACGCAGGAGCAGGTGGTGAATGCCTACGACAACAGCATCGTGCAGACCGACCAGTTCCTCGATTCCGTGCTCCATTGGCTTTCAACCCAATCCCAGCAAGCGCAAACAGCGATGATGTACGTAGCAGACCATGGAGAATCGCTGGGCGAGAACAACCTCTACCTGCATGGCCTGCCCTACGCCATCGCACCCGATGTGCAAAAGCATGTGCCCTGGATCACCTGGCTCTCGCCCGCCATGCAGTCGCGCACCCATCTGACCACGGGCTGCCTGCAAAAGGACCTGGCCGAACGGCGCATCAGCCACGACCACTACTTCCATTCGGTGCTGGGCCTGATGGACGTGAAGACCAGCGCCTACAACCCCGCGCTGGACATGTTTGCAGGCTGCCGCCCGGGGGGCTGACAACGCGCGCGGCCTCACCGCGCCCCCTGCCACCCTATCGCCTCGCTCAGCAAGTGCCCCTGAAACACCTGGGCAATCGGTGACAGCTGCTTGCCCCTGGGCCAGACCAGGTGCCACTGCGACCGGATGGGAAAGCCCTGCACCGGGAGAACCGCCAGACCCTCGTGGTGTGCACCGAGCGCATGGCGGGAGAGGATGGAAACGCCCAGTTGCCCCTCGACGGACTCCTTGATGGCCTCGTTGCTGCCCAGCTCCAGCACGGCGGCCGGGGCAAAGCCCCGCTGGCGCAGGTGCGCATCGGTGGCCATGCGGGTGCCCGAGCCTTTTTCGCGCAGGATGAAACGCTCTCCCTGCAGCTGTGCCAGTGTGACGCGCTTTCTGCGCGCCAGCGGGTGGCTTGCAGCGGCAATGACCACCAGCGGGTTGGGCATCAGGATCTGGTCCTCCAGCGGCAGGTCGGCCGGCGGCATGGACATGACGTAGAGATCGTCCAGGTTGCTGCGCAGGCGCGTGATGACGTGGTCGCGGTTGAGGATTTCAAGCGAAATGTCGATCTGCGGGTGCAGCTTGCAGAAACTGCCCAGCAGGCGGGGAATGAAGTATTTGGCGGTGCTCACCACGGCCACCTTCAGGCGCCCGCTGGTCAGCCCCTTGGCGCCCGCCACGCGCTGCTCGAACGCATCCCACTCGCCGGCAATGGCCCGCGCCGTGCGGGCCAAGGCCTGCCCGGCTTCGGTAAGGTGAACCCGGCGCGAGACCACTTCGTACAGCGGCATGCCCACGGCCTGCGTCACCTCGCGCAGCTGCATCGATGCCGTGGGCTGGGTGACATGCATGCGCCTGGCGGCGGCGCTGACACTGCCGGTTTCGGCCAGCGCCAGAAAGAGCCGCAACTGGCGAAACGTGATATTCATCGATTTTTATCTATGGATTACTGCATTCGAATCGATTTTACTTTGCACTCCGGACTGCATAGCATTCCGGCCAAAGGAGTTGAACGATGCAAAGCTTGCTGGACCCTGCGGTCCTATTTTTTGCCCTGGGGGTGTTTGCGGGCCTGGTCCGCTCCAACCTGGAGATGCCTGCGGCCATCTCGAAATTCTTGTCGATCTACCTGCTGATGGCGCTGGGCCTGAAGGGCGGCTTTGCGCTGGCGGCATCGGGCTTTACGCCCAGCGTGGCCAGCAGCCTGGGGCTGGCGGTGCTGCTGGCCGTGGTGGTGCCGCTGGCGGGCTATGTGCTGCTGCGGCGCGTGCTGTCGGGTTTCAACGCAGCGGCCGTGGCGGCCACCTATGGATCGGTGAGCGCGGTGACGTTTGTGACGGCCACGCAGTACCTGGAGTCGCAATCGGTGCCCTACGGCGGCTACATGGCGGCCGCCATGGCGCTGATGGAATCACCCGCCATCATCCTGGCAGTGATGCTGGCCAATGCGCTGCGGCAGCGGCAGGCGGCGCCGGCAACTGCCGCAGTCCCCATCACCCGCGTGCAGCCCATGGTGGCGATGGCATCGGTGGGCGGAGCAACCCTGGGCGCGGGGGCCATGGGCCGCGGTGGCACAGCAACGGCCCCAACCGGGCCGCGCCTGGCGATAGGCAAGATCCTGCACGAATCGTTTACCGATGGCACGCAATTGCTGCTGCTGGGCGCCATGGTGATTGGCCTGGTGACGGGCGATGCCGGCAAGGCCGCCATGCAGCCCTTCTCGGGCGACCTGTTCAAGGGCATGCTGTGCCTGTTCTTGCTGGACATGGGGCTCTCCACCGCGCGCAACCTGCCCGCCGTGCGCCGGCAGTCGCCCTGGCTGCTGGCCTATGCGGTGCTGGGGCCGCTGGTGCATGCCAGTGTTGCCGTGGCGCTGGCGTGGCTGGTGCAGGTGCCCGCGGGTGATGCGGTGCTGCTGATGGTGCTGGCGGCCAGCGCGTCGTACATCGCCGTGCCCGCGGTGGTGCGCTTTGCCATCCCCGAGGCAGATCCCTCGCTGTATGTGAGCCTGTCGCTGGGGGTGACGTTTCCGCTCAATATCGTGCTGGGCATCCCGCTGTACACGCAGGTGGTGCAGCGGCTGTGGCAAGGATAGTTCGCACCGGCCTTCCCCCTCTCGGCGCCACAGCGCTGCAGCCGGCTCAGAACAGGCTGCCCTGCCCCCGCGCCAGCCCCGGGCGGAACTGGCCCAGGTCCAGTTCCACGCGCTCGCGGTTCAGCCCCAGCCTGCGGCAGGCGCCGGTGAAGCGCTGGCGCAGCAGGTCGGCCCACAGGCCGCTGCCCTTCATGCGGGTGGTGTAGTCGCTGTCGTAGGTTTTGCCTGCGCCGCGCTGGGCGTTGTCGAGGTTGTGCAGATCTTGCACGCGGGCCATCACGCGGGCGGCGCGCTGGGGGTAATGCAGCGCCAGCCATTCGCGAAACAGCGCATCGAGCTCCCAGGGCAGGCGCAGCACGGTATAGAAGGCGCTGCGCGCACCCGCATCGCGCGCAGCCTCCAGCACCTGTTCCATGTCTTCGGTGATGAAGGGAATCTGCGGCGCCACGCTCACCCCCACGGGCACGCCGGCCTCGGCCAGGGCTTGGATGGTGCGCAGGCGCCGGTAGGGCGCGGCCGCGCGCGGCTCCATGCGCCGGGCCAGCTGCGCATCCAGCGTGGTGATGGTCACATACACCGCCGCCAGGCGCTGCGCCGCCAGCGGCACCAGCAGGTCGAGGTCGCGTTCTACCCCGCTGCTCTTGGTGAGGAGCGAAAACGGATGCCGCGCATCGCGCAGCACCTCGATCACGCCGCGCGTGAGCCGCAGCTCGCGCTCCACCGGTTGGTAGCAATCGGTGGCCGAGCCGATATTGAGCAGGCGCGGCACATGGCCAGGGCGTGAAAGCTCGGAGCGCAACACCGCGGCAATGTTGTGCTTGGCAATGATCTGCGTCTCGAAATCGAGCCCTGGCGACAGGTTCAGATAACTGTGCGTGGGCCGGGCATAGCAGTAGACGCAGCCATGCTCGCAGCCCCGGTAGGGGTTGACCGAGTGGTCAAAAAAGATGTCAGGAGAATCGTTGGCGCACAGGGCGCTGCGTGCGGTTTCCAGGTGCACGCGGGTGGGTGGCGGCGCGGCCTGGTCCGCATCCTCCGGCGGCAAATCCCAGCCATCATCGACTGCCGTCCGGGTATCGCGCATGAACCGGTGGGGCATGAACGTGGCGGCACCCCGGCCGCGAATGGCGTGCATGGAAATGCGCGCTTCGGGCGGCGAGCCGCCGGGCAGATCATCGGGGAGGGTTTCACGCGACATAACTGTACAAATATACAGTTATTCAAATCGATGCGCGCAAAAATCTCCGCCCGTGTTGACCATGCGGCGCAGTGCGAGATTCGCAATCCACTACAGTCCCGGCCTTTCCAACGAGCTTTCGAGGTACGGCATGGCGCGCAAACCCCAGATCATCCTGTCATCCCTGGACCTGGACCGCATTGAAGCATTGCTGGCGGCGATTCCGACCAGCGCCTTCCCGGGCAAGGCCGACCTGCAGGCAGAGCTGGACCGCGCCGATGTGGTGGCGCCCGAAGAAATCCCGCCGAATGTGGTGACCATGAACTCCACCGTGCAGTTCACGATACAGGAAACCGGCAAGGAGTTCTGCCTGACGCTGGTGTACCCGCGCGACATGGACGGCAGCGCCGACCGCATCTCGATCTTTGCCCCCGTGGGCAGTGCCTTGCTGGGCCTGTCGGTGGGCGATGAACTGGTCTGGCCCGGCCCTGGCGGCAAGGCCATGACCGTGCGGGTGAAAAGCATCGTCTACCAGCCCGAGAGCGCGGGCGAACTGCACCGCTGAACGGCGCGCGCAATCACGCCATCAGGCCCAATGGCTGGTGGTCACCGCCACCAGCATGCCGGTACCCACCAGCCCGGCCTGCCAGCGCAGCGCCGTGCTCCAGGACGGCACATGGCGCTCCACCCGCTCATACAGCTGCCACCCCGCCATCAGCGACAAGGCGAAGGCCGCCAGCATGCCCAGCGCATTCCAGGCGGGCGATTCCGGCCATAGGTGGCTGACCACCGCATTGACCAGCAAGCACACCGGAAAGTGCACCAGAAACACCGAGTACGACCGCTGCCCGAGCCGCACCACTGGTGCGAGCCCCGGCCACTGCCGCCAGTGGGGTGACCGCAGCGCCCATGCCAGCGCCAGCGCCGTCACCAGCGCCACGGCAATGCGCTCCCGGAAATCCAGCGCCAAGGCGGCGGCGCCCAGCACGGCAATGCCCGCCATCCACCCGCCAGCGCGCGGTGCCTGCACAGCCCAGTAGGCCATCATGCCCAGCCCGTAGGCGCCCAGGAAATACAAGGCCCACATGTCGATTTGCGGCTGGCGATTGAACGCCAGCAACGAGGCTGCCGTGCCGGCCACCAGCAGCGCACGCCCCGCCCAGGCGGCGTGGCGGGCACGGCCTTCGGTGCACACCGCCCGAACCAGCGCGAACAGCAGCACGGAACACACGAAAAGCTGGAAGTCGATGGCAACGTACCATACGCCCGCCGACAGCGCCTCTTCGCCCACGATGTCCTGCAGCAGCAGCGCATTGGCCACCAGCTGGGCCAGTTCGGGTGCGCCGGGCACCGAGGGGTGATCGGCCCAGCTGCGCACCAGCGCCGCCACCACCACGGCCAGCACCAGCGCCACGGCGTAGGGCACTACCAGGCGCACGAAGCGCCGGGCGATCTGCTGGCTGGCGCTGTCAAACCGTGCCAGCCCCCGGGGCGCCAGGCTGCTGGCGGCCAGGTAACCGCCCAGCACCAGAAACACCTGGACTGCCATGCGCCCGTACTCGTACAGCCAGGCCATCAAATCCGGCGCCAGCGGCTGCGCGATGTCCGACATGGGGCCATAAAAAGCGAGGTGATGCCACACGATGGCAACGCAGGCAAGGCCCTTGACCATGTCGATCAGCGGCGTGCGGGAGTGAGCAGAGGTCATGCAGAAAAACGAAGCAGCGGCAGGGCACCGGCCACGGCGCGCGGGTTCAAAAGCCTTCTATTGTCCACCGTCTGGCAAGCGCGTGCTGGAGCGCACCCGGCGGGGGCCCAGCCCATCGTCTTTTGGCATCACCCTTTGAACCTATCGAATTTTCAGTAATTACTGAAAATTCGATAAATCACGGGCACAATGCGCGTCCATGACCTATGTCAACCATTTACCCCCTTTGAATCGCCAGTTCGTGGCCCATTTCGGCGAAATGGGCAGCCGCTGGGGCATCAACCGCACCGTGGGCCAGATGTATGCGCTCATCTTCCTGTCGCCTCGCCCGCTGAATGCGGACGAGATTGCCGAAACCCTGGAGTTCTCGCGCTCCAACGTCAGCATGGGCCTCAAGGAGCTGCAGTCGTGGCGCCTGGTCAAGCTCAGCCACCAGCCCGGCGACCGGCGCGAGTATTTCGAGGCGCCCAGGGATGTGTGGGAGATCTTCCGCGTGCTGGCCGAAGAACGCCGCCGCCGCGAGATCGAGCCCACGTTGTCGATGCTGCGCATGGCGCTGCTCGAAGCGCCCACCTCGGAGGAAGAGCGCCATGCCCAGGAGCGCATGCGCGACATGCACGAGCTGATCGACCGGCTCATGACCTGGTTTGACGACGTGCAGCGCCTCGCCCCCGAAACGGCGATGCAGCTGATGGGCATGGGCACGGCCGTCACCCGCGTGCTCGAATTCAAGGACCGGCTCACCGGCAAGGGTAGTGCCACCAAGGACAAGGGAGTTTGAGCATGGACGCCTTTGTGCTGTCGCGGCTGCAATTTGCCGCCAACATCAGTTTCCACATCCTGTTTCCCACCATCACGATCGCGCTGTGCTGGTTTCTGGTGTTCTTTCGCCTGCGCCACGACGCCACGCGCGGCACACCGGCTGCGGCGGGCTGGGAGCAGGCCTACTATTTCTGGACCAAGGTGTTCGCGCTGACCTTTGCCATGGGCGTGGTCTCGGGCATCACCATGAGTTTTCAGTTCGGCACCAACTGGCCGGGCTTCATGGAACACGCGGGCAACATCGCCGGGCCGCTGCTGGGCTATGAGGTGCTCTCCGCCTTCTTTCTCGAAGCCACCTTCCTGGGCATCATGCTGTTCGGCCGTGGCCGGGTATCCAACCGTGTGCACCTGGTGGCCACGCTGATGGTGGCCCTGGGCACCACGCTGTCGGCCTTCTGGATCCTGAGCCTGAACTCGTGGATGCAGACTCCCGCCGGCTACGAAATCATCGACGGCCAATTCCATGCGGTGGACTGGCTGGCCATCGTGTTCAACCCCTCGTTCCCCTACCGACTGGGCCACAAGCTGCTGGCCTCGGCCCTCACGGCGGGCTTTCTGATCGCCGGGGTGAGCGCATGGCAGCTCCTCAAGGGCACGGCCACGGAGGGCACGCGCAAGGCACTGCGCACCGCCATCACGGCCGTGGCCCTCGTGATTCCGCTGCAGATCTTCATGGGCGACCTGCATGGCCTGAACACGCTGCAGCACCAGCCCGCCAAGATCGCCGCCATCGAAGGCATCTGGCACACCGAGAAGGGCGCTCCGCTCACGCTGTTCGGCTGGCCCAACGAAAAGGAAGGCCGCACCGACTACGCCCTGCAGATCCCCAAGGGGGCCAGCCTGATCCTGGCGCACGACGCCGATGCCGAACTCAAGGGCCTGAACGAATTTCCGGGCGCCCACCCGCCGGTGGCACCCGTGTTCTGGGGCTTTCGCGTGATGGTGGGCCTGGGCCTGCTGATGCTGGCCGTAGCCTGGGTGGCCGCCTGGGTGCTGTACCGGCGCCGCGCGCACGACCTGGCCACCCTGCCCCGCCCCTTGCTGTACACGCTGGTGGGCATGGCGTTCTCGGGCTGGATGGCCACGCTGGCCGGCTGGTACGTGACCGAAATCGGTCGCCAGCCCTACCTGGTCTATGGCCTGTTCAGGACGGCAGACGCCGTGGCACCGCACGCCCCCGCCATGGTGGCCGGCACGCTGGCGGCCTACCTCACGGTCTATGTGCTGCTGCTCACGGCCTATGTCGGCGTGATCAAGTACATGGCCGAGCACTCGACCCTGCCCGTGTCCACCGTGGCACCCCCGGCACCCGCTCAAGCCAGTTAAGGAACCCCCATGGAAACGTTGCCCTGGGCCACGGCCCTGCCCCTGATCTTCATGGCCATCATGGGCCTGGCACTGCTGGCCTATGTGATCCTGGACGGCTACGACCTGGGCGTGGGCATGTTGCTGCCCTTCGCCACCGATGCCGAAAAAGACGTGATGGTGTCCAGCATCGGCCCCTTCTGGGACGCCAACGAGACCTGGCTGGTGCTGGGCATTGGCGTGCTGCTGATCTGCTTTCCGATGGCGCACGGCATGGTGCTGTCGGCCCTGTACCTGCCCGTGGCGGTGATGCTGCTGGGCCTGGTGCTGCGTGGCGTGGCGTTCGACTTTCGCGTCAAGGCCCGCGACGCCCACAAGACCACCTGGAACCGCGTGTTTGCCGCCGGCTCGCTGGTCACCACGCTGTCCCAGGGCTGGATGCTGGGCGCCTACATCACGGGCTTTCAGCGTGACCTGTGGGGAATGCTGTTTGCCACCGGCATCGCGCTCACCCTGCCCGCCGCCTACGCCATGCTGGGCGTGGGCTGGCTCATCATGAAGACCGATGGCGAACTGCAGCGCAAGGCCGCCCGCTGGGGCCAGGGCGCCCTGTGGCCCATGGGCTTTGCGCTCATGGGAATCTCGCTGGCCACGCCGCTGGTCAGCCGCACGGTGTTCGACAAATGGTTCGTGCTGCCCGAGCTGTTCGCCCTGCTGCCGATTCCGCTGGCCTGCGTGGCGGCGTTCTTCGCCATCCGCCATGTGCTGGCCGCACCGCGCGTGGTGGCGGCTGGTTATGGCTGGATCGTGTTCGCGGCCACGGTGCTGATCTTCGTGCTGGCCTTCTTCGGGCTGGCGTACAGCATCTACCCCTACATCGTGATCGACCGGCTGACGGTGTGGGAGGCGGCCAGCGCCACCGAATCACTGGCGGTGATCGGGGTGGGGGTGGCGATCACGCTGCCGGCGATCATCCTGTACACCATCTTCATGTACCGGGTGTTCTGGGGGAAGGCGCGGGAGTTGACTTACGGGTTGTGAGTTTTGGGGTTGGATTGGTTTTTTGCGCTTATTTTTCTTGCGCTGGTAGCTATTGCTTTAATAGCTTTTACTGTGCCTTGGTTGAGGGCGGAGGCCGGGTCTCGCCCCGGCGGGCGAGGTACTTTTAAATCAACCCGCTTTGCGGGTTGTCTTTGCCTCGCCAAAGGTGCGCTTTGCGCACGGTGCTCTCGCAAGTTGCTTCGCAACCTACTCCAGCACCAAACGTACCCAAAAGAAAGGCGACCCTACAGGCTGCGTCCCTTCGCTGCGCTGCGGGCAACCTGCGGTGCTTGCGCCCGCGAGAGGAGGCCGAGCGCAGCGATGGCCCGTATTTGGCTTCAACCCCATCTGGCTGCGCCTGCGGCGGGGCGGTTGCGGGGTGAGCATGCGCGCCAGTGCGCGCATGCCTCGTCAACTGACTCGCCGTGGCTGTCCGAGCGGCGCGCGCAGCGCAAAGCGAGTTCCACGGCGCACCCCGCAACCGCCCAGACGCAGGTCTGCCCCGCAGGGGTCGCAGACTGTGGGTCGCCTTTTCTTTGCTTACTTTATTTTGGCGAAGCAAAAGAAAGTGAGTCGGCCGCCGGGCCGAGACCCGGCCCCCGCCCTCAAAAAAACACACCAAAAAATACAAAAACAATAGCTACCAGCGCAATACCCATAGGCACCAGAGCCAAATAACAGCAAAAATTACAACTTCAACCGCGCCCGCGCCGCCTCATACTCATCACGCAGTTTGGCCACCAGCTGCGCCGTGCTGGTCACCGCATTGATCGCCCCGATGCCCTGCCCGCAACCCCAGATATCCTTCCACGCCTTCTTCGCGTCACCACCAAAGTTCATCTTGCTCGGGTCGGACTCGGGCAGGTTGTCCGGGTCCATGCCCGCCGCGCGGATCGACGGCGCCAGGTAGTTGCCGTGCACACCGGTGAACAGGTTGCTGTAGACGATGTCGTCCGAACTGCCTTCCACGATGGCCTGCTTGTAGGCATCCGAGGCCCGCGCCTCGTGCGTGGCAATGAAGGCCGAGCCGATGTAGCCAAAGTCTGCACCCATGGCCTGCGCCGCCAGCACCGCGCCGCCGCTGGCGATGGAACCACTGAGCGCCACAGGGCCGTCGAACCACTGGCGGATCTCCTGGATCAGTGCAAACGGGCTCTTCACCCCCGCATGGCCGCCCGCACCGGCCGCGACGGCGATCAGGCCGTCGGCGCCCTTTTCAATCGCCTTGTGCGCGAACTTGTTGTTGATGATGTCGTGCAGCACGATGCCGCCCCAGGCATGCACGGCCTGGTTCACGTCTTCGCGGGCACCCAGGCTGGTGATGATGATCGGCACCTTGTACTTGGCGCAGACCTGCATGTCATGCTCCAGCCGGTCGTTGCTCTTGTGCACGATCTGGTTGATGGCAAAGGGCGCCGCAGGCTTGTCGGGGTGGGCCTGGTTGTAGGCGGCCAGGGCTTCGGTGATCTCGGCCAGCCACTCGTCCAGCAGCTCGGCGGGCCGGGCATTGAGCGCAGGCATGGCACCCACCACGCCGGCCTTGCACTGCTCTATCACCAGCTTGGGGTTGCTGATGATGAACAGCGGCGATGCGATCACGGGCAGTGACAGGTTCTGCAACACGGGGGGCAGTTTCGACATGGCAACAACTTTCCGAAAAATATGAATGAAACATGCCTTTAGCGCTTATTCCTCAAGCGCTAGCAGCTATCATTTTTAGCAGACAGCCCCTGCACCGCAGGGAGCTTTCACCGGGCCGGCAGTCTCAGAAGGCGTCCAGCGCCAGACCGGTCACGCTGGCGGCGCCTTCGACAATGCTGTCGCGCAGGCCCGGCGCCTTGACCAGGATGTGCTCGGCATAGAACTGCGCAGTGGTGATTTTTGCGCGCAGGAAGGCTTCGTCCTGTCCCTTGGGCAACAGGTCCTCGGCCACCAGCAGGCTGCGCGCCAGTTGCCAGCCCGCCACCAGGCTACCTGCCAGCAGGAGGTAGGGCACGCTGCCGGCAAACACCGCATTGGGGCTGGCCTTGGCGCCCCCGGCGACGAAAGCCACCACGTCCACAAAGGCCTGGCGTGCCGCCGCGAGCCGGCGCGCCACGGTCTTGGCAGCGTGCGTGCCGCTGGCCAGCAGTTCGGCTTCGGTTTTTTCGATCTGCGCGGCAATCGCCCTGGCCGCCTGGCCGCCGTCGCGCGCGGTCTTGCGGCCCACCAGGTCGTTGGCCTGGATGGCGGTGGTGCCTTCGTAGATCGTCAGGATCTTGGCGTCGCGGTAGTACTGCGCCGCGCCCGTTTCCTCGATGAAGCCCATGCCACCGTGCACCTGCACGCCCAGGCTGGCGACTTCCGGGCTCATCTCGGTGCTGTAGCCCTTGACCAGCGGCACCATGAATTCGTAGAACGTGGCGTTCTCTTTGCGCACCTCGGCATCGGGGTGGTGGTGGGCGGCATCGTAGGCGGCAGCGGCCACGGTGGCCATGGCACGGCAGCCTTCAATGGTGGCGCGCATGGTCATGAGCATGCGGCGCACGTCCGGGTGGTGGATGATGGCTGCGCTGGCGTTGATGCTGCCGTCCACGGGGCGGCTCTGCACGCGGTCGCGGGCATATTGCACGGCCTTCTGGTAGGCGCGCTCGGCCACCGCGATGCCCTGCATGCCCACGCCATAGCGCGCGGCGTTCATCATGATGAACATGTATTCGAGGCCGCGGTTTTCTTCACCGACAAGATAACCCACGGCTCCCCCATGGTCGCCAAACTGCAGCACGGCCGTGGGACTGGCCTTGATGCCCAGCTTGTGCTCGATGCTCACGCAATGTGCATCGTTGCGTACGCCCAGGCTGCCGTCCCGGTTCACCAGGTACTTGGGCACGACGAACAGGCTGATGCCCTTGACGCCCTCGGGCGCACCGGCCACGCGGGCCAGCACGAGGTGGACGATGTTCTCGGCCATGTCGTGCTCGCCCCAGGTGATGAAGATCTTGGTGCCAAAAATCTTGTACGTGCCGTCGGGCTGCGGCTCGGCCTTGGTACGCACCAGCGCCAGATCCGAGCCGGCCTGCGGCTCGGTCAGGTTCATGGTGCCGGTCCACTGGCCCGAGATGAGTTTTTCGAGGTAGATGGCCTTGAGCTCGTCGCTGCCGGCGGTCAGCAGCGCCTCGATGGCGCCATCGGTCAGCAGCGGGCACAGCGCGAAGCTCATGTTGGCGCTGTTGAGCATTTCCGTGCAGGCCGCGCCAATGGTCTTGGGCAGGCCCTGGCCACCGAAGTCTTGCGGGTGCTGCAGGCCCTGCCAGCCGCCTTCGGTGAACTGGCGAAACGCGTCCGTGAAGCCGGGCGTGGCGGTGACCACGCCGTCCTTCCAGGACGACGGATTCTTGTCGCCCTCGAAGTTGAGCGGGGCCAGCACGCCCTCGGTGAACTTGGCACATTCTTCCAGCACGGCGGCGGCGGTGTCCAGGCCGGCGTCCTCGAAACCGGGGATCTGCGCGATCTGTTCAATATGGGCCAGGTGCTGCATGTTGAACAGCATGTCCTTGACGGGGGCGGTGTAGCTCATGGGGTTCTCCGAGGGGATGCAATGTCAAAAAAAAGGCATCGCAAGCGATGCCTTTTTGCGGGCGGACAGGCTTTACAGCGCCTTGACCATTTCCGGCACGGCCTGGAACAAATCCGCCTCCAGCCCATAGTCGGCCACGCTGAAGATCGGCGCCTCCGGGTCCTTGTTGATCGCCACGATCACCTTGGAGTCCTTCATGCCCGCCAGGTGCTGGATCGCCCCCGAGATGCCTGCTGCCACGTACAGCTGCGGCGCCACGATCTTGCCCGTCTGGCCCACTTGCCAGTCGTTGGGCGCGTAGCCCGCGTCCACCGCCGCGCGGCTGGCACCCAGCGCCGCGCCCAGCTTGTCGGCCAGCGGGGTCATGACTTCGTCGAACTTTTCCTTGCTGCCCAGCGCCCGGCCTCCGGAGACGATGATCTTGGCGGCGGTCAGTTCGGGCCGGTCGCTCTTGGCGATTTCGCTGCCCATGAACTTGCTCTTGCCGGCATCGTTGGTGGCTG